>NZ_JABEVC010000102.1 GCF_013044125.1 Acidocella sp. | reverse complement strand
CGGCCTATGCCGCGGGTGGGTTTACCGGGCGGGCCGCCGGGCAGAACCATGACGCGCGGGTTTCCCCCGGCTATGCGCCTTATGAACATTTCGGCCTGGAGGTTCCTGTTGAGCAGGATGGCGATGTGGCGGCGCGCATCCGCATCCGGCTGGCTGAAATGACCGAGAGCATCCGCCTGATCCGCGATATGCTGGCCAATTTACCCGATACCGTGATCGCGATGGCGCCGCCTTCGGGCAGCGGCAGCGGGCTGGGCGTGGCGGAGAGCTTTAGGGGGCCTGTGTGGCACTGGCTGCGCATAGAAGCTGGGGCGATCAGCGATGTGTTTGCCGCCGATGCCAGCACGCTGCAATGGCCGTTGGTGGAGTTCGCCGCCGCCACTGGGATTCTTGCGGATTTTCCGTTGATCAATAAATCCATCAATGCCTCCTACTCGGGAGTGGATCTGTAATGGTGTGGAAAACCCTCCTGCGGCACTGTATTTCTCAGCCGGCCGCGCCGCGCAGGCAGGACCCCGCCACCGTTGCCGCGTTGCGCCAGAGGCTTGCCGCCGCAGGGCATGAAAAACTTGGGCGTAGCCTCGCCATCCGCCATGTTGCCGCAGGCAGCTGCAATGGGTGCGAGCTGGAACTGCGGGCGACGCAGAACCTGATTTATGACCTGACGCAATACGGGCTGAGCTTTACGCCCAGCCCGCGGCATGCGGATGTGTTGCTGATAACTGGCGTTGCCGGAGGCAACATGATCGCCGCGGCGCGCCAGGCGCGCGAGGCGATGGCAGACCCGGTGCTCGTGCTCGCCATGGGGGATTGCGCGGTGGATGGCGGGGTTTTTAAGGGCTCGCCGGCCATTGCCGGGGGGGCGGAGGCGATTATGCCGGTGGATCTGTTTGTTCCGGGCTGCCCGCCAGCCCCGGCGCAGATTATCGAAGGGCTGCTGGCTTTACTTGAGGTGAATGACATTCTCCCGGCCAGGCCGGTGAGGGTGCCAAGGTAGAAACCAGGGGGCAGCGCGCCCCCTGGTTTGGTTTGCGGGTTGCCGGTTCTACTTGGCCGCGCGGGCCAGGCTCGCGGAGATGGCGGCTTCGGCGGCGGCGCGGTCTGCCCAGCCGGTGATTTTGACCCATTTGCCCTTTTCGAGGTCTTTGTAGTGCTCGAAGAAGTGTTTGATGGCATCGCGGGTGATGGCGGGAAGCTGCGCGACTTCGGTGATGTCAGTGTACTGGGGGTGGACCTTGTCATGCGGGACGCAGACGATTTTCTCATCCATGCCGGCTTCGTCTTCCATGAGGAGCAGGCCGATTGGCCGGGCGCGGACCACGGCACCTGGAACGACGGCGGTCGGCAGCAGCACCAGGGCGTCGGCCGGGTCGCCGTCATCGGCCAGCGTGCCGGGGATGAAGCCGTAGGCGGCCGGGTAGGTCATGGGGGTGAAGACCACGCGGTCCACGATCAGGGCGCCGCTCTCTTTGTCGATCTCATACTTCACGCCTGAACCGGCGGGGATTTCCACTACGATGTTGATGTCTCGCGGTACGTCCTTACCGGCCGATAGTTTGCTCACGTCCATGGCTAAAAACTCCCTGTTGAATTCCCTGGGCGCTATAACCCGGCGGAGCCCATCTTGCCAACGCGGCTTGCCCCGCTATGGTGCGCCAGCTTTAGGCGCCGGTAGCTCAACGGTTAGAGCGGACCGCTCATAACGGTTTGGTTGCGGGTTCGATTCCTGCCCGGCGCACCATCTGCCCCCTGGGGGACGCATGCGGAAAAACCGCCGGGATGGAAAAACCCCGGGCATGGGTCCTGCGGGGCAGTTGCCGCTCTCCGCCGCCGCCCCTATACCGTGCCCAACCGTTTAAAAGGGCAAATACCATGGCCAGCTATCAGTACGTTTATGTCATGAAAGATCTCACCAAGGCTTTTCCGGGCGGGCGGGAGGTGTTCAAAGGCATCACGCTTTCGTTCCTGCCGGGTGTGAAGATCGGCGTGCTGGGCGTGAACGGCGCGGGTAAGTCCACATTGCTGAAGATCATGGCCGGGATCGACAAGGAGTTTGGCGGCGAGGCCTGGGCGGCGGAAGGCGCGCGTGTGGGCTATCTGGCGCAGGAGCCGCATCTCGACCCGAACAAGACCGTGGGCGAGAACGTCGCGGAGGCATTTGCCGAATTGCGCGGCGCCCTGGGCCGTTTCAACGCCATTTCGGAAGAATTCGCCGAGCCGATGGATGATGCGAAGATGGACGCGCTGCTGGCCGAGCAGGCGAGCTTGCAGGAAAAGATCGACGCTGAGGATGGCTGGGACCTCGACCGGCGCATCGAGATTGCGCTTGACGCGCTGCGCTGCCCGCCGCCCGATGCGCCGGTTGGCCCGCTTTCCGGCGGGGAGCGCCGCCGTGTGGCGTTGTGCCGGTTGCTGCTGGAAAAGCCGGATATGCTGTTGCTCGATGAGCCGACCAACCATCTTGACGCGGAATCTGTTGCCTGGCTTGAGCGCACGCTGCAGAATTATACCGGCACCGTTATTCTTATCACCCATGACCGCTACTTCCTGGACAATGTGACCAACTGGATTTTGGAGATCGAGCGGGGCCGCGGTTATCCGTATGAAGGCAATTACTCGGCCTGGCTGGAGCAGAAGCGCAAGCGGCTGGCCCAGGAGGAGAAGGAAGAGTCATCGCGCCAACGCGCGCTGGCGGAAGAGCAGGACTGGATTGCCTCCTCGCCGAAGGCCCGGCAGACGAAATCGCGCGCGCGCATTCAGCGGTATGAGGAAATGCTGCAGAAATCGCAGGAGCTGGCGACCGGGGTGGCGGAAATCGTGATCCCTCCCGGCCCCCGCCTGGGCGGCACGGTTATTGAGGCGATTGACCTGTGCAAGGGCTTTGGCGACCGCGAGTTGATCGACGGGCTCAACTTCAAGCTGCCGCCTGGTGGTATCGTCGGTGTTATCGGCCCCAACGGCGCGGGCAAGACCACGCTGTTCAAGATGATCACCGGGTTTGATAAGCCGGATTCCGGGGCATTGAAGATCGGTGAAACGGTGAAGCTTGGCTATGTTGACCAGTCCCGCGACTCGCTGGACCCGGATAAGAACGTCTGGGAGGAAATTTCGGGCGGCACGGATGTGATTCACCTGGGCAAACGCACCGTTGCCTCGCGCGCCTATGTGGGGGCGTTCAATTTCAAAGGTTCGGACCAGCAGAAGAAAGTGGGGATTCTCTCCGGCGGTGAGCGCAACCGGGTGCATTTGGCGAAGATGCTGAAGACGGAAGCCAATGTCATCCTGCTCGATGAGCCGACCAACGACCTCGACGTGGATACCCTGCGCGCGTTGGAAGAGGCGCTGATGGAATTTCCCGGCTGCGCCGTTATCATCTCGCATGATCGCTGGTTCCTTGATCGTCTGGCCACGCATATCCTGGCGTTTGAGGGGGATTCGCATGTCGAATGGTTCGAGGGCAACTTCCAGGCCTATGAGGAGGACAAGCGCCGCCGCCTGGGCCAGGATGCCGCTGAACCGCACCGGATCAAATACCGGCCGCTGACCCGGTAGCCGTACCGGCGTTGCGCATGGGTGTGAGCCGGCAAAGTCTGTTGGCATGACCGCATTATCGGCCTGGTCCATGGTGACGGGGCGTTTGCGGATGACGCCGGTCGGGTATTGGGATTTGCGGGACCTGGTGGCGTTGAAGGGAGATCCGCGGGCGTTTGCGCAGATGTTGGGCGGGGTGAGGGGGCCTGTGCAGGTTGCCGAGGAGCTGGCGCAGGATATTCAGGACTGGGGCCGGTTTGGGTATGGCATGTGGAGCGTGCGCGCGCTGCGGGGAAAATTTTTAGGTGTGACGGGGCTGATGCATCGGCCGGATGGCCGGGGCGTTGCATTGCGCTTCGCCTTTTGGCCGGAGGCCCGCGGGGTTGGGCTGGCGAGCGAGGCGGCCGGGATGGCGTTGAATTACGCGCATGGCGTGGCGGGGTTGAGCCGTGTGATCGCGGTGGCGCGGGAGGATAATTTCGCCTCCCGTATGGTGCTGGGCTCAATTGGCATGGCCGAGGTGGAGCGCTTTAGCCGTGAGGGTATCATCCGTCTTGTCTATCAGTCTGTTCGTAGCCCATCCGCTGGGTGAAATCTCCTTCATTCACATTTTTGTGCCTTGCGCGGCGGCTTGATTGCCTTGTTTAGTTACCCTGTGACACGCGAGGAACATACAGCCATCATTGAGTTCATCGGTCGCGCCGTCGGCGGGGAGCAGCCGCCGATGGATGTCGAGGCGGACGCGATAATCAGGGCTTTATTCAAGCGCAATCCCGATGCCGCGTACCGGGTAACGATGATGGCGATGGCGTTGGCCGCGCCCTCTGCGGGCGTGAAGCCGGTTGAGCGGCTCCGGAGCAGAAGGTGGTTCGCCACCTTGTTTGAACGGCGTGAGGCGGTGCGGCAACGGCGGGAACCGGAAATTTCATCGCACGTTATCCAGCTTTAAATTATTTATAAAGATTAAAGGGCGGTTCACGCTTCCGGCTCGCTCAGGGGGGCGAACTTCGAATGATTGCACTCTAACCTGTAGCGCGCGCGGGTGAGGACATCCTCAGCGAGGGCTTCGCGCACCGCGGCCTCGCCAGCAGGGGAAGCCAGAACCACCAGCCGTTTGAAATAAGGCGCCTTGCCGGTTGCCCGGTCCCGGAAAAGTTGCCCCAGGGCGGCGGCGGCGGGTCCGCGCGGGGCGCAGCAGAAGCAACCGGGGAAATGCCCGGGTTTTGCCAGGGCGAAGCGGACGATATAGCCCTGTTTTGGCGGGTCATGACCTTCTTCCAGCAATATAGCGTCGTTGGCGGCGGGGATGCTCCCGCACAAAACTGGAATTTGCATGTGAGTTGCATTGTACATTCTCTGGACTTGGGGACAATCCGGTGTATCTGACAAGCATGTCCAGACCAAATTTATTAGAAGCCCTCGCCCGTAATGTTCTGCTCTGCGATGGCGGCATGGGATCGCGCGTGCAGGCGCTCACGCTTGATGTCGAAAAAGACTATTGGGACAAGGAGAACTGCACGGAGGTGCTGAACCTCTCCAGGCCGGATCTCGTGCGCGATATTCATCGCGGCTATTTTGAGGCCGGGTCTGACATGGTGCAGACCAACAGCTTTGGCGGCTCGCCGATTACGCTGGGCGAGTTTGAGCTTGAGGACCGGGCGTTCGAGATCAACAAAATTGCCGGTGAGCTGGCGCGCGAGGCCGCCGAGAGTTTTGCCGACGGGCGTACCCGCTATGTGGTTGGCAGCATCGGGCCGGGAACCAAGCTGCCGAGCCTGGGGAATATTGCCTATGACCCTCTGGAAGAGGCGCTGTTTGTGCAGTCCCAGGGGTTGCTGGCGGGCGGGGTGGATGCGATTCTGATCGAAACCTGCCAGGATACCTTGCAGATTAAAGCCGCGGTGAATGGGGCCAAGCGCGCCCTGACAAAGGCCGGCTCGGGGATTCCGATTTTTGTGCAGGTGACGGTGGAAACCACGGGCACGCTGCTGGTGGGACCCGATATCGCGGCGGCGGCCACGGTGATTAACGCGCTTGACGTGCCGCTGATGGGGCTGAACTGCGCCACCGGGCCGCAGGAGATGGCTGAGCATGTGCGCTATCTCTCACAGAACTGGCCTGGGTTGATTTCCGTGCAGCCCAACGCCGGATTGCCGGAGCTGGTGGATGGCAAGACGCATTATCCGCTGGGCGGGCCTGAGATGGCCAGCTGGGTTGAGCGTTTTGTGGCCGAGGACGGGGTGAACTTGGTTGGCGGCTGCTGCGGTACGAGCATCCCGCATATCCAGGCGCTGGATGCGATGCTCAAGCGGCTAGGCAACCCGCGCCCGGCACCGGTGGCGCGCAAATATTTCTGGGTGCCCTCGGTTGCCAGCCTGTATGGCGCCGTGCCGCTGCGCCAGGAGAACAGCTATTTTTCAATCGGTGAGCGCTGCAACGCCAATGGCTCGAAAAAATGGCGCGAATTGCAGGAAACCGGCGATTGGGACGGCTGCGTGGCGATGGGTCGCGAGCAGGTGGCCGAAGCCTCCAATGCGCTGGACATCTGCACGGCGTTTGTAGGCCGTAATGAGATTGCCGAGATGAATCAGGTGATTACGCGCTTCACCTCCTCGGTGAATGCGCCGTTGGTGATCGACTCGACGGAAACCCCGGTGATCGAGGCGGCGTTGAAGCTGCATGGCGGCAAGCCGATTATAAACTCGATCAATTTCGAGGATGGCGAGGGCCATGCCACGGAACGATTGAAGCTGGCCAAGAAATTCGGTGCGGCGGTGATCGCGCTGACCATCGATGAGGTGGGCATGGCGAAGTCGCCTGAGGACAAGCTGCGGATTGCCGCGCGTCTGGTGGATTTTGCGTGCAATAAATTCGGCCTGCCGCAGAGCGATCTGCTGATTGACCCACTGACATTCACGATTGCCACCGGCAATGAGGATGACCGCAAGCTGGGGCAGTGGACGCTGGAGGGGATCAAGATGATCCGGGATGCGTTCCCGGATATTCAGATTATTCTGGGCCTTTCCAATATTTCCTTCGGCTTGAATCCGGCGGCGCGCGCGGTGCTGAACTCGGTGTTTCTTGATCATGCGGTGCGCGCGGGGATGACGGGCGCGATTGTGCATGTGTCGAAAATCCGCCCGCTGCATCTGATCGCCGCGGAAGAGGTGAAGGTTTGCGAGGACCTGATTTTTGACTGCCGGGCGGAGGGTTATGACCCGCTGCAAAAACTTCTGGAAATTTTTGCGGACCGCAAGGCGGCGGATGCAACCAAGAAAAAACGTGCCGAGACGGTTGAGGGGCGGTTGAAGGACCGCATTGTGGATGGCGACCGCAAGGGGCTGAGCGATGAGCTTGACGAGGCGCTGAAGACCAACAAGCCGCTTGATATCATCAACAACGTTCTGCTGGAGGGCATGAAGGTGGTTGGCGAGCTGTTCGGCGCGGGCAAGATGCAGTTGCCGTTCGTTTTGCAGTCGGCGGAGACGATGAAGGCGGCGGTGGCGTATCTGGAGCCGATGATGGAGCGCGTTGCCGGTGAGGAGCGCGGCATCATGGTGCTTGCCACGGTAAAGGGCGATGTTCACGATATTGGAAAAAACCTCGTCGATATTATTTTGACCAACAATGGCTACAAAGTGATTAATCTTGGCATCAAGGTGCCGCTGGCGGATATGGTATTGGCCGCGAAGGAGCACAGGGCGCACGCGATTGGCATGTCCGGGCTGTTGGTGAAGTCCACCGTGGTGATGCGCGAAAATCTTGAGGAAATGTCCCGCCAGGGGTTGGAGATTCCGGTGATGCTGGGGGGGGCTGCGCTGACGCGCAACTATGTGGAAGAGGATTGCGTGGCGGCCTATACGTCTGGCCGGGTTGCCTATGCGCGCGATGCCTTCGACGGGCTGCACCTGATGGATAAAGTGACCGGTAATGATTTCGACAATTATCTTGCCGTCATTCAGTCCAAGCGCAAAGGCAAGGCCCGCAACACCAAGCGCAAGCTGGGCGAGGCGGATGCGGCGGCGTTTGCGCCGGTGGATATTGGCGCCGTGCAGGCCCGCCGGCGGCGCCTGACGCAGGGCGAGCCGATGATGACCCCGCCGTTCTGGGGGAGCAAGACCATTGAGGCGTCGCCGAAGGCGATTGTGCCGTTTATCAACGAGCGGTCGCTGTTTCAGTTTCAATGGGGATTCCGCAAGCAAGGCAAGTCGCTTGAGGAGTTTTTGGCCTGGGCGCGCCAGGAGTTGCGGCCGGTTATGAAGCGGATGCTTGATCTTTGTGAAGCGGAGCAGATTTTGAAACCGCAGGCGGTCTATGGTTATTGGAAGGCTGCAGGCCAGGGGAATGATCTGATTGTGTTTGCCGAGGACGGCAGGACAGAGGTGGCGCGCTTTAGCCTGCCGCGGCAGCCTAAGGAGGATGGCGAGTGCATCGCTGATTTTTTCCGTGACGTGGATGATGACGTGCGCGATGTCATCGGGTTGCAGGTTGTCACAGTGGGGCAGCGTGCCTCGGAAGTGGCGCGTGAATGGTTCGAAGCCAACCGGTATCAGGATTATTTATATTTGCACGGCCTCTCGGTTGAGATGGCGGAGGCGCTGGCGGAATATACGCATAAGCGGATTCGCGCCGAGCTTGGGTTCGCCGCAGAGGATGACCGGGATATGGAGAAGCTGCTGCAACAATCCTATCGGGGCTCGCGTTATTCGTTTGGGTATCCGGCCTGTCCGAAACTGGAGGATCAGGAGCAGTTGCTGCGCCTGCTCGATGCGGAGCGGATTGGTGTCTCGCTGTCTGATGAATATCAGCTGCACCCGGAACAATCGACGAGCGCGATTGTGGTGCTGAATTCCAAGGCTAAGTATTTCTCGGTATAGGGGGCGATGACTTCAGGTCTATCCCGCCGCGGGGGGGGGGATCTGAAGTCATCATCGGCGGCCATTGGGATCAGGTGAGTTTGGTGCGGCGGATGATCAGGCGCACGCCGATATTGATCGCGAGGACGACCAGCATGACCAGAAACGCGGCGGCGAAGGCCAGCGCGTGGGATCGGGCGTCCGGCTGGTCGATAAAAGTCCAGATGACGTAGGTGAGGTAGCCGATGGGCGCGTTGGTGAGCTTGCCGTTCCAGAGATAATTGGACCAGCCGGCGGTGTAGATGAGCGGCGCGGTCTCGCCCACGGAAATTGCCAATGCCAGCAGTGCGCCGGTGACGACGCCGGAGATGGCGCCCGGCAGCACGATTTTGAAGACGACGGCGGGTTCGCTGGCGCCGAGGGCGAAGCCGGCTTCGCGCATGGTGTTGGGAACCTGGCGTAAGGCCAGCTCGGTGATGCGGGCGAGGTAGGGCACGATGAGGATGGCGATGGTGATGGCGGCGGCGAGTACCGAGAAATCCCAGCCCAGGGTGGTGACGAAGACGATGTAGGAGAAATAGCCGAGTACGATCGAGGGGGTGCCGGTTAGCACGTCCGACAAAAAGCGGATGGTGTTGCCCAGCTTGTTGCTGCCGTATTCGGCGAGGTAGATGCCGGCGCCAACGCCGATGGGGACGGCGATGAGCATGCCGCCCGCCGAGATGACGAGTGTGCCCTCGATTGCGTTAAGCAGGCCGCCGGCGGTGCCGTTGGTTGTGGTCGTGAAAAGTTTGAGCGAAAAGGCCGAGATGCCGTTGAAGGCGACCACGCCGACAATGTCCAGCAATGGGCCGATGACAAGGAGCAGGCCGAGGCCGCAGGCGATCCACCCGATATGGCTGATAATCGCCCGGCGCAGTGCCAATGCCTGGAAGCGGGGCTGGTTATTTACGGTTACGGACACTGAGCGCCCCCGAGGTAAGCAGTTTGGCGGTGGCGTTGACCGCCAGGGTGATGACGAACAGCACAAGTGCGATTTCCGCGAGCGAGCGCACGGCCATGTTGGTGGGGTCCGACTCGGCGCTGTCCAACTGGCTGACGATGAACGAGGCGATGGTGGATACCGGGGAGAATATGCTGGTCGGCAGAATGTTGATGGCGCCGCCGGAGACCATGAGGACGGCCATGGTCTCGCCCAGAGCGCGGCCAAGTGCCAGGACGATGCCGCCGATGAGCGTTGTGCGGACCATGGGCAGCATGACCTTGGACACCACCTCGAAATGCGTGGCACCAAGCGCGAAGGCCGATTCACGGTTTTCCTTGCCGATCTGCATCAGCGAGTCCAGCAGGGTGGTGGCGATGATCGGGGTGATCATCAGCGCCAGGACGATGCTGGCCGCGAGCAGGCCGTAGCCGTTGCCGGAAGGGGCGAGATATTTTCCGATGAAGGGAACAAGGACGGCAACCCCCCAGAGGCCGAAGACGACCGAGGGAACCACGGCCACGAGTTCCACCAGCATGGAGAGAGCCGGGCGGATGGGGGGCATCCAGCGCGGGCGGGAGCGTTCCAACTCGGGTACGGCCTCGGCCAGGAAGATGGCGGCGCCGACGCTGAGTGGCACGGCGATGAGAATGGCGATGAGCGAAGAGGCCAAGGTGCCGATAATGAAGACCAGAATGCCGTAATTGGCGCCGAGGGGAATCTGGATTCCGTTGATGGTCACGGGGTCGCTATAGAGATTGCCCAAATTCCAGGTGATTCGGGAGAGAAAGCCAAGGCCGTTGAAGACGATCGCCTGTCCTGAATAGATGATCAGAAACAAAACAACCGCGCAAAGCGCGGCAGGGACGAACAGGCTCAAACCAAGCAGGGACAAACGAAAGGGCCGGATTTTCATGGTCCACCGATGATTAGAAAAAAAAACCCCTCCCGGCCAGGGCCGGAAGGGGCTTTTTTGAAAATTAGTGGATTTTCGCGATCTGGGTCTTGGAGAGGGTCACGATCGCGGCGGGCAGCGGCAGGAAGTGAACCTGGGAGAGGTACTTCATGTCGTTGCCGGAGGTCAGCGCCCAGTTCAGGAAGGTCTTGACCGCGGTTGCGGTTTCAGCATTCGGCTGCGCGGTGTTGATGATCGCATATTCGTAGTTGGCGATCGGGTAGGCATTGGCGCCATGCGCGAAGACCATGCTGATGCGCTCGTCGGGCGGGGTCTGGGTCACGATGCTGTTCGCCGCGGTGCCAACGGTGGCGGCGGTGGGCAGCTCATAGTTGCCATCGGCATTTTTGAGTTTGGCAACGCCGAGGCCGGCTTTGGCGGCCTGATCGGAGAAGCTGACGCCGATGTAGGCGATGGAGTAGGGGTTGGCGGCGGCGGCGGAAACCATGCCGGAGTTGCCGTTGGCGCCGATCCCGCCGGTGACAGCCGGCCAGGAGACGGCGGTGCCGTAATCAACGGTGTGGGCCCAGGCGGGAGTCGAGTCGGAGAGATACTGCGTGAAGATGAAGGTATCGCCCGAGCCGTCAACACGGTGGATGGGGATGATCACATGTGCGGGCAGCTTAACGCCGGGGTTGGCGGCCTTGATCGCCTTGTCGTTCCACATGGTGATCTTGCCGGAATAGATGCCAGCCAGGATCGGGCCGGACAGCTTGATGTTCTTGTCGTTCAGGCCGGGCAGGTTGAAGTTGATCGCCTGCGCGGAAATGGCCAGCGGGATGCTCAGCATGCCGGGGTTTTTCTTCACGATGCCGTCGGAGAGATAGGCGTCGGAGGCGCCGATCTGCACCAGACCCTTGATGGACTGCGCGATGCCGGCGCCCGAACCGGTGGAGGTGGTGGTGAGCTGGATGCCGGGGTTGGCGGCGGTGAAGTCAGGGACCCAGAGGTTGAACAGCGGGTACAGCAGGCTGGAGCCGGTCTCAACCAGCGTGGTGGCGGCATGAGCGGTGCCGGCAGCGCCCAGGGCGACGGCCAGAGCAAGAGCGGCGGCGCCGGAGTTGCGCAGTTTGGTGCTAAGTTTCACGTTCACGTTCCTTTTGTGATGTCCCCGAGTGGAGAGCCCTATCGGATAGCGGGATCACCCCGCATGGTCCTGGCAATAATTGAACAATGTGACAAAGGCGACGGGGGTTCGGTTGCAGTTTTATGACATTTAGGCTGCTGCTCGAGCCGGAATGAAATGTGCAAGGCCAGCGCTGCTAATTTTTCGTGACGCCGGGATTTTGCCGGGCGATTAACGCAGATGTTCGGCGAAAAACGCCAAACTGCGGAGTTCGGCCAGTTCGCTGTCGGCAGGGTTGTAGCTTGCGCGCGCCTCACAACCAAACCCATGTTGTGCGCCGGGGTAGACGAAGACCTCGACCTCTGGCCGCGCGGCCTTGATCAACTCCACATCGGAGAGGGGGATGCCTTTGTCCTCCGCGCCGAAATGCAGCTGGACCGGACAGTTGGGCCGGAGGTGCCGTTGCGCGGCGACGCCGCTGCCATACCAGCCGATGGCGGCCTTGAAAGCCGTGCTTTTTGTTGCCCCCAGCCATGCCAGCGAGCCACCCCAGCAGTAGCCGATAATGCCAACCGGTTTGCCGCCAAAGGCCGAGGCGGTGGCCAGAATATCAGCCAGAACGGCGGATTCGGGGATTTGGCTCCGCAGGTCAATACCTTTTTTGATGTCCTCAGGTTCGTAACCAAGCTCGACTCCGCGTTCCGCGCGGTCAAACACCGCCGGGCAAAGGACGCGGTAGCCAAACCCGGCAAGACGCTCGGAAACTAAACGCATATGCGCGTTCACGCCGAAAATCTCCTGCAGAACGACCAGCCCGCGCGGCGCGTTGACATTGCCGGCCTCGAAAACCGCAAACTCGTGCCCGTCGGAGGCGGTCAATTTCAGCATCAAGGACTCCTGTAATTATGAAATTATATTAAGGAAGCGCGAGGTATGCGAAATCGCGCGCCAGGGTTTCGTAAATTTCCCGTTTGAAGGGGACGGCAAGGCCGGGCAGTTCGGCGAGCGGCACCCATTTCCAGGCGTCGAATTCAGGGTGGGCGTGGGCATCCAGCCGGACATCGGAGTCTTGTCCCAGAAACTTCAAGGCAAACCATTTCTGGCTTTGTCCGCGGTAGCGGCCATGCCAGGCTTTGCGTTGCAGGCTTTTGGGGAAGTCATACTGCAGCCAGCCTGGGTGTTCGCTCAGAATATCGGCGTCGGCGGTGCCGATTTCCTCCAGAAGCTCGCGTAAAACCGCCGTCCGCGGGTCTTCTCCCTCGTCAATTCCGCCTTGCGGCAACTGCCATGCGGCATTTGCCACGCCGGCGCGCCGGCCGACCAGCACGCGGCCATCCGGCCCGAACAGCACCGCGCCCACGTTCATACGGTAAGGCAGGGACATCCAATCAGTCATGCGCGATCAGACCGGTTCAGTTGGCGGCGGTTGTTGTTTTGGGAGGCGACATCGCGGCGATGAGCTTGAGGCCCATCTGGAGCTGAAAATCGGTGGCCGGGTTGGCCGGGTCAAACGCTGGCCAGTTGGCGGGGGGCTTGTTGGGAATCGTGCTCGCGACGGCCGGCAGCGGCGGGGCCGGAGGCAGGGGAAGCGTTGATTGCCGGGTTGGGTTCGCGAAGGAGTTGAGCAGGTTGGTCTCACGCAATTGGGCAAAAGCATCCTGGGGCGTACGCGTGTCGGATACGGTGACATCCGGGGTAACGCCGTAGCCCTGGATGGATTTGCCCGAGGGGGTGAAATAGAGCGCTGTGGTGAGGCGCAGAGCACCTTCATTGTCGATCGGCATGATGGTTTGCACGGAGCCTTTGCCGAAGGTCTTGGTACCCAGGACCAGGGCGCGGCGATTCTGCTGCAGGGCGGCGGTTACAATTTCAGCCGCGGATGCGGTGCCCGCGTTGGTGAGGATGACGATGGGCGCGCCATTGGTGATATCGCCCTGCTGGGCGTACCAGACAGCATCATCCTGCGCGTGGCGGCCATGGGTGGAGACAATTTCTCCGGAGTTGAGGAAATCGTCGCTGACGGCGACGGCCTGATCGAGCAGGCCGCCGGGGTTGTCGCGCAGATCGAGGATATAGCCATGGATGTTGCCGTTAGCTTGTTTTTCGAGGGTTTTCACCGCCGATTGAATATGCCGGCCGGCGTTTTCATCGAAGCTGTCGAGCCGGATATAGCCGATCTGCCCGGCGGGCGTTGAGAAGAGCCGGTCTTTCACGTCCTGGATTTTGATGATTTCACGCGTCAGGGTGACACGCACCGGTGTGCTGACGCCGTTGCGCTTGAGCGTGAGGGTGATCTGGGTTCCCGGAGCGCCGCGCATTTTGCTGACGGCATCGTCAAGGCCGAGGCCGTCGGTCGACTGGCCGTTGATTTCAACGATGATGTCGCCAGGCTTGATGCCGGCGCGCGCACCGGGTGTGTCGTCAATCGGGGAGATGACCTTGAGGAAGCCGCCTGCCTGGGTGACCTCAAGCCCGAGTCCGCCAAACTGGCCGGTGGTCTGAACCTGCATGTCGGCGTATTGCTGCTGATTCATGTAGTTTGAATGCGGATCCAGCCCGGCCAGCATGCCGTTGACGGCATTGTAGATCAGCTTGTCCGACGGCGGGTCGACAACATAATTTTCTTTAACCTGGGTCAGTATGTCTCCGAACAGGGAAAGCTGCTGGTAGGTGCTGTCCTCGGAGGTGTTCTGACCCATGGCATGGTGCAAAGGCTGCGCCACCGTCCCGATGGCGAGGCCCGCCATGAAAATCCCGCTCAGCATTAACCCGCTACGCAACCGCATACGATATTTCCTTAAAACCAAACCGGAACACTCCGCCGGAACATTAGATAGCATACTCGGGTGATTATCCAGACCCGTTACCAGAAAGCCAGGCCGCCGGATTCACCGGCGTGCCGTTTCGCCTTAATTCCATGTAAAGAATTGGCTGATGCGTGGGGTCGGCCGGGTCGTAAGCCAGCATGGAGCCGACCGGCTGGCCGCGCGTGAGGTGCTGGCCTGTGCCGACGTCAAGCTGGTGCATGCCGGCCAGGACGATGCTGTTGCCGCCCCCGCAATTGGCGATGAGCATGAGGCCGTAGGCCGGAAAAGGGCCTGCAAACAAAACCGTGCCGCCGCATGGTGTGGTGACGTGCGCGCCGGGTGCCGCGCCATAGCTGATGCCCGTGGCGGGGCCGGCGGGCGTGGGAGCGCCGAAGGCCTGCACGATTTGCCCGGCGACAGGGGCGCCGCCGGTGCCCGCGGGCAGGCTGGCGGGTTGGGCGGCGGGGGTGTGTTTCATCAGGTTGGCAACCGCCGCGGCGATGCTGCTCAATTTGCGTTCCGCGGCGAGGCGTGCCTCGGTGGCGCGTGCCGCGGTATCGGCGTCGGCCATTTCAGCGGCTTTGGCGGCGTTGATCTGGGCGGTGAGTGCGGCTTCGGCGCGGGCTTGCGCGGTGGCGGCGGTGTTCAGCCGCGCCTGGGAGGCCTTGGCCTGCGCGAGCAGAACCGCAAGTTGCGCGGTTTGGCTTTTGACGTTCTGCGCCTGGGTAGCGATGGCGCCGGCCACGCCCTGCATGATGGCGATGCCCCGGACCGCATCCTGCGGTGATTGCGGCGCGGCCAGCATGGTGGCCGCTGGCTGAGTCTCAAGGCGGAGCATGACGGGAAGCAGTTTTGCCAGCGCGGCCTGGGCGGTGGCCAGGCGCTGGCCGGTGGCGGCCTGTGCGGCCTGGAGGCTGGCGAGTTGCTGCGCGTCCTGGCCGGTCTTGGTTTCCAGCTGGCGCAGCGCCGCAGCCGCGGCGACCTGTTGCTGTGCGAGCAAAGCAGCCTTGGCGGCATCGGCCTGTTCGCGCGCATGGGCGGCCTGCTCGGCTGCGCGTCTGGCCTCCAGCGCGGCGCGCGCGTTGCGCAGCTGGCTGTTGTGGTCAATCTGCCCCGCCAGAGTGAGGGCGGGGCAGAGTGTTGCGAGCACGCAAAGGACGGCGAGACGTTTCAACTGATCAGCGATTTACCGGTCATCAGCGCGGGCTGTTCGATCCCCAGCAAAGCCAGGAGCGTGGGGGCGATATCAGCCAGGATGCCGTCATGCAGTTTGGTGCCTGGGGGCGCGCCCGCGCACAAGACCGGCACAGGATTGGTGGTGTGCGCGGTGTGCGGGCCGTGGGTCTCGGGGTCGTACATCATTTCGCAATTGCCGTGATCGGCCGTGACCAGCAGGGCGCCGCCCTGGGCGGCGATGGCGTCCGCGATGACGCCCAGCCCGGCGTCCACGGCTTCCACGGCCTTGATCGCGGCGCTGAGGATGCCGCTGTGGCCGACCATGTCCGGGTTGGCGAAGTTAAGCACGATGAGGTCGTATTTGCGCTCCCCGATCGCGGCGGCCGCCTTGGCGGCCAGTTCGGCGGCCGACATTTCCGGCTGGAGATCGTAAGTGGCGACCTTGGGGGAGGGGACCATGATGCGGTCTTCGCCGGGGTAGGGCTCTTCCCGGCCGCCGTTGAAGAAATAGGTGACGTGGGGGTATTTTTCCGTCTCGGCCATGCGGATCTGCTTCAGGCCCTTTTTCGAGACGACTTCGCCGAGCAGGTCGTCCATGCGCTCGGGCAGGAAAAGTGTTTGCATGAAGGGCGCCAGCGCGTTGCTATAGGCGGTCATGCCGGTGGCGGCGCTGAGTTTTGGCGCGGTCCTGGGGAAGCTGTTGAAGGAGGGGTCCAGCAGGGCGGTCAGGATTTCCCGCACACGGTCAGCCCGGAAATTGAAGCAGAGGATACCATCGCCCTCCCGCATGGCTGTGTAGGCGCCAATGCGGGCTGGCAGCAGGAATTCATCAGTCAGGTTGGCGGCGTAGCTGGCTTTTATGGCCTCGGCGGCGGTTGCGAACGCCTCGCCCTTGCCGGAAACGATGAGGTCGTGGGCGCGTTGCACGCGCTCCCAGCGTTTATCGCGGTCCATGGCGTAATAACGGCCGCAGATGGTGCCGATATGCGCGTGGCCGGCGATGGCGGTTTCGAACGCCGCGAGGTAGCCGGCACCGGATTGCGGCGGGGTGTCGCGCCCGTCCATCCAGGCGTGGATGATGACAGGGAGGCCCGCGCCGTGCAGGATTTTGGCCAGGGCCACGGCCTGGTCCTGGTGGGAATGCACGCCGCCCGGGGAGAGCAGGCCCATGAGATGCGCGGTGCCGCCGGTTTGCTTCAGCGCCGCGATGAAGGCCAGCAGCGCGGGGTTTTTCGCCAGTGAACCGTCGGCGATGGCGGTGTCGATGCGCGGGAGTTCCTGCATCACCACACGCCCGGCGCCGATGTTCAGATGCCCGACCTCGGAATTGCCCATTTGCCCTTCAGGCAGGCCGACGGCGAGGCCGCTGGTGCGCAGAAAGGCATGCGGCGAGTTTGCCCACAGACGGTCAAAATTAGGGAGCTTCGCTTGGGCGATGGCGTTGTTTTCCGGGGTTTCGTTCCAGCCGAAACCATCGAGAATGACAAGTGCTACGGGTTTGGTGGGCATGGCGGCTCCTCAATGACGCGATATGGTTGGTATCATTAGGCAATCCGGCACCGCTTTACCAAGGGGGGCACGCATTTTTACAGGCTCAGGGCCGCCCGGCGCGGTGGTAGGGGTGGCCGGCGGTGATCATCTGCGCGCGGTAGATCTGCTCGGCCAGCATGGGGCGGACCAGCATATGCGGCCAGGTGAGGTTGCCAAGGCTGAGCCGGGCCCCGGCGCGGGAGATCACGGCGGCGTCCAGCCCTTCCGCGCCGCCGATGACGAAGGCCAGCCTTTTGCTCTGCTCGCTCCATTTGGCGAGAAGTTTGGCCAGTTCGGGGCTACCTGGCGCCGCGCCGCCGGAGTCCAGCGCGATGACGAATTCATCGGCCTTGATGGTGTTCAGGATGGTTAAGGCTTCCCGGCGCTTGATCTCGGCCGGGTTGCCGTAGCCATCATGGAGTTCCACCAGGCTGAGCGTTGGTTTTATGCGCGCGGCATAGCGGCGCAGCAGCTCGGATTCGGGCGCGCTGGCGCTGGATTTGCCGATGGCGATCAGCCGCAATCAGGCCTCCGGTTCGCCGCCGGCTTCATCCAGTTCGGAGCTCCACATTTTCTCCAGGGCATAGAGCGTGCGCGATTCCGGCTTGAAGAGGTGGACGATGATGTCCCCGGCGTCGATCAGCACCCAGTCGGTGCCGCCGGCACCCTCCACGCGGGTTTTTTTGAAGCCGGCTTCCACCAGTTTCTCGTTCAGATGCGTTGCCATGGCGGAGATCTGCCGGTCAGCGAGGCCTGTGGCGATGACCATGCGGTCAGCGAAGCTGGCGCGGCCGGCGAGGTCGATGGCGACCACGTCCTCCGCTTTGTCATCCTCCAGGCTGCTGACGATGACCGCCTGCATGCGGTCCAACTCAGGCCCGGTGACTTTTGGTTCGGCTTTTTTGCGGCGCGGGCCGGCGATGCTGGCTTTTTTGCGCGGCGTGCCGGGCATGGCGGGCAGGGATTCGGCCGGGGCGGGCTTGGGGG
>NZ_JABEVC010000101.1 GCF_013044125.1 Acidocella sp. | reverse complement strand
GGTGTGACGCGCTGACGCTCAATTTATGCTCGTCAATATATAGATTTCTTAAATTCCCATATGACGCGCATGAATGCGTCCCCGCTACGGGCCACTACCGGAGCGATCGCGTTTTTCAAAATGAATATCGCCATACCAGGCTTGAGCGTGCCCACGGGCATCATCACAATCGGACATGACAGCGACAGTACCAATAACATCATGCCCGGGCCCGAGAGCGCCGCCCCGATGCGTCCGGCCGCCACCGAAGCGCCGATGCCCGTGGCGCGCAGGGCGGTGGGGAAGAGTTCGGAGAAGGTCGGGTAAGCGGCGATCCAACTTCCCGTTGCCAGCATGTTGACCAGCGCAAAGCCGATCATGATGGGCCCGGCACCCCTGCTTGTGAACGAGGAGAACGCCACCAGCCCGAGTGCCGTGGCGAGGTAGAATCCTCCCACCGTCCAGCCCCGGCCCAACCGGTCAAGCAGTGCCGCGGCGGCCAGACCACCCACCAGCGCGCAGACACTCCCGGCAAGGTAAAACAACGGCAACTGCGCTGGCGGCAGATGCAGGGCTGGCAATACGACAATCGGCAAAAAGGCGAACAAGCCATAATAGCCGGAGGCTTCGACGAAATCGAGCGCGGTCCCAAGGGCCAAACGGCCCGAACACCAGCACCAGCACCAGCATCGTATGAAACCGATTCCATCGCAGGGTGGAAAGCTGGTCCAGCAAGCCCGTTTCGGCTGCTGAATAATGGTCTGGTAAGCTCATACGGATTCGTCCGGAGGCTTGAAAAGCAACAGATGAACCGGGCCACGACCAGCCCGGTCTCGTTATTCGCGCTGGGGAAGAGAATGGTTACGCACCAAGGTGATTATTTTTATCCCCCCCTTCACGCGCCGGACCAAGCGGTTCACTCTGCCATCAGCGTAGGCAATTCCCCCAGACCGCGCACCACCGCGCGCGGTGCGCCGGGTAGGCGCTCGGCCGGCTGGCCCGCGCGGTTGCACCAGACAACCTGAAACCCAAACGCCGAAGCTGCATAGGCGTCCCAGCCATTGGCCGAGACGAAGCCGATTTCCTGGGCGGGTATGCCAAGCCGGTCCACCGCGAGCTGGTAGACCTCCGGTGCTGGCTTGAATACGCCTACTTCCTCCACCGAGAGCACATGGTCCAGCAGATGGCTGATTCCGGCATGCTCCACGGCGGCACGCAACATGCCCGGCGTGCCGTTGGAGAGGATCGCCGTAACCAGCCCGCGCACCCGCAGCGCCTCCAGCGCCGCAGAGACCTCGGGATAAGCTTCGAGCGTCTGATAAAGTGCGAGGAGGCGCTGGCGCAGCTCGGGGCTGGCAAGCCCGGTGGCCTCCAGCGCATAGTCGAGCGCCTCGGCCGTCACCTGGCCGAAATCCGCATGGCGTTTCTGCAACCCGCGCAGCCATGTGTATTGCAGTTGCTTGTCGCGCCAAAGCACCGCAAGCACCGCACGTTGCGGCGGTGCGATGTCGTCACACGAAACGACGGCGGCGCCGACGTCAAACAATGTGCCGTAGGCATCGAACACCATGGCCCGAACCTGGGGAAATTTCACCGTCATGCGCCTGCTCCTCGCCTCTCGGATTACGCTACCTTATACGCCGCGAACATGTCGTCGACTGGCGTGTGAAAAAGGTGATTGGCGCAGTTGCTCAATGTTTTCACCGCCATGGCCAGCACAATCTCCAGCGCCTGGCGCTCGCCATAGCCGGCGGCCAGGAATGCCTGTGTGCCGGCCGCTGCGGGACGGCCGCGGGTATCGAACATCACCCGCGTGAACTGCGCCAGCGCCGCCAGTTTTGGATCAGCGACCGGCGTGCCCGCGCGCAACGCCTGCAGTACGTCTGCTGGAACCTTGGACATTTTATCGGCCATCATGCTGTGAGCCGCGCTGCAATAGTTGCACCCGTTGGCGCGGCTGATGACCAGGAACACAACCTCCTGCTCGGTAGGGGTAAAGCCGGATTCCGCCCGGAACCGCGCGTAGCCATCGAGGTAAGTATCCAGCAGCCCGGGGGAGTTCACCATATTGGCATACATATTTGGAATGAATCCAACTTGCGCCTTCGCTTTTTCCAGCACCTTACGGCCGGGCCCAGGTGCGGTCTCCAGGGTTTGGGCGGGTAACGTGAGTTTGGTTTCGGCAGTCATCTACAGTCTCCTGGCGCTAAAAGAAAAAACTAATTCCAGCTTCCCAGCGCGCTGAGCGCCTGGGCGGCAATCCGGCGTAGCTGCGGCGGATTTGCGTCAATGCGCGCGAGAACGCGGAGCGAGAGCACGGCCGCCGTGAGATACTCCGCCATCGCCACCGGATTTATGCTCTCTGGCAGGGCACCAGATTTCCTGGCCCGCGCAATCTGCTCTTCCAGGAATCCCTGGACCTCAAACAGCCTGGAATGGACGAGAGCGCGGGCCTGGGCTGACATCGCCCCGCCATCGAGCAGTGAATTCACAAGCAGGCAGCCCAGGTGATGCGGATCGTCATCTGACAGCGCAATGATCTCATCGAAAAACTGCCTGATCGCGGCAATGGGATCAGCCGCCTGTTCCAGCCGTGCCAGCCTCTCCGAGATGCCGAGATCCGCGTACCGGTTTACCGACGATATGAACAAGCCGTCCTTATCCCCATAGCGATTGTACAGCGAGGCCGCGCTGAGCCCGGTGGCCTGCGTCAAATCCCGCAGGGAGGCCCCGGCATAACCCCGCTGGCGGAATACCTCCACCGAGCAGTCCAGCACATCTTCATCGGTCAAACGGCGGGGGCGGGGCATGGAACGGGCTCCAATCTGTGTTATCCTATTAATAATAGAACGATCACTCTAATACAACCCGTCCCCTTGAAAATTAGTGCCGGCCCACCCCATGATCTCACAATACCGGGTCGTTTTTTTAGTGATGGCTAATTTGCTACAAGCTGCCGTGTAGCCGGATCAGCCTGGCTTCCGCCGCTTTCGGCCCGCCGGCAACGAGCGCGGTGCGTCGCCCTCCGGCCCGGAGTCGGCGAACAGGGCCGCGATCTCCACGCCCAGCGCGGCGGCGATGCGCTCCAGCACCGTGACGGTGGGGTTCTCCATCCTCCGCTCTATCCGGATCATGTAGGTGCGGTCGATGCCCGCGTCCACGGCGAACGCCTCCTGCGAGGCGCCCCGCGCCACCCTCAGCCGCCTCATGTTCCACGCCACGCGCGCCCGCGCGTCCATGCGCCAATTGGGCGCAGGTTGTGGAATTCTTCCCTTCGCTCATCCAGCCTTCCGCCGCCTTCCCGCTACGGCAGAAGCTAAATTCTGGCCAAGCGGCCCTGCAGACGCGGATAGAACACGCTCACGGCAAGGCCCATGACCACCAGCATCGCTGCTGCGAGCTTCCATGCCGGCATCGGTTCGCTGAGCCAAAGCACGGCAGTCCCCATGCCGAAGACCGGCACGAGCAACGCCCAGGGGCTGACCGTGGCGGAGGGATAGCGCGCCAGCAAAAACCCCCAGCTGGCATAGCCAAACCAGCTATTGCCGAGGGACTGCCACACCACAGCGGCCCAGCCCCAGAGGGTGGCATGGCTAATGGCCCGGCCGATAGCCGCCGGGCCTTCCACCAGCAGCGACAAAACGAGCAACGGCGGCGCTGAAAAAAGGCTCCCCCAAACCACATAGGCTAAAAAATTGTCCGGCCGGCCCTCACGCGCGACGATATTGCCAATCGCCCAGCAGGCAGCGGCGAGCACCACAAGAGCCAGGCCGAGTGGCGTGGTGTGGCCGTTAACATGTACCGCGATTACCGCGATGCCCGCCACCGCCAGCAGGCAGGCGGCGACCTGAAAGCCGCGCACCAGTTCGCCGCTGCGCGCCATAGACAGGAAGATGGTGAAGAACACCTGAACCTGGATAACGAGCGAGGCCAGCCCGGGGGAGATATGGCCATCCATCGCCAGAAACAGCAGGCCGAATTGTCCGGCGCCGATGAGGACGCCATAGGCGGCGAGGTTAAGCCAGGATACGTTCGGCCGCGGCAGGAACAAAATGCCCGGCAGGGCCGCGAGGGTAAAGCGCAGCCCGGCGAAGAGGAACGGGGGAAACTGGTCAAGCCCGAGCCGGATGACGACAAAATTGCTGCCCCAGACCGCCGTGATGGCCAGCGCGAGAAGGCCGTGCCGCAAGCTGAGCGTGGTGTGTTGCATTGCCCCTCCCCCCGTTGACACAGCGTCCGCGCACGAATTAGGCAGATTCAGCTCAAGGGAGAATGCCCGCCCATGCAAGGCTCTTCTGCGCGCGCTGGGCAGCTTTGCGCTGCGCCGCCACTTCAGGCGCGCGGCGGCGATCTCCGGTCATCCGCAGGTCATGCCGTTGAACGTAAAATCAGTTGGCCTGATATCGCAACAGTTTTGGATTCAAGGTCTCCCGTCACCATGGCCACAACCGTGTCAACCATTGCGTGCAAGGGTTGTTCATATGTCGTCAGGCTGTATGCCGGTGTTCCGCTGAGCTCTAAATTATCAAACCCCAAAACAGCCATGTCCTCCGGTACGCGCAGACCGAAATCACTGCGCAGAACGTCCAGCGCCCCCATCGCCAAAATATCATTTTCGCACATCAATACGTCGATACGCTCCGCCGGAGGCGTTATCGACAAATAAGAGTGGAGCGCGGTTGCTCCGGCTTTCCAGCTGTAGTCATCAGCGCTGAGTTCTGTACTGACGCTGATGCCGTGCCGCCCCCAGAAATGGGCGAAATAATGCTTCCGCTGCAGCGCGGTGGAAAGCACCTGTGCTCCAGCCATGAAACCTGGGCGGCGGTACCCTTTGCCGGCGAGGTGGCTGACGATATCGCGCAGCGCCAATTGCGCGTCGCAGACAACGGCGGGAATACCTTCGATCTGGCTATCGCGCGCCAACACGAAGAGCGGCGGCATGCCCTTGCTGAGTTTGCGGTCGCGCAGCGTTTCATCCCGAAAGGCCGTGCCGAATAAAATGACAGCATCGACCTGCCGCTGGTCCGCATTGAGCAGGGCACGCACATGGTCAAATTGCGTGTTGATGTTGATGAGCATCACCACCCGCCCCTCGGCCTGCAGGCGGGCGGTCAACGCTTCCAGAAAAGGCAATTTCTGCGGATTGGCGAAATCATCCACGAAGACTGCCACCTGATGCGTGAGATTCGTGGCCAAACTGCGTGCCAGCAGGTTTGGGGTGTAGTTCAACGCCTCGGCGGCGGCCAAAACCCGCCGCCGGCTTTCCTCGGTAATCGAAGCGCCAGGGGTGAAGGCGCGGATAACGGTCCATTTAGAGACGCCAGCCGCCGCCGCCACTTCCCTTGCCGTTGCCCGTTTACTCATTGCCTCCGCCCTGCGCTTGGAACGCAAATTCCAGAAAAATCACCATGGGAATTTCTCTTGCATATTTTGGTCCAGCGTGTAAGTTGCGGCGCTTGCTACCGGTAGCAAGCTCTTTATAGCACTCAATCCCGCATTTTCTAATATCAACGGAAACCGCCCATGCCCCGCACCACGCCTGTTAATGTCGGCCTCATCGGCGCCGGCCGTATCGGCTCCTTTCATGCAGAAACCGTGGCCCGCCGCCTGGTTGAGGCGAACCTGGCCGCCATTGCCGACCCTGCCCCTGGCGCAGCCCAGGCGCTCGCCCACAAACTGGATGCCGATGGCGCCTATGAGAATGTGGAAGCGCTTTTAGCCCATCCAGGGCTCGATGCCGTTATCATCGCCACGCCCGCGCGGTTTCATACCAATGTGCTGGTGCAGGCCGCCGAGGCGGGCAAGGCCATATTCTGCGAAAAACCGATGGCGTTGACGCTTGAGGATGCGGATCGCGCCATTGCCGCGGCGCGGGCTTCTGGCGTGCCTTTGCAGGTTGGGTTCAACCGCCGATGGGATCAGGCTTTTGCCGAAGGCAAGGCGGCGATCGAAGCCGGGCAGGTGGGAACGCCACAGCTGCTGCGCTCGCTCACACGTGACCCAGGGCCCTTTGGCGGCGATCCGGCGCGCATTCCACTCTGGACGATTTTCTACGAAACGCTGATTCATGATTTCGACACGCTGTTGTGGCTCAATGCCGGGGCGCGCCCTGTGGAGGTCTACGCCACCGGGGATGCTCTGGTCCGCCCCGACGCCAAGGCGAATGGTTTTCTGGATACCGCCGTTGTGACGATCAGGTTCGACAACGGATCTATCGCCGTGGCCGAAGCGAATTTTTGCGCGATGTATGGGTATGACATCCGCGGCGAAGTGTTCGGCTCTCAAGGCATGGTAACGATGGGAGATGTCCGGCGCTCAAGCATGATGCTGTTCGACAAGAGCGGTGTATCGAGCAACACATGGCGCCGCGATACCGAGCATTTCATCCATGGGTACACGGCACAATTGGCGGCTTTCGTGCGAAGCATGCGTGGTGACCAGGGCATGGTCCCCAGTGGTGAGGATGCACGCGCCGCCCTGGCCATCGCGCTGGCCTGCATTGAATCAATCACCCGGAAGGCGCCTGTGGCGTTGGCCTGACAGCAGGCGCGAATCAGCGTCTGATCCATCATCATCCTGAAGGAACTTTAAATGACGTTTTCACTTGCCGCCTGCGCTGAAATGCTCTGGCGAGACCGCCCCATCGAGTGGCGCGCCGCGCGCCTGAAAGACCTTGGCTTCGGCGTTGGGCTTTGGAACTGGCCAGACCATGACCTGGCGAAACTCGAAGCAACCGGCGCTACTTTCACGATCATGAACGGCTATCTGCGGGGACGCCTGACAGATGACGATGGCGCGGTCGAACTGCTGGCCACGGCACGGGAGACCGCGCGCGTGGGCAAACGGCTTGGGGTGCAACGCTTGAACCTGCACGGCACCGGGCTGGGCGAAGGCGGCTTGCCGGTGCAGCCTGTTCAAATTGTGACCGGCGCCATGTGGCTCAAGGCGCACGACACGCTGTGCCGGATCTGCGACATGGCTGAAAAGGAAGATGCCGTCTTCACGCTGGAGAATCTGAACCTGCCGGTTGACCACCCCGGAACGCCGTTTGGACGGGCCGAGGACACGCTGGCGTTGGTGTCGGCGGTCAATCATCCACGGCTTAAATTGAACCTTGATCTCTACCACGCGCAGATCGGCGAAGGAAATTTGATCGAACTCTGCCGCCGGGCGCTGCCTTGGGTTGGGGAGATTCAAGTGGCCGATGTTCCTGGCCGCATGGAACCGGGAACCGGTGAGGTGAACTGGCGCGGTGTCGCTTTGGCGCTCAAGGCGATGGGGTATACCGGCCCGGTGGGAATGGAAGCTTTCGCCAGCGGCGACCCAGAGGCTGCCCTGGCGGCATTCCGCGCTGCCTTCACTGTCTAGCGAGCGTGTCCCGGTAATTTTAGCGCAAGCGCGGCAGCCGAAAGCGTGAATCAGCCTCTTATCAAAAATGTTGGCGCGTTCAGCTTGGCGTGCTTGCATCAAGCTGAACATATCGCGCTATAACCTTGCCGCGCATGACCGCGGCGTTGCGCCCAACCTGAAATGCACCGGCGCCAACGGCGAAAGACCGCCGGTCAACCGGGCAATCGCGGCATGAAATGGCTGATCGTATCCGCAAAAATCCGGCGCGGGCGTCCCGGCAGAGACCGGGGCAATTGATAAATCACGCCACGGCATGGCGCATCTCACAAATGGCCCTACGCCATGTATTGGCCACCATTGGCGGTGATCGTCGCGCCCGTTATAAACCCCGCTTCCTCACTCACCAGGAATTGCACGACCCTGGCGATCTCATCCGCCTGGCCCAGGCGGCCCACCGGTATCTGCGCGACAATTTTGGCGAGGACGTTCTCCGGCACCTCAGCTACCATTTCGGTTTCGGTATATCCCGGCGCCACAGCATTCACCGTAATGCCCTTAGCCGCGGTCTCCAGCGCAAGCGCTTTCGTGAAACCCAAAACACCCGCCTTCGCCGCCGCATAATTTGTCTGTCCGGCTTGCCCCTTTTGTCCGTTGATTGAGGAGATGTTAACGATCCGTCCGAAACCGCCCTCACGCATCGGCTCGATCACGGCGCGGCACATGTTGAAGCAGGATGTGAGATCCGTCTCGATGACCTGCTGCCACTGCGTTGGGGTCATCTTATGGAGCATGGCGTCGCGGGTGATACCGGCGTTGTTGACGAGAATTTCGACCGCACCGCCAAAATCCTTCGTAACACCGCGCAAACCCGCCTCGCATGCGTCGTAATTTCCGACATCCCATTTATAAATACCGATGCCAGTCTCATGCTGAAACGCTGAGGCAGCGGCATCATTGCCCTGATAAACCGCGGCAACCGCATAGCCGCTCTCCTTGAGCCGGCGCGCCACCGCCGATCCGATTCCGCGTGTTCCTCCCGTAACAACAGCAACCCTACTCATCCCATTTTCTCGCTTTTTATTATGAGCCAACCGGAAAACCGAACCATCATTTCCAGAACGCAAACAAGTACACGGCATCGCACCCGCAACAAACCTGACCCACGCCGCCTTGTATATAAACAAGCCTTATAGGCCCTGGCAGAGTCTTAAACTAACATCCACCAGCCGCGCCGCCCGGTCATTGACTCAGATCAACCAAATCCGAAATTTTCGCCCCACGGCAATTTCAGCACAGTGTCCTGCCCTGAAATACGCCTCGTTCAAGATAACTCAGGCCGTACCGGTCTGCGCTCAGCCGATGGTGCGGGCGGCAGGGCTTGGCGCCAGCGGTCGCGATAGGCGCGCAGATCAGCCGCATTGGGGAGTGCCTCGCTGCGCGCCGGAGCGCCGAACGGCGCGGGACGCTCCGCGGATGTAAGCCAAAGGACCGCGGGAATGATGCCGATTTTGCTCTGCGCGGGGAGGATTTCGGCATCCGGACGCAGGCTTTTCAGGATGCGCGGGAAGAGGGGCGAGGCGGCCAGCGGGCCATCGATGAGGATGGCGCCGCTGACGCCGAGGCGCTCGAGGCTGTTGTCGGTCATCAGGGCGCAATAAAGAGTGGCAAGGGCGGCGCGGCCCTCGGGCGCGAGCGCGGAGGCGGCGAGCATCTGGCCGGGAGCCTCGGGGAACGGCCCGCCAGGCGCAAAGCTGGGCAGCGCCAGCGCGCCGGCCGCGAGGACACAGGCCAGCCCTTCCAGCGTGGGCGTTGCGCGCGCGCCCTCAGGGCCGGCAATCGCGGCGTATTCCCGGCCAGCCATGAAGCGGGCGGTGGGGACAAGACCGCCGCGGGCATCGAGGTTGCACAGCATGTCCTCGGCCTCGCGCAAATTGGCGAGCGGCGCGGCGGGCGCGAAGATGACGCACCAAGTGCCGCTGGAAACAACCGTGAAATCCTTGCCCGCTGGTTGGGTTACAAGATGCGCAAGATAGGAGGCATTGGAATCATGGATGCCGCAGAAGACGGTGCAGCCGGGGGCAAGCCCGGTTGCGGCGGCGATTTCGGGGCGCAACCCGCCGAGAGCTTGGCTGGCGGGCCGCAGCGGGGGGAAGTAGCCTGCCCAGCCCTTGGCGCGCGCGAGGTGGGAGAAGCAGCCCTGTGCGGGAAGCCAAAGATCCGTGTGGCAGCCCAGGGAGGTAATTTCGCTGGCGGCCACGCCGGAGAGCCGCCAGGCCCAGTATTGCGGGTATGTGAGGATCATCTCCACATTGGCGAAAAACCGGGGGGCGAGACGCTGCAGGGTAAAAATCTGCCGGCCGAGATTAAGCCCCGTGGTGAGGTTGGGCGAGAGCGTCGCGGTGAAGGGATCGCGCAGCAACTCATATTCGGCGCGGCACCGCTCGAAATACGGGTCCTCGTAATCAGGCGCCAACAGCACTTTGCCGCCGTTGCCGATCAGCACCATGGCGGCGCCATGGGCAATGGGCAAAATGGCGCGGATGTGCTGCCTGTGCGGACAGGTCCTCAGCGCGTGCAGCAGCCAGGCCTCAATTCCCTCAATGTCCAGCGCAAGAGCCGGGGTGGGTTCGCCCGGCAGGGGCGCGCACGAGATGGCGGATGAGGCGCGCGCACATGACCAGATGATGCCGCCATCCGGCGCGGCGAGAAAAAGCCTGGTGTTGGATTTGCCGATATCGAGAACGGCGATCAGACCGGCCATTCTGCGCTCACGCAAGGTGGAACATGGGCAGCAACGGCGTGACGGCTGGCGAACCATCCGGGTTGGTTGCCATGATGTCCGCCATATGCCGCCACCACGCCTGCATCACAGGATGGCTGGGCAGCGCGTCCATGCCGTGCCGCACAGGGCGCGAGAGAACCGCGAAGAGGCTGTGGCTCTCAGGGTCCAGAAAAATGCTGTAATCGCTGATACCGGCGGCTTTGAGCAGCGCGGTCAGCTCCGGCCAGATTGCGTCATGCCGCCGCTGGTATTCCGCAGCCTGGCCAGGAGTTAGCGACATACGAAAGGCGACTTTTTCCATCGGCTGTTCCATCAGCTGCGCCTGCGCCGCCCGCTCTGGCCAAGCGCCGAGGAAATCGCCACGACGCCAATGAGCAGTGTACCGGTGACGATGCCGAGCACGATGCCTGGAAAATTCAGCAGGCTGAGCCCAAAGGTGACCAGGCCGATGAACAGCGCCGCCAGCACGACGCCGAGGATGCTGCCCTGGCCGCCGTTGATGGAAACGCCGCCCAGTATCACCATGGTGATGATCGAAAGTTCCCATCCGGTGGCAATTGAGGGGCGGGTCGAGCCGAGGCGCGAGGTCAGCAGGATGGAGGCCAGCCCGGCGGTCGCGCCCAGCAGGGCAAAAATCCAGAATTTATAACGCTCAACGGGAATACCCGAAAGCCGCGAGGCAACCGGGTTGGCGCCTATGGCGAAGATGCGGCGGCCGATGACGCTTTTGTGCAACGCCACCGCGAAGGCAAGCGCCAGCAGCGCAAAGAGCGTTACCTCGAAAGAGACGGGGCCGATAACATAGCCCTGGCCAAAATAGGCGAAATCCGGCTGGTAGGATTTCAGCACGCCGTTGCCGACAAGAGCATAAGCGATGCCACGAAAGAGCGTGAGCGTGCCGATGGTCGCGACGATCGAGGGCACGCGCAGCCGGGTGACCAGAAAACCGTTGAAGCAACCTGCAAGAAACCCGGTGAAGATGCCAAGGCCAACCAGCCATGGCGTTGCAAACCCCGCCTTGGCTGCCAGCCCCATGGCGACGGAACACAAGGCGATGGTGCTGCCGACGGAAATATCGATCTCGCCTGCGATGATGAGCAGCGCCATCGGCAGCGCCACGATGGCCTGTTCGGTGAAGTTGAAGCTGGCGTCCGAGAGCGTCCAGGGATTAAGAAAATAAGGTGAGAGATACGTGTTCAGCCCGAAATCCGCGATGACCGCGAGGCCGAGAAGCGTCTCCCATTTCAACAGGATTTTCTTCCAGGCGATGGGCGGGCCTGGCGTATAGCTGGAAGACAAAGCCTTGCTCATGGCGTCACCTTTTTGGATTCAAGAATGTGCCGGCCATGGGTTTTGCGCTGGGTGCCGGAATTGAGCGCCACCGCGACGGTAATGACCAGCCCGCTGATCAACAATTGGAAAAACGGAGAAATGCCAACAACAGGCAGGGCATTTTTGATGATGCCAAGGAACAGCGCGCCGAGGATAACCCCCACAACACCGCCGGCGCCGCCGCTGATCGAGACGCCCCCGATAACGCAGGCGGCGATCACCTGAAGCTCGAAGCCGGAAGCGACATCGGTGTAGGCAACGCCAAAGCGCGCCACCCAGAAGTAGCCCGAAAGCCCCGCAATGGCGCCGGAGAGCATGAAAGCAACGCATTGCAGGCGGCCAACATCAATGCCGGCATAGGCGGCGGCTTCAGGGTTGTTGCCCGCGGCGTAGAGATTGCGGCCGGTGAGACTGTAGCGCAAAAACAAGAAGGCCAGTATCGCGATCAACACGCCTGCCCAGCTTAGCAGGTTGATGCCCAAAAGCGGCAGGCGCACCAGATTGAGAAAAGCATGCGACATCTGGCCGCTGTTCACCCAGGCACCGCCGGAAATAATATAGACCAGGCCGCGAAATACCGAGAGCGTGCCCAGCGTCACCACGATGGAGGGGATGCGCAGCTTCCAGACCAGAAGACCGTTGACGGCTCCCAGCGCGCTGCCCATGACCAGGGAAATGAGCAGGACCGGGAGAATGCCGGCACCCGGATGTTTGGCGTTGAAAAGTGCCACAACCATGCCCGTGAGCGCGGCATTGGCGGCGACGGAGAGGTCCACACTGCGGGTCAGCAGCACAAACATCTCGCCCACGGCCATCATCATCAGCAAGGCGGTATCATCAAAAGCTGATTTCAGGTTCACCGGATCGAGGAAGGGCGGAAACGCGATCGAGACGCTCAGAAGCAGAGCGATGATCAACAGGCTGAGCCCCGTCACCGCCGGGGCGCGCAGGAAAAATGATTTAAGCATCGGCCGCCGCCGCGACAATCCGCTCCGGCGTGGCTTCGGCGCGGCTGAAGCAGGCGCGCAACCGGCCCCGGCGCATCACCAGGATACGGTCGGCCATGCCCATGATCTCGGGCAGCTCGGAGGAAACCATGATAATGCCGAGCCCCTTGGAGACGAGTTCACCCATCAACCGGTAAACGGCTGTTTTCGCGCCTATGTCGATGCCTTTTGTCGGCTCGTCCATGATCATCACCTGCGGGTTGGTCGCCAGCCATTTGGCGATTATGACTTTTTGCTGGTTGCCGCCGGAAAGTTCCTCAAGGAGCTGGCCGGCGCTGGAAGTTTTTATCTGTAGTTCGCCTATGAATCGCCTGGCGAGCGCTTGCTCATCGCGCCGGTTGACAAAACCCCGGTGAGATATGCCCGAGAGGCAGGGAAGAACGATGTTCTCGCCGATCGATGCGCGCAGGATGCCGCCCTGGCTTTGGCGATCCTCTGGCAGGTAGGCGATGCCCTTGGCAATGGCCTCGCCCGGCGAGCGGATGTTCAGCATCTCACCGCGCAGGGCGATGCGCCCGCTGTCTGGCCTGTGGAGGCCAAAGATCGCCTGCATCACCTCGCTGCGCCCTGCGCCGATGAGGCCGTAGACGCCAAGAATTTCGCCGCCGTTGAGGGTAAAGCTGACATCCGCGAATTCCTCCCCGCGCGAGAGCGCCTCAACCTGCAACAAGGGCGCGCCGATCGGCACGTCCTGCTTAGGAAAGACCTGGTCCACTGTGCGCCCGACCATCATGGAGATCAGGCTGGAGCGGTCGGTCTCGCATACCAGACCGCTCCCCACGGCGGCGCCATCGCGGAAGACCGCGTAACGGTCCGCCAGGGCGAAAATCTCCTCGAATTTATGGGTGATGAATAAAATGGCGCGTCCCTCGCGTTTGAGCCGTTGCACAATCTGGAAAAGCTCTTCCACCTCGCGGTGGGAGAGGGCCGCGGTCGGCTCGTCCATGATCACGATCCGCGCCTCGTTGGAGAGTGCGCGCGCAATCTGGATGAGATGTTTCTGCGCCACGCCAAGGTCGCGCGCCAGCATTCTGGGATCGATCCCGGGATCAAGCTCAGCCAGTATCCCGGCTGCGCGGCGATACATCTGCGCCCAATCCACCACCCCGTGGCGGCGCGGCCGCGCGGCGATGAAAATATTCTCGGCGACGGAGAGATCGTCGAACACCACCGGCTCCTGATGAATCGCGCTGATGCCGAGACGGTTGGCGGCGGCGGCGGAGCCGATGTGGACGGGCTGGCCGTTCAGACGGATCTCACCCGAATCCGCCTGATAGACTCCGGTCATGATTTTTACCAGAGTCGATTTGCCAGCGCCGTTCTCGCCCACGAGAGCCGTGACCTCGCCCGCGAACAGTTCAAGCTCGCCACGGACAAGCGCCCGCACACCGCCAAAGGATTTGGTGATTCCGCTCAAGCTGAACGCAGGTTCTGTCATGTTAAAAATCCGTTCAGAAGATTTTTACGAATTTCCGTACGTTCGAAGCATCGTAAACGAACGGCTTGGCCATGACACCAACCCCGTCAGCGCCGAAGCTGATATTTCCCATCCGCCCGGCCGGCAGGCTTTGGCCGGGGCCGGTCGCCCCTTTCACCAGATCCACCGCAATCTCGACAACAGAATAGCCCAGATCGATCGGGTTCCAGATTGCAAAGCTCTTGATCGATCCGGCGGCGACATGGCCCGCGCATTCGGAGGGCAGGCCAAGCCCGGTGACAAAAACCTTGCCGACCAGCTTGGCGTCTTCAACCGCCTTGGCGCAGGCAACAATGCCAACGGAGCTGGGGGAGACGATGACTTTGAGATCAGGGTATTTTTGCAGCAGGCCCGTCGCCTGACGGTAGGAATCATCGGCAAGATCGTTGCCATAGACGACCGAGACGAGATCAAGACCGGGATATTTCGGCAGATCCTGTTTCATCGCGGCGATCCATGCGTTTTGGTTCGTCGAGGTGGGGGTGGCCGAGACGATGGCGAATTTTCCAACGCCGCCGGGAGCGGCGGCAGCGGCAAGCTCATCAAGGGTCTGGCCGATCAGCGCGTTTGAAGAATCCGCCAGATGCACGATGCGCCCGCCCGGGCTGATGGCGGAATCATAAGACATGACCTTGATGCCGCGCGACATCGCACGTTTGCAAATCGGCACGAGCGCGTCAGGATCGTTAGCGGAGACCGCGATGGCATCAACATGTTGCGCGATCAGCGATTGGATCACCGCGATCTGGCCATCGGCCGTGGGCTCGGTCGGGCCGGTGAAGATCACCTCGACATCGCCAATCGCGGCCGCGGCTTCAAGCGCACCCTTGTCAACCGCGAGGAAGAAGCCATTTCCAAGCGATTTTGCGACCAGGCCGATACGGATTTTTCCGGCTGCGCGCGCGGGTTTGGCGAATGCGGGCAGTACAGTGGCGCCTAAAGCAGCCGCGGTTACTTGCAGAAGATGGCGACGTTCCATTTGTATTCCTCTCTTTGGTTGATTTTTAGATTGTTTTTGTGGAATCTTGTCTCAGGACGTTAAGCGGCGGCCTAAACCGCCCGTATCTGCGGGCGGTTTGTGGACTCCAGCTCCACCGGGTCGGGTTCCACGACCACCGTGGCAATGCCAGCCGCGTGCAGCATCGCGAGAGCTTCCTGGCTGACACCCGTGTCGGTTATAACGCGCGCGATCCGAGACAGCGGCGCCACGACCATCGCGGAGTTTCGCTTCAATTTTCTGCTGTCGGCGAGAATCACGATCTGCTCAGCCGATTCCAGAAGCCGCATTTCGGCCTGGGCAATCAGCGGATCGGTTTCCATCAGGCCGGCGCTGTTCAGCCCATGGCAGCCGGTAAACAGAATGCGCCCCCAGAAATGCCGGGTCATATCACTGGGGAAAGGGCTGAGGACAATGCCTTGCTGAGGATAGATGGTGCCGCCGGGGATGGTGACGCGGTGGCGGCTGGTCTGCGACATCATCGCCGCAATCGGAAAAGAGTTGGTGAGAATATCCAGGTTGCGCTCTTTCAGGAATTCCACCATCCGGAAAGTCGTGGTGCCGCCATTGATAATGATGCTGTCACCATCCTTGACGAGCGCCGCCGCGGCGCGGGCAATGGCGCGCTTCTCTTCAAAGCAGACAAGCTCCTCGGTTTCGAAGTGGCTGGTGCCGAGATGAACCTGATGGCGGGGAACAAGCGCTTCGGCCCCACCGCGAACACGGCGGATTTCGCCCCGCTCGCTCATGGCGCTGATATCGCGCCGGATCGTCGCCTCAGAGGCTCCCAGCAGATCGACCATTTCCATCACCGAGATGACAGAGCGGTCCTCCACCAGACTTAAGATGATTCGTTGCCGTTCACGTTCCAGCACGTCTATGTTTCCTCATATTTTCAGCAAGCAAACATCAAATTCAATCGGCCGTCAAGAAAAACATGCAGGTTTATGATTGAATATGAGCAAAAAAGATTGCCTTTGACCGTTTCGTGCGTTATGCCGCATGTCAGGCTTTCGCCGTTTGCAGCCAGAATAAAAGCAGAGGAACGTTTGCAATGAATAAGACGGAACATCAGCCGCTTTTGGTAAGCCGCTGGGACGATGCGCTCGCCGCGACGCTCAGCGCGGAACAATTGCTTGTATATCGCTCGAACCTGCTCGGCGGGGACAAGCGGATTACTAATTTTGGCGGCGGCAACACCTCCTCCAAGATTGAAATGCCCGACCCGCTGACCGGCGAAAAAAAATCCGTCTTATGGGTCAAAGGCTCCGGTGGAGATATCGGCAGCATCAAGCTGGATGGATTCGCGACCCTTTATATGGACAAGCTGCTCGCCTTGCAGGGACTCTACAAAGGAGCCGCGCATGAGGATGAGGTGGTGGGGCTATATCCCCACTGCACGTTCAACCTGAATCCGCGCGCGGCAAGCATTGATACGCCGCTGCACGGGTTGGTTGACCGCCCGCATGTGGACCATGTGCATCCGGATGCGATCATCGCAATCGCGGCATCGGCTGACAGCCGCGCGCTGACGCGGGAGATTTTTGGCGAGAGTCTCGGCTGGCTGCCCTGGCGGCGTCCCGGCTTTGAGCTTGCGCTCGAATTGCAGCGCTTTGCACGTGAAAACCCTGAGGCGCGCGGGGTTGTCCTGGAGGCGCACGGGCTCTTTACCTGGGGCAATACCCAGAAAGAATGTTACGAGACGACGCTCGATGTCATCAACCGCGCCAGCATTTACCTTGCCGCCAAAAGCGAGGGCAAGCCTGCGTTCGGCGGGGAGGCCGTCGCGGCGGCTCCCGCGGCGCGGCGCGGCGCGGTCGCGGCAGGGCTGATGCCGGCAATCCGCGGCCTCATCAGCCGGTCAGGTTCGCGCAAAATCGGTCATTTTGATGATTCACCAGCCGTGCTGGAGTTTGTAAACAGTGCTGAGCTGCGCCGGCTGGCGGCGCTGGGCACATCCTGCCCCGACCATTTTCTGCGCACCAAAATCACGCCGCTGGTGCTGGATTTTGATCCCGCAACACAGGAGGCGGCCGATATTCTGCCCGCCCTGCCAACCGCGCTGGCCGATTATGCGGCGGGCTATGCCGCGTATTATGAGCGGTGCAAGCGCCCAGGCAGCCCGGCGATGCGCGATGCGAATCCGGTGGTGTATCTTATCCCCGGCATCGGCATGCTCACCTTTGCGGCTGATAAGGCGACCGCGCGGATAGCAGGGGAGTTTTATCTGAACGCAATCAATGTAATGCGCGGCGCATGCGCGGTTTCCAGCTATCGCGGATTACCGGAGCAGGATGCTTTCGATATTGAATACTGGCAGCTGGAAGAGGCGAAGCTGCAGCGCATGCCTAAGCCGAAGGCGCTGGCGGGGAAGATTGCGCTGATCACCGGCGGCGCCGGGGGGATCGGCATGGCCACGGCGCGGCGGCTGCTCAAGGACGGTGCCTGCGTCGTGCTCTGCGACATCGACAAGGCGGTTCTCGAAACGGCCCGCGCGCAGCTTGCGGGCGAGTTCAGCGCGGACCATGCGCGCGCGGTGTGGGGCGATGTCACCAGCGAGGCGGCAATGGTGGAGGCATTCGCACAAACCGCGCTTCAGTACGGAGGGGTTGATATCTGCATCTGCAACGCCGGGATCGCTTCAGCCTCGGCGCTGGAGGAGACAAGCCTCGCGATGTGGCAACGCAATATGGATATTCTGGCCACCGGCTATTTCCTCACCGCGCGGGAGGGATTCCGGCTGATGAAGTCCCAGCAGCTCGACGGCTCTATCATCATGGTCGGCAGCAAGAATGCGCTGGTGGCATCTCCCGGCGCGGCGGCTTATTGTTCGGCCAAGGCGGCGGAACTGCATCTGGCGCGCTGCCTGGCCCTGGAAGGCGCGCCCTTTGGCATTCGCGCCAACGTCGTCAATCCCGACGCCGTGCTGCGCGGCTCGCGCATCTGGCAGGGCGAGTGGGGCGACCAGCGGGCCGCCAGCTACAACAAGGGCTCGCTGGACGAGCTGGAGGCGGTGTACCGGGAGCGCTCATTGCTGAAACGCAGCGTATATCCCGAGGATATTGCCGAGGCGGTCGCGTTTTTCGCATCGGACATTTCAGCAAAATCAACCGGCAACATCATAAATGTCGACGCTGGCAACGCCAACGCTTTCACACGGTGAATCATATGAACGATATTACGAAATCTGCCCCGGTATTCGATCAAAGCTTTATCGCGGCACAGAATGCGCGGCTGGCGGATGATCTGGCGCGTGACTATGAGCATCTGGGCGCTGTGCTGCGCCGCCGGGGAATTGATATTGAGACGATCACCGCTGCGGTGAGCAAATTTGGTGTGGCGGCGCCAAGCTGGGCGGCCGGCTCGGGGGGGACGCGCTTCGCCCGCTTCCCCATGGCGGGCGAGCCGCGGCATGTTTTTGACAAGATAGACGATTGCGCCGTGGTCAACCGGCTGGCGGCCGCCACGCCGGCCGTCTCGCTGCATTTTCCGTGGGATGAAACCGAAGATCCGCTCGCGTTGCGCGCGTATGCCGCAAACCGGGGGCTTGGATTCGATGCCGTGAATTCCAATACCTTCCAGGATCATCCGGGGAACGCGCGGCACCCGCTATCCTACAAATACGGCAGCCTCACGCATACTGATCCCGCCGTGCGCGCGCAGGCGGTTGCGCATAATCTCCGTTGCATCGAGCTTGGCGAGGCGCTGGGCTCCAAGGCGCTGACCGTCTGGATCGGCGATGGCGCCAATTTTCCAGGGCAGCAGCATTTTGGCAAGGCGTTTGAGCGCTATATCGAGAGCGTTCAGGCTGTGTATGCCAAACTACCCGCCGGCTGGCAGCTCTTTTTAGAACATAAGATGTATGAACCGGCATTCTACGCGACGGTGATCCAGGACTGGGGAAGTTCGCTTCTCGCCGCGCAGGCGGTCGGCAAGAATTGCAAATGCCTCGTTGATTTAGGACATCACGCGCCAAACGTGAATATTGAAATGATTGTCTCCAGGCTGATTCATGCTGATAAGCTCGCAGGATTTCACTTCAATGATTCGAAATATGGCGATGACGATCTGGATGCCGGGGTCATCGATCCGTACCGGCTGTTTTTAATCTTTAATGAACTCGTCGATGCTGAACAGCGCAACGGGGCAGGCTTCAACCCGGCTTATATGCTCGACCAGTCGCATAATGTCACCGACCCGATCGAGAGCCTGCTGACGAGCGCGGCCGAGGTACAACGCGCCTATGCACAGGCCCTGTTGGTGGATCGCGAAGTGTTGGCGGCCTATCAAACAAATAATGATCCGCTGATGGCGAGTCAGACCCTCAAGCAGGCCTTTGTCACCGATGTGCAGCCCATTCTCGCGACGGCGCGGCTGCGCAAGGCGGCGGCAATTGACCCGGTGGCAGTCTATCGCGCCAGCGGCTACCGTGCCGCCGTGGCACGGTTACGGCCCGCCAAGCCCTCCGGCGGCGGCGGGATTGTCTGAGCGCGCCGGATCATTCCCCGCGAAAAGCGGCGCCGCGGCGTGCATTGCGGCCGCCAGCGCGTCAGCTACCGCGCGGATGCGTGGCACATCACGTGTATCTTCGTGCTGGACCAGCCAAATCTCACGCACCGGCAGCGGCGGGGAGTCAAGGCGGATCAGCCCTTCGCCCGCCACGACATGATGACCAAGCACGGCAATGCCAAGTCCGGCACGGGCCGCGGCAAGCTGAGCGGCCCGGCTATCCGTCCGTAGCGCAACCGCCGCCTTCGGCGCCATCTCCGTCAGCGCGTCAATTTCCGCATACACACCCGTCTCATCGCGCGAGAGGATCAGCCGGTGGCCCTCGCCCTGGCTGCCCGGTAGCGCCGGAGCACTATGCGCGGCAAGATAGCCCGCACTTGCGTAGAGCCCGAACGACACCACCCCGGCCCGGCGCCCGCGCAACGACTTGCCACGCGGCCTTGCGAGGCGAATGGCAAGGTCTGCCTCGCGGGCGGCGAGAGAGAGGGTTCGGTCATCGGCGATTAATTCCACCACAATGCCCGGATAGCGCGTGGCCAGCTTGGCTAGCGCCGTAACCAGCACGGAAGGTGCGAAATCGCTAACCGTGGTCAGCCGCACGGTGCCCTCCAGCCGCACATCCCGCCCACTCACCGCGCGTTCCGCAGCCTGGGCCGCATGTTCCATCCGTTCCACCTCGGCGCGCGCCGCCTCCCCGGCTGCCGTCAACCGCAAGCCGCGCGGGGTGCGGTCAAGCAGCCGCACCCCGGCCTTTGCCTCAAGTGCGGCCAACCGCCGCCCCATGGTCGATTGCCGCACGCCCAGCCGCCGCGCCGCCGCTGACAAGGTGCCCTCCCGCGCGATGGCAAGGAAACTTCGCAAATCATCCCACTCCAAATCCGCCTCCATGCAAAAACGCATAACGATAAGCCAAATTTTATGAATTACCAAACAATTTAAGCATTGCTATGTGGAGGTCATAAGGAGATCACTCATGAATTCGAACATCGACACCAAAACCGCCGGCTATGGCGTCCTGCTGCTTCGCCTGACTCTCGGCTTCCTGTTCTTTGCCCATGATTGGCTGAAATTCGTCATCTTCACCCCGGCCGGCACCGAGCATTTTTTCGCCAGCCTGGGCGTGCCGGGATGGTTTGGCATTTTCGTCATGCTGTGGGAGCTTGCCGCCGCGATTGCGCTGGTTCTGGGCATCTGGCCGCGCCTCGCCGCCCTGCTGATCGTGCCGGACCTCATCGGCGCCATCGTGCTCGTGCACATCCATAACGGTTTCTATTTCACCGCGACGGGCGGTGGCTGGGAATATCCGGCTTTCTGGGCCATCGCGCTGGTTGTCCTCGCCCTGCTCGGTGACGGCCCTTATACCCTGGTGCCCACCCCGTTCGGCCGGAGGGGCGCGTAATGCAACCCAGCCTCTTCATCAGCCATGGTTCGCCCATGCTGGCGTTGACGCAGACACCGGCGAGGACGTTCCTCGCCGGGTTATCCGCCGGCCTCCCACGTCCGCGCGCCATTCTTGCCGTCTCGGCGCATTGGGAAACCGCCGCACCGGCTGTCAATGCGGTCAGGCGCAACGAGACGATCCACGATTTTTTTGGCTTTCCCCGTGCCCTTTATGATCTCAGCTACCCAGCACCTGGCGATGCAGCGCTCGCGCAGCGGATTGCGGATCTTCTCGGAAAAGCCGGTTTCGCCACCGGGATTGACCAGACCCGCGGGCTCGATCACGGCGCCTGGGTGCCGCTGATGCTGGCTTGGCCCGCGGCAGACATTCCGGTGCTCCAACTTTCGGTTCAGAGCCACCTCGGGCCGCGCCATGCTTTCCAGATCGGCCGCTGCCTCGCCCCACTGCGTGAAGAGGGGGTGCTGATCCTCGGCTCCGGCAGTTTCACCCATGATCTCAGGCGCTTCCGCGGCCAACCGGTGGATGCGCCGGAAAGCCCGGATGTCACGCAATTCAGCGCCTGGATGGACGAGGCCCTCGCGCGCAACGACATCGACGCCCTGCTCGACTACCGCGCCCGCGCCCCCCACGCACGGGACGAACACCCGAGCGAGGAACATCTGCTCCCGCTTTTCACGGCTATGGGAGCAGGCGGGGGCGGCACGGCGCGGCGCATGCACACCTCCACCGAACACGCCATCCTGCGGATGGACGCATATGGATTCGCCCTGCCGGATTAACCCTGGTGGCGCCGCGGATGATGTGGAAATTGCCATGGGCGGCATCTCTGGTTTGGGGAACATGACGGTGTCAGGCGACGAGATCAAGATGCATTGAGGCGGGGGGCTCTCCGAGGCTGTGCCAACCGTCGACTTTTCGCATGGTGATCTGTCCGGATGCGCGCAATGACCAGAACAACATGGCGGCGGTTTCGGCTGAGGGGAGGACGGTCTGGGTCTTGATCCGGCGCTTAAATCCCTCGTACAGCCGTTCAATGGCATTCGTGGTTCTTGCAGATTTCCGCTGGCTTTTGGGCAACCGGCTGAAGGTGAACAACCGATCACCGGCCTCCTCGAGGCTGCCGGCCACGCCGCGGCATTTCATGCGCCATTTGGCCAGGAACAGCCGGCGCCGGCGCATCACCTCGGCACTGGTTTCAGCGTAGATCATGTCGTCATAGTCGGCGGTGATCTCCTCATGCAGCGCCTCCTGGGCATGCGCCGGCGGGCGGTATGTCTCAGCGCGTGTGAGCATTGCCCACAACGCGCGCGATCCCTACCACTTGTTGGGGTTTACTATTATTAATCGTTCTTTAACGGTAGGCTTTTATGGCTGCCGAGATTATCCATGATGACGATGTTGCCGGGTGACAACGTCGGCACCAACATTTGTTTGATATAGTGTTTCCAATTAAGAGTGGCGTGTTATTAACTCGTCGACGGATTTCCCTGAGAAGATTCTCTGCCGTTTGACCACACCAAGCTCGATCACCAAAGCCCGCATCGTCAAATCCTTCTCCTGCTCAAGCCGGCCAAGAATCCAATCCCGGTGCGGTGTCAGCAAGCGAGGCTGCT
>NZ_JABEVC010000100.1 GCF_013044125.1 Acidocella sp. | reverse complement strand
GCAGACGCTCTCTGGCGGCATGCGCCAGCGCGTGGCGCTGGCCCGCACGCTCTATGAGGACCGGCCGATCGTGCTGATGGACGAGCCGTTTTCCGCGTTGGACAGCATCACCCGGCTCAGAATCCAGAATTTGGCGGCGGAGCTTCTGGCTGGGCGCACGGTGCTGCTGATCACGCATGACCCGCTGGAAGCCTGCCGCCTTGGCCATGCGCTGTTTGTGCTCTCCGGCGCCCCGGCGCGGCTGGGGGCGCCGCTGCATGTGCCCGGCCCGCCGCCGCGCGCGGCCGATGATATCGCCTTGCTGCAGACACAGGGGGCGCTGATGCGCACCCTCACCGAAGCCGCCGCGCCATGAGGGGCGTTCGCCCGGCCACCACCTTCCTGGTGTTTCTCGGCCTGTGGTGGCTGGCGGCCCGCTATTCTTCCGTACCGCCCTTCATGCTGCCGCCGCCGGGCGATGTCGCCGCGGCGTTGTGGACGCAGCGCGGCCTGTTGCTGGGCAATACGCTGGTCACGCTGGCGGAAATCCTGCTCGGCCTGCTCTGCGGCACGCTGCTGGGTGGCATCGCGGCGCTGGGGATCGTGTTTTCCCCGGTGCTGCAGCGCTGGCTCATGCCGGTGCTGGTGGTCAGCCAGGCGATCCCGGTATTCGCGCTGGCGCCGCTGATGGTGCTTTGGTTCGGCTTTGGCATGGTGGCGAAGATCATCATGGCGATGCTGGTGATCTTTTTCCCCGTGACCGCCAATTTTGCCGACGGCCTGCGCCGCACGCCGCCCGGCTGGCTAGATTTGGCGCGCACCATGAACGCCTCGCCCCTGGCCGTGCTGCGCCATATCCGCCTGCCGGCCGGGCTGCCCGCTTTTGGCTCCGGCCTGCGCGTGGCCACCGCCATCGCTCCCATCGGCGCGATCATCGGGGAGTGGGCCGGGGCATCCTCGGGGCTGGGTTATGTCATGCTCAACGCCAATGCGCGTATCCAGACCCCGCTGATGTTCGCGGCGCTGTTCATTCTGGCGGCCCTCACCATCGCGCTTTATGTGGTGGTGGACCGCTTGCTGCGCCGCCTGCTCTACTGGGCGCCTGACACCACCGGCGGCTGAGCCGCGGCGCCTGAGCCGTCCCCCGGCGCCTGCGGCGTGGGGGCGGGCGGGTTCTCCAGCATGTTCCAGTTAATTGTTGGCAAATCCGCGGCTTTCTGGCCGTTGATGATCACGCTGCCGGCGCCGTAGACCAGATGCATGTTCAGTGCCTGCCCTTGCGCCGGGGTGCTGGAGAGATAAGGCGAGAGGCGCGCCTGGATCATGCCGATGGTTTTCTGCGTCTGCGGATAGGCGTTGGTGATGGCAGCGGAGAAAGCGTCGAGATGGTCCGCGGTGACATCGGAGCTGCCCTCGGGCTGGGCCTGGGCATCAAACTTCACATTGCCGCTGGCGTTGAGCGTGCTGGGGCCGATGGCCAGGGTGAGGCTGGCATTGGCATTGCCGCCCTGCGCTGCCCAGCTCTGCACGGCCTGCAGTGCGATTTTGCCGCGCCCGGCCGGGTTTGTCACCGGCACGGTGTTGAACTGGCTCGCCAGCGCCTCCCAGTTGGCGGGAGCGGGGCCGGAGATGTTCAGTTTCAGTCCGATTTGCGTGATGGCGCCGCCAAAGGGGACCGAGGCCAGGCGCGTGAGCAAAGGCGAGAGCGAGATGCCCTTGATGGTCTCGGTGAGGCCAAGCGCCGTAGCGGCGGCGCCGGCCTTGCGGTTGAAGCTGGCGTGGGCGGCGTAGCTATCGATATGGAGCAGCAGCAGGCTGCCGCTGCTGGCCATGATGTTGATGTTGCTGGCCGAGGCGTCGCTCGCCTTGAAGGGGTCGATTTCGGCCGCCGCCAGGGCGTTCAGGTCGATTTGCTGGGTTAGCGCGATGCTGCCGAAGGTGATGGCGGCATCGGCGCGCGGGGTGTTGATGCTGACCTGGCGCGGCAGGTTGTAGCGCAGCTCGCGCGGGTTGGCGGCATCGATCTCCATGCCGAGACTCGGCAGCGTGACCGATATGGGAGCCTGGCTGGGGTTCGGCTGCACGGTGATCAGCACATTCGTGAGCGTGACATCGGCCGCCAACGGCGAGAGGCCGCGGTTGATGCGGGCGTAGCTGATTTTTACATCGCCCTGCGCCTGCATGCGGCTGACCCAGTTGGTGAAGCCGGCCTGCATCCGGCCCTCCGCCCACCACCATAGCCCGAGCCAGACGACAGCAAGGACCAATATGGCCATGCCCAAAACTCTGCCGATAAACCGCATGGTGCAAACTCCGTTCGGGCGATATCTGTGCCGCCATACTGCCTCACCCTTGACCTTTGGCCAAGCGTTGGGGCTTTTGCTGTGCCATGGAGATTTTTAAGGACTGGCGGGGCTTGCCCGCCGCCGCAAAAGGCGCCTGCGTGGCCCTGGGTAATTTTGACGGCGTGCATCTGGGCCATGCCGGGGTGCTGCGCGCCGCCCATGCGGCCAGGCCTGACGCGCCGCTGGCGGTGCTGACCTTCGAGCCGCACCCGCGCGAATTTTTCCGCCCGCAGGACCCGCCATTCCGCCTCTCCCTCTCGCCGGAGCGAGCCGAGGCTCTGGCGGGGATGGGGGTGCAGTTGCTCTATGAGCTGCCCTTTGATGCGGCGTTTTCTCATCTTTCCGCCGGACAGTTCTGCCGCGAGGTGCTGCACGAGGGCGTGGGGGCGGTGCATCTGGCCTGCGGCGGAGATTTTGCTTTTGGGCACCGGCGCGGCGGCGATGTGGCGCTGCTGGCGCGCCAGGCGGAGGCCTTCGGCATGGGCCTGAGCGTGGTGCCGCCGGTGAGCGACGCGCAGGGGCTGATCTCGTCCAGCCGAATCCGCCGCCTGCTGCAGGATGGCTACCCAGGCTATGCGGCGATGTTGCTCGGCCGCCCCTATACCATTCGCGGCGAGGTGCGCCACGGCGATGCGCGCGGCCGCACCATCGGCTTCCCCACCGCCAATATTGCGCTTGGCCGCCATCTGGAGCCCGCGCGCGGCGTATATGCCGTAACCGTGCGGCTGCCGGGCGGGGCGGAGGTGAACGGTGTTGCCAATATTGGGCAGCGCCCGACCGTGGGCGCGGCGGAATCGCGGCTGGAGGTGCATCTGTTGGATTTCGAGGCCGATCTCTACGGCCAGGAGCTGAGCGTGGCGCTGCACCATTTTTTGCGCGAGGAACAGAAATTCCCCAGTTTCGAGGCGCTCAAGGCGCAGATCGCGCTTGATGCGGCGCAGGCGCGCGCCATGCTTGACAGAGATCAAAATCCGGCCAAACCCCTTTAGCCCATGACCGAAGCCCCGATGACCGAAGCAAAGCCCGACTATAAAGCCACCGTATTTCTGCCGCGCACGGAATTTCCGATGCGCGGGGATCTGCCAACCCGCGAGCCGGAGATGCTGCGCCGCTGGGAGGAGATGCGCCTGTGGGAGAAACTGCGCGCAGCCGGGCAGGGGCGTGAGCCGTTCATCCTGCATGACGGCCCGCCCTATGCCAACGGCAATCTGCACATCGGCCATGCGCTGAACAAAATTCACAAGGATGTTATCAACCGCGCGCAGCAGATGTCCGGGCGGGATGCCAACTACATCCCCGGGTGGGACTGCCACGGCCTGCCGATTGAATGGAAGGTCGAGGAGAAATACCGCGCCAAAAAGCTAGATAAGGACCAGGTGCCGGTGCTGGAATTCCGCCGCGAGTGCCGCGAATACGCGCAGCATTGGCTGGATGTGCAGGCGGCGGAGTTCAAGCGCCTGGGCGTCGCGGGCGATTGGGTGAACCGCTACGCCACCATGGATTTCGAATCCGAGGCGTGTATCGCGGGTGAGATCGGTAAATTTCTGCTCAACGGCGCGCTCTACCGCGGCCTGCGCCCGGTGATGTGGAGCCCGGTGGAAAAAACCGCCCTGGCTGAGGCCGAGGTTGAGTATTACGACAAAAAGGACACCGCAATCTATGTCCGCTTCCCCGTCGCGGACACGATCGCGCGCGGCGCCCCCGGCGAGGTGGCGGATCTGCTTGGCTGCGCCATCGTCATCTGGACCACGACGCCCTGGACCATTCCCGGCAACCGCGGCCTAGCGGTGGGGCATGAGCTTGATTATGTGCTGTTGCGCGTGGAGGCCATCGCCGAGGGCAGCGCCGCGGTGGCGGGCGAGAAGCTGATCGTCTCCGAAGGCTTGCTGGAGGATTTCTGCGCCAAAACCGGCATTGCCGCGCATAGCGTGCTGCGCAAATTCCAGGGGCGCGCGCTTGAAGGCCTGTTGTTCAAGCACCCGCTGCACAGCGCCGATGCGGGGTATGATTTTACCGTGCCGCTGATGCTGGGCGAGTTTGTGACCATGGAGGCGGGCACCGGCATCGTCCACATGGCCCCCGGCCATGGCGAGGACGATTTTCTGCTCTGCCGCGCGCATAACATTGCCGTGCCGGACACGGTGGCGGGCGATGGCACCTATTATCCCGCCGTGCCGCTGTTCGCGGGGCTGCACGTTTACAAAGCGGCCGATCCGGTCTGCAACGCCTTGCAGGCGGCCGGGGCGCTGCTGCACCAGGCGGCGTTCATGCACTCCTACCCGCACAGCTGGCGCTCGAAAGCCCCGCTGATCTACCGCGCCACGCCGAACTGGTTCATCCGTATGGATGGCGAGGACCAGATCCGCGAGAAGGCGCTCGCCGCCATCGACGCGACGAAATTCGTGCCTGGGATCGGCCGCAACCGCATCCGCTCCATGGTGGAATCGCGCCCCGACTGGTGCATCTCGCGCCAGCGCGCCTGGGGCGTGCCGATTGCGATTTTTGTTGACAAAACCACGCATGAACCGTTGCGCGATGCGGAGGTGATGGCGCGCATCGTGGAGATTTTTGCGGCCGAGAGCGCCGATGCCTGGTATGCCCGCCCGGCGCAGGATTTCCTGGGCGATAAGTACAAGGCGGAGGATTACGAGCAGGTGTTCGATGTGGTCGACGTCTGGTTCGAATCCGGCTCCACCCATGCCTTTGTGCTGGAGGCGCGCGGCTTGCCCACGCCGGCCGATATTTATCTCGAAGGCTCCGACCAGCATCGTGGCTGGTTCCAGGCGTCGTTGCTGGAATCGGTCGGCACGCGCGGCGTGGCGCCGTTCAAGGCGGTGGTGACAGATGGCTTCGTGCTCGACGAGCAGGGGCGCAAGATGTCCAAGTCGCTTGGCAATGTCACCGCGCCGCAGGAGGTGAACGACAAATACGGCGCCGATATTCTGCGCCTGTGGGTGATGAATTCCGACACCTCCGAGGATCTGCGCATCGGCCCGGAAATTCTTAAGCAGCAGGCGGAACTGTACCGCCGGTTGCGCAATTCGCTGCGCTGGATTCTCGGCTCGCTGGATGGTTTTTCTGAGGCTGAGAGATTGCCCGAAGCCCAATTCTCGGCGCTGGAGCAATTCCTGTTGCACCGGCTGTGGGAGCTGAACGGAAAAATCCAGACCGCCGTGCGTGAGCATGACTGGACCGGCGTGTACCCCGCCATTCATCATTTCTGCGCGACCGACCTCTCGGCGTTCTATTTCGATATCCGCAAGGACTCGCTCTATTGCGACCGGCCGGATTCTGAAAAACGCCGCGCCTGCCGCAGCTTTTTGGATATTCTGCACCGCTGCCTCACGGCCTGGCTGGCGCCCGCGCTGCCCTTTACCGCGGAGGAGGCGTGGATCACGCGTTTTGGCGCGCAGACGTCGGTGCATACAACGCAGTTCCCCGAAGTGCCCGATACCTGGCGCAACGACGCGCTGGCGGAGAGATGGCAGGATAAGATCCGCGCTGTGAGGGCCAATTTCACCAATGCGATCGAGCAGATGCGGCGCGAGAAGAAGGTGGGCTCATCGTTGCAAATCGCTTTGAGCATCCCCGAAAAATGGTCGTTCGGGCTGTCCGCCGGGGAATGGGCGGATGTCGTCATCGTGTCTCAGGTCGATCTGTCAGCGGAGACTCAAAAACCGGATGAGAACATGGAACTTCCCGTGATCGCCCCGGGCGCCAAATGTGAACGCTGTTGGAAGGTACTGCCGGAAGTGGGCGGCAATGCCAGCCATCCCACGCTGTGCGTCCGTTGCTGCGAGGCTGTTGCGTGAAAAAGCGGATCGCCGGATTTTCCCTCGCCGCCCTGGTGCTCGCCGCTGACCAGGGCAGTAAATACTGGGTGCTGCACGGCGCGCATCTGACCGACGGGCATATCCTCGTGTTGCTGCCGGTGCTTAACTTCGTGCTGGTGTGGAACCACGGCATCACCTTTGGCATGTTCGCGGGGGCGGGGGCCAAAGTGTTGCTGGCCACCGTCGCCAGCGTTGTGATTCTCAGCCTGCTGGTCTGGCTGTGGCGGAGCAAAAACTGGCTCACCAGCCTGGCGGTTGGCGCTATTTCCGGCGGGGCGATTGGCAATGTGGCGGACCGTTTGCATTATGGCGCGGTGGTGGATTTCATCCAGGCGCATATCGGCGGCTGGTCCTGGTATGTGTTCAATGTGGGCGATGCCGCGATCGTCTGCGGGGTTGCGGCGCTGATGCTGGACAGCCTGTTTCAGCGCAAGCCAGTTGCCCCGAACGGCGCGCAGCGATAGGAAGAGGCCATGAGAATCAAAATCCCCGCCGCCTGCGCCATTACCCTTGCCATCGTCCTCTCGGGCTGTAGCAACAATATGAAGAAGACGTTCGGGCTGGAAGCCAACCCGCCCGATGCCTTCCAGGTTGGCACGCAGCCGCCGCTCTCCCTGCCGCCGGAACTGGGCGTGCTGCCCACGCCAAACCCCGGCGAACCCCGGCCCCAACAGGTGGATGCGGCCCAGCAGGGCGCTGATGCGCTGGACACCGCGAATGCGCTGACCACCGCCCCCACCACCCAGAGCCCTGGCGAACAGGCGCTGCTGGAGCAGGCCGGCCCGGCGCCCAGCCCAGGCATCCGTGCGCAGGTGAACCAGAACGCGCTGATCGCCAGCAAGCCGCCCGGTTTTGTCGCCAAGCTCACGGGCAGCGGCCCGGTGCCCGCGCCAACGGTGGATGCCGCGGCCGAGCAGCGCCGTTTGCAGGAGAACGAGGCCCTGGGCCAGCCGGTGACCACCGGCGCAACCCCGCAGGACTCGAACGTGAAGCCTGGCTTCTTTCAACGCATCCTGAACGCGTTCTAAGCAGAACGCGTTCCAACGCCGGCGCTCAGACGGGCACGGCCTCATCAGCCCATAGCTGCGCAATGGTCTGCCGCGGTGTGATCAGGTGGAAGCGCCCGCCATCCACCAGCACGGCGGCGGCGCGCGGGCGGGCGTTGTAGCTGCTGCTCATCACCGCACCGTAAGCCCCTGCATCCAAGATCGCGACGCGCGCGCCAGGCGCCATGGGCGGCATCGGGCGGTCCTTGGCGAAGCAATCCGCGGTTTCGCACACTGGGCCGACGATATCAGCCGGTGAGACCTGATTTTGCAGCTGCGCCGCGCCGAGCGGCAAAATTCCGTGCCAGGCTTCGTAAAGGGCAGGGCGCATCAGATCGTTCATCGCCGCGTCCAGCACGATGAAGCGTTTGTCCCCGGCCTGTTTTTCCAGGATCACGCTGCTTAGCAGCATCCCCGCCGGGCCGACCAGATAACGCCCCGGCTCCAGCAACAGCCGCACGCCAAGCCCGCCCACCTCGCGCCGCACGGTGGCGGCGAAGGCGGCCAGCGGCATGCCGGGTTCATCCCCGTAGCCGATCCCCAGTCCCCCGCCGAGATCCAGCACGGAGACCGCAAGCCCGGCCGCACGCAATGCGCGCACCATGGCGGCGGCCTTGGCGTAAGCTTCGGCGTAAGGGGCAGGCGAGAGGATCTGGCTGCCGATGTGCAGCGCGATGCCCACCGGCTCCACCCCAGGCAGGTTTGCCGCCCGCGCGTAGAGGGCGGGAATATCCCGCGCGGCGATGCCGAACTTATTGCCGGCGAGGCCGGTGGTGATCTTCTCATGCGTGCCGGCATCCACATCCGGGTTCATGCGCAGCACCACTTTTGCGGTGCGGCCCATCCGCCCGGCGATGGCCGAGATCATCTCCAGTTCTTCGGCGCTCTCGGCGTTGATCTGCCCGATCCCGGCGCCCAGCGCCTCGGCCAGCTCCACCGGCGCCTTGCCGACGCCTGAATACACCACATCGGCGGCGGCGATTCCGGCACGCTGGGTGCGTAGAAACTCGCCCAGGCTGACAACATCAGCCCCCGCGCCGAGGTGCCGGAAGATATTGAGCACGGCCAGATGGTCGTTGGCCTTCACCGCGTAATGCACATGCACGTTCAGCTGTTGCGCTTCCAGCGCCGTGGTCAGGGCGGCGTAGCGCGCGCGCATGCTCCCCGCGCCGTAAACCCATACCGGCGTGCCGTGCGCATCCGCGATGGCGTTCAGGGCCACGCCCTCAAAGCACAGACCGTCGCGCGCGTGCATGGAAAGGGCCGGGCGCGCAGCCAGAAGCTCCGGCAGACCCGCCGCTTGTGTTGCATCGGCCATGGTTATTGCGCCGGGTAGACGTGCGGGTAGGTCACAGCCCCGGCCGGGCCGGGCGGGGAGGGTTCGCCCCGCCGCCCGCAGGCGGTGAGCGCCAGGCAAAGCATCAAAGCCACGGTGATTCGTTTCATGAAAGTTGTTCCAGCCATTTTGCCGCCTGCGCGCTCACATTCGCAGGCGCCGTTCCGCCATAACTCACGCGCGAGGCCACTGAGGCCTCGACGGTCAGCACATCAAAAATCTCCGCCGTGATACGCGCCTCGACGGAGCGCATTTCCTCAAGCGTGAGTTGCGCGATATCCACCCCCCTGGCTTCCGCCAGCCGGACGATCTGCCCGGTCACATGGTGGGCGTCGCGGAAGGGCATTTTCAGCACCCGCACCAGCCAGTCGGCGAGGTCGGTCGCGGTGGAGAAACCGGAGCCCGCCAACTCGGCCATGCGCGCGGTGTCGGCCTTCAGGTCGCGCACCATCCCGGCGGTGGCGGCGAGGCAGAGCGAGATGGCCTCGCTCGCGTCGAACACCGGCTCCTTATCCTCCTGCATGTCCTTCGCATAGGCCATCGGCAGGCCCTTCATCACGGTCAGCAGCCCGAGCAGATGGCCGAAAATGCGCCCGGTCTTGGCCCGTGTCAGCTCGGCGGCGTCCGGGTTGCGCTTCTGCGGCATGATCGAGGAGCCGGTGGTGAAGGCATCGGAGAGCGAAATCAGCCGGTAGGGCGAGGAGCACCAGATGATGACCTCCTCGGCGAAGCGCGAGAGGTGCATCGCCAAAATGGAGAGCGCGGAGAGATACTCCAGCGCGAAATCGCGGTCGGAGACCGAATCGAGCGAATTGGCGGTCGGGCGCGCAAAGCCTAGCGCCGCCGCGGTCGCGAAACGGTCAATCGGGAAGGAGGTTCCCGCCAGCGCCGCCGCACCCAGAGGGCATTCGTTCAGGCGGCGGCGGGTATCCTCAAGCCGCCCCGCGTCACGCGCCAGCATCTCCACATAGGCCAGCAGATGGTGCCCAAAGGTGACCGGCTGCGCCGTTTGCAGATGCGTGAAGCCCGGCATCACGCTGCCCGCATGTTCCGCTGCGCGCGTGGCCAGCGCCAGCATCAGATCCTTCACCTGCGTGCTCACATCATCGATCGCGCGGCGCACCCAGAGGCGGAAATCCGTCGCCACCTGGTCGTTACGGCTGCGCCCGGCATGCAGGCGGCGCGCCGCCT
>NZ_JABEVC010000099.1 GCF_013044125.1 Acidocella sp. | reverse complement strand
GTATATAGTATCAATCCGCGCGCTCACACCCCACGCCAACGAACATGCGGGGGGAGGCTTGCAATCCTCCTCAAGGGGCCTTAAAGAGCCGCTCACCCCATGAGCGTGCGTAGCTCAGGGGTAGAGCACAACCTTGCCAAGGTTGGGGTCGTGGGTTCGAATCCCATCGCCCGCTCCATTTTCTTCCTGGAAACCAATTCGTTTTCTTCTTGAAAACCAAACGTTAAAATCCCCCACCCAGGGGCCGTTTTGTTTTTCGCACGCCGCGTAACAGGCGTGTCCTGGCAGGCCGCCCTGCCCCGGCGAAGCCCCGCCCAGGCGCGCAAGCCAATTTATGGAATCGATGCGTTATTCTTTTTTGCGGCCACGGCGCCCGCCCACATAATCATCAGGGCCACCACAACGCCCAGCGTTGCCAACAACGCCCCGCCCAGAAACACATCCTCATAATGCGCCCCCCCGATCAACCACCCCGCCACCGGGCCGGTTGTGCCGTAGGCACAATCCTGAAACGCGGCGAACCCGCTGAGCGCCGTCGAACGTCTTTGCGGGGGTACGATTCGCACAACCTCGGTGCCCATCGAGGGGAACACCATGGAACATCCAGCGCCCGTCAGAAACGCGCCGGCAAACGCGACAAGCGGCGCCGGTGCGGCCCAGAGCGTATATTGCCCGGCAGCCTCAACCATCAACGAGAGCGCTGCGAGCTTCAGCCCGCCGATTCGGTCGGGCAAATGCCCGGCCAGAATACGCACCAAAACAAAGCTGATGCCAAAGCTGGTCAACCCGAACCCCGCGTGCAGCCATCCCCGCCCCAGAAAATCCAGCGCCATGAACGAGGCAACCGCCGCAAAGCCGACGCCCTGCAAACCCACGACAAGGCCATAAGGCCATATCTGCCCAATGATCCGCCAAAAAGACTCACGCGTTACCGCCAGCTGTGCCGTCTCCGGCAGGAACCGGCTCCCCATTGCCGCCGCAAACAAAACAGCCGCGCATGCCAGCATTAAGCCGGGGAAACCAATAAGGTGCAGAAGCGCCACCCCCAGCGGGCTGCCAACGGCAAAAGCGCCATACATGCCCATCCCCACCAGGGCCATCACCTTACCTGAACGTGTGGGGCCAAGGTAGCTGATACCCCAACTGATCACGCCAATCAGCGCCAGGCTCTCGGCAACGCCCATCAGGCCGCGTCCTGCAACCAGCGCGGTCTCATCAACAAGCCGCGACCAGTGCAGGGCCGTGGCGCAACAGAGCAGGCACGCCCCCACATAAAGTTTAAACCCCAGAGCGAGGCAATATTTTCCACCGCGCGTATCCGCAAACCGCCCGGCTGAACTGCGGGAAAGCAGAGTCGCCAAAAACGCGACGCCAACGGCCAACCCCGCAAAACCGCTGCCTGAATGCAAAACGGTCACGGCATAAATCGGCGCCACGGCCATTGTGGCCGCAACCGGCAAGTATGCCAAAAAAAACAACCCGGCGATGATGAAGAATACAAAGCCTTCGGATGTCCGGCCATTCACGCGCAGCATGGCAATACCCACAAAACAAAAAAGCCTGAGCCAGCATAAGCCGGCCCAGACCCCATTAACTCAACCCGCATGGCGCAAGACGAAACCAGCCTCATGCCATGCGGTATTTGTCCCTTAATTAGAACACGTACTTCACATAAGCACGGCTGCTGAAATACGGGTTGTTGTAGTGCTGGCTCGGCAGATTGCCGTTCTCGGCAAACGCCGCGTCGGTATCCCAGTCAACCGAAAGACCCTTCATCACGCTGGAGAGATCGTAGTTGAAGTTGGAGTCGATGACATGGATCTTCTCGTCATGGACCGCCGGCGTACTCTCGTTGAAACCATAAGTCCCACCGTAGCTGAACGTATTGCCGCCATAACCGTAATCGACTTCGTATTCGACATAGGTCGGCGAGATCTCAAGCTTGTCATTAAGCAGGAACACATTGCCAGTCACGCCAACCGCATAACCGGGGCCGAAGTCCATGATGCCGGTCTGCATCGTATCCGTGAAGGTCGTGCCGGAGTTATCGTTGTACGGATGAATACCACCGCCATGACGATAAGAGTTATACGAAATCGGGCTGTAATCGCCGATCAAGGCCACATTGTCCTTGCCGAAGCTCATACCCAGCTTGGCGCCATAAATATGCGCGTTAACATTGTTGGTGGTGGTGGTGAAGCCAATAAAGTTGGCGCTGCGGGTGCTGGAGTTGCCCTCGCCCATGCCCTGAACCGCGCCAAAGACAGTGCTGTCAGCGCTAACCGGGGCAGAGAAGTCAGCCTGGCCATAAACCAACTGCGCAAGGCCGTAGAAATCATAGTACCAGCCCTGCAGGCCGTAGTTCACGCCACCAAACGAGTTCTGGTAACGCGCACCGCCAACAATAAAGCCGTTCGAGCGGCTAAGCTCACGGTTACCGGTCGTGAACGAGCTGCTATAACGCGAGTTGTAGCCGAAAATCCGCGCGGCGAACACGCTCATCTCTGCCGTGGAGGTGTTCAGGCTGAGCGGGGCGGAATCAGCATAATTGCTGTTGGTGCCAATAACGTTCACAACACCGGCAAAGCCCATGAAGGAGCGCGGGCTGAACGTGTACCAATCCTGGTTGGCATACGGCGTGTTGATGAACTGCCGGCCGCCGCGGACTTCCAGCCACGGATTTTCATACTGCAGATAAGACTCACGGATTGACTGCAAGCTATGATGGCTGCCAGTCAATTCGGTGTCGTCATGAGCCGGGTTGTTGGTATACAAGCCGAGGGACTGGCCGGTGTAACCCGCCACGCCCACGCTGAAACCATCCAGCGCCCCGGTATGCACCGTAATGTTGCCGCCAACGCCGAAACCGTTGGCAAAGTTGCCCGAATGCCCAGCGTTCGCATAGGCGAAGTCCGTGGCGCCAACCATGCCTGAAACCGTGGTCTGGCGCAGCGCGTCCTGCAGGCTCTGAGCATGGGCAAACGCCCCGCCAGTCAGAAAGGTGGACGCTGCCAACAGCGCAACACTAAGGCCGCTAACTTTTTTGGTATTCTTCAACTTCATTTATGCCTCCCAGATTATTTAATCACGATCGTCAACACTCTAACGCTTTCGCGTCATACTGGCGCCAGGCCAAACCGCAGCCTGCACCCACCACGGCCACAAACCGCAGCCTCAAAATCAACTGAAAATCAACGCTTCCCCATGATCATCCGCACGACAAACGAAAAACCAAAGATGCGAACTCAGTAATTTTGTTTCCTCATATTGGCCAGCTTATGGTGCCGGCCACTCATCACAATTGATATTGCAGTTTTTTGCCTTCCGCAATTAACAAATTTCTCAACAAAGGGCTTTTTTCACGAAACCTTCAAATTGCTATCCAGAGTGGCATATTCGACACACACCGCCGCCGCTCTCCGAACCAACCGCACACCAAAACCAAACCGTTCCCATCAATTCATGGGCCTCAAGCCGCCTTAACGAGAAAAAGAAAACGTCGAAAACGACTTCTGAATATCTGGAAGTTTTTGATTCACGCTCAACGCGGCCGCCCGGCCGGGAGCACAGCGAAAGAACACTTCCCGAAATTCACATCCCCTCCCAAACGATATTTTACTCTTCGTAAATAATCCTAATTGAGAACAGCTTCCTTGGACGAAAAACCACTCCGCAATTAATTTAACCCTCACACTAATTACCGGTAATCGGTAGGCTGGGGGCTGTCAAGAATAATTCATCCCGCTTTCCATTGGTTGCAGCACATGTTGTAAACCGGCCACACCCCCGCGAACACCCCCAAAGCCCTCCCGTGTAACGCTGGGGCGTCAGCAGCCAGGCATCTTTTGCCCCGGGCGATCCGCGGGTTTGCCGGACTGTTTATGTGTACGCGGGCCGGACCCAGACACTGCCGCCTTCATGACTGTCCACAACCGCATCCACGAACGCAACCCCTTTAACGCCATCCTGCGCCAAGGGAACATCGCGGCCGATCGGCAGAAGCTCCCGCCCGGCAATCCGCGCCTGCACGATCTCGGCAAACCCAGCGTATAAATTAGCAAAGGCTTCAATATACCCTTCCGGGTGCCCGGGCGGCGTGCGGGTCCGGCAGATCGCCCCGGCCGAGAGATCAGCGCGCCCCCGTTTAATTATGCTGGTAACCCCCCCAAGAGGCGTAACCACCAACTCATTTGGCTGCTCCTGCGCCCAGAAGAGACTCCCCAACTCACCAATAATTCGAATTCTCAGCCCGTTGGAATGCCCAACCGCCACCTGCGATGACCACAACAGCCCGCGCGCACCGCCTTCATAGCGCAGCATCACATGGGCATTATCATCGAGCACCCGGCCGGGAACAAAGGTCGCCAGGTCCGCGCATACAGACTCAACCTTCAACCCCGTCATAAAACCGGCCAGCTGGTAGGCATGCGTGCCGATATCGCCGACGCTTCCACCGCGCCCTGATTTTTTCGGGTCGGTGCGCCATTCCGCCTGCGCGTTTCCACCCGCTTCAATCGCGCTCGCCATCCATTCCAGCGGATACTCAACCTGGATCACGCGAATGCGCCCAAGCTCGCCATTGAGAATGCGCGCCCGCGCCTCATGCACCATCGGGTAGCCGCTATAGGCATAGGTAACACCGAGCAGCCGCCCCTCACGTTCCACAATCGCCTGAAGCGCCACCGCGTCGGCCAAGGTGGTCGTCAGCGGCTTTTCGCAAATCACGTCGAATCCCGCTTCAAGAAACGCCGCCGCGATGGGAAAATGCGTATGATTCGGCGTGCAGATCGCCACCACGTCCACCCTGTCGCCGCGCAGGCGCTCTTGCGCCGCCATCTCGCGGAAATCGCCGTAGGAGCGCGCCTTGCCGATCCCGTTTGCCACAGCGAACGCATGCCCGCGCTCCGCGTTCACATCAAAGCTGCCGGCAACGAGCTCGAAATGATTATCCAAGCGCGCCGCGTGGCGATGAATCCCGCCGATATAGGCCCCTTCACCACCGCCCACCATGCCAAGCCGCAACCGCCGCGCCACGCCACCCATCGTCATTTATTCAACCCCCGGTTAAGGCCCAATATGTCCCTGTTCTCATTGCCCCTCGTCTCGGAGGTAACGAATTCATCAAATGGCCGCTCGGACACATGAATGATATGATCCCTGATGAATTGCGCGCCCTCGCGCGCCCCATCCTCGGAATTCTTGAAGCAGCACTCCCACTCCAGAACCGCCCATCCGTCAAAGTCATAGCCTGTGAGTTTCGAGAACACCGCCTTGAAATCCACCTGCCCGTCGCCAAGCGAGCGGAACCGCCCGGCGCGCTTCACCCATGGCTGGAATCCGCCATACGCCCCGGTCTTTCCATTCGGCCGGAACTCCGCGTCCTTCACGTGGAACATGCGGATCCGATCATGATAATGATCGATGTAGCTCAAATAATCGATCGATTGTAACACAAGATGACTCGGATCATACATGATCATGCAGCGCGGATGATTCTCGACGCGCTCAAGAAACATTTCAAATGTCAGGCCGTCGTGCAAATCCTCAGCCGGATGAATCTCGTAACACAAATCAACGCCCTGCTCATCAAAGGCATTGAGAATAGGCCGCCACCGGCGCGCGAGTTCATCGAACGCCTCATCAATAAGCCCCGTTGGCCATTGCGGAAACGGATACAAATATGGCCAGAGCAGGCTGCCCGAAAAGGTGACATGCCGGTCAATCCCAAGGCGCCGTGAGGCGCGCGCGGCCAGATACAACTGGCGCGTTCCCCATTCGCGGCATCCGGCCACACTGCCTTGCACCGAGACGGGCGCAAAAGATTTGGTCACGATATCAAATGCCGGATGGCTTGCGATAAGCTGCCCCTGCAGATGCGACGCCAACTCGGTGATCGCAACGCCTGCCTCAGCCGCACGGCCTTTCAGCTCATCGCAGTAATCCTGGCTCTCCGCCGCGATCTCGAGATCAATTAACCGCGCGTCCCAGCTTGGCATCTGAACGCCCACAAACCCCTTCCCCCGCGCCCAATGCGTTAAGCCCGCGAAACTATCGAACGGCGCCTCATTGCCCGCATATTGCGCCAGGAAAACAGCTGGGCCCTTAATGGTCCGCATTTACCAGTCATCCTATATGAAATCTATATGAAATCGGGGAACATCCCGGGGCGATGAGATCAGCAAACTGTGCTGAACCTCAACCAAACTACATCAGAATTTTCCTTCAAAGCAGCCGGCCAACAGCTGCCTACACCCTGCAAAGGCCGGACTACCCCGAAAATCGCCTACGCTCAGAGAGCTTACGCGGCTGCAGTTCCCGCAACGGCCGCTCCAGCCGGCATCTTACGCTCCAGCTCGTGCTTGAGCGCATCCAGGCCGGCGCCCCCAGCCATATGGAACATGAGATCCTCAAGGCTGAGGTCCGCGCGGGGCGCATCGGTTTCAACTTCACCACGCGCCAGCACCACAAAATGGTCTCCCACCATGTAGGCGTGATGAGGATTATGCGTAATGAAAATAACGCCCGTCCCCTGCTCACGCGCCGCCGCCACAATATACTTGAGCACAAGCCCCGACTGGGTAACACCGAGCGCCGCCGTCGGCTCATCTAAAATCAGCACGCGCGCGCCGAAATGAATAGCCCGGGCGATTGCAACAACCTGCCGCTGCCCGCCTGAAAGCGTGCCGATCGGACGATCGAGATCAGGCACGCGAATACCCATTCGCAGCAGATTCTCCTGCGTCTGTTCCTTCATCGTCTTTACATCAAGACGTTGAAACGGTCCGACCCCTTTCTTTATCTCGGAGCCCAGAAAAAAGTTCCGCCAGATCGGCAGCAAGGGCACGAGTGCGAGCGTCTGATAAACCGCCGAGATACCGCGATTAAGGGCATCGCGCGGAGAGCCAAATTCCACCGCCTCGCCGTCCACCGCGTAAATCCCTTTGTCATGCCGGACCAGCCCGGCAATGATGCTGATGAGGGTTGATTTCCCCGCACCGTTGTCTCCCAATACGCAGGTCACTTCCCCCCTTCGTACCGACAGGCTCACGCCGCGCAATACATCGATATTGCCGTAGCTTTTGCAAACATTGGAAAGTTGGATAATCGGAGCAGATTGGTCGCTCATGTTATTTTCCTTTACTCGCACGAACTCGTATCCAGGTATTCACAACTGTGGCCGCCAATAACGTCGCACCCACGAAGAACAAAAACCAATCCGGATCCCAGTCGGCGTAGATAACACCTTCAGTTGACATGCCGAAAATCAAGGCGCCCAGAGCCGCACCCACGGCCGAGCCATATCCGCCGGTCATCAGGCACCCGCCGACAACTGACGCCGCAATGTAGAGCAACTCATTGCCAACACCGCCGCCAGACTGCACGGTGTCATACATAAGCAGCATGTGCATGCCCAAAAACCAGGCGGAAAACCCCACGATCATGAAGAGTAAAATTTTCACTTTGCGTACGGGCACGCCAACCGCACGCGCACTGTCGCCCTGTCCGCCGACGGCAAAAATCCAGTTGCCAAGGCCGGTTCTCAACAAAACCCAGGTTGCCAGTAGTACAAAAAATATCCAATAGAGTATGGCGACGCTCAACGACATTCCATCGAATTTGAGTGTCGACGCGAACACCGCATGAGCTGACGCATAGCCTGGAAGCGTGCTGATATCGCCCGTCGCGACGCCACCGGTAATGAGTTTCGTCAGCGCCAGGTTCAACCCTTGCAGCATCAAAAATGTGGAAAGGGTGACAAGGAAGCTATGCAGCCCGGTGCGGACAAACAAAAATCCGTTTAGCCAGCCAATGCCCAAAGACAAAAACAGCGCGAACAGAATGCCAAACCACAAATTTCCGCCCAGCGTTAAGGTAAACATCGAGGCCGCCAGAGACGACGTCGTAACCGCAACACCCGCACTCAGGTCGAACTCGCCGCCAATCATAAGCATGGACACGGCCACCGCCGGGATGCCAATTGTCGCAGACTCATAGAATACCGTTGTCAGCGCATCCACTTGCCGCAATGGCGGGGCTACGACAAAAAACAACGCAAAAACAAGGATGGCGCCACCCAAGGCACCAGCCTCAGGACGTTTAAGAATTTTCTTCCAACTAAAATTCTGCACTAATTTTGGCTCCGCCGGAAGCAACTCTGCTTTGTTCATGGCCGTACTCATAACCCCCTCCACATTATGCCTTCTCACCAGCCGTTCAGATCATCTAGAGCCAGCTGGTGAGAGGTATTCAGTCTTTAAGCTGTTAGCGCGTTCCCATTTTAGCGAACTTCGCGACTTCAGCGATGTTGTCTTTCGAGACGAACGTCGGCCCAGTCAGAACCGGCTGGCCACCGCCAACGACATCTCCGTTGACCTTGTTAAGCCACAGCAGATCAATCGCCTCGTAGCCTTCAACATACGGCTGCTGGTCAATCGCCCATTGCACCTTGCCGCTCTGAACGAGCTTAACAACGGTCGGGCTCATATCAAATGTGCCAACCAGCGCCTTGCTGTTTGCCGTGGCAACCGCGGCCACCGCCACCGGGGCAAACGGCGCGCCCAGCGTCACGACGTAGCCAATCGAGGGATCTTCCTGCAGCTTGGCGACGATACGCGACTGCGCACCCGCCATGTCATAACCGTTGACATACAGAACGCTCATCTTCCCCTTGAAGGTCTTGGCGATACCATCGCAACGCGCTTCAAGCTGCACGGCACCCTGCTGCTGGTCAACGCAAACCGCTTTGGTAACACCTTCGCTGTTCAGCCTGTCGCCAACCGCTTCACCGGCGATCGTCTCATCCTGCCCAACATAGGAGAGCAAGCCCATCTGCTTCCAGTTGTCGAGGCCGGCGTTGAAGCCAACCACGGGGATACCCGCCTTTTCAGCCTGCGCCACGGCGGGACCTTCAGAGTCCGGAAACGCCAGCGTGACCGCGATGCCGTCCAGATGCTGCTGCACAACATTGGTAATCAACTGCGCTTCGCCCGAAGCCGTCGGGTTGGAAAGATACACCAAAGTCACGTTATCTTTCTTAGCCGCCGCCGCGGCGCCCTTGCGCACGATATCCCAAAAGGAATCGCCCGGCTGGGCATGGGTAATCATGGCGAACGTGTAGTGCGGCGTGCTCGCGGCAACGCTTGCCGCCGGAATCAAGGCGGTCGCCCCGGTGAGTGCGAAGGCCATGCCGCAGATCTTTGATTTCAAGTTCATTTTCTTGGTCCTAGCCATTGGTTTCTTCTTCCATGTTTTAATTTTTTCACGCGGATATCTTCAACGATTATTGCTCATTCCGCGTTTAAGCAACAAATCATGCAACGCCGGCATGCGTCAACAATTTATTTTATCTGGAGGCGTTTTTCTTTAGTATTCCGTGAGTTTTTAAGCACTTTTCTCTATCAGAGCGGCATCGCAGGAGCCGGCGGCGCATCATAACCACCCCAAACAGACTGATCGTAATTCACAATCGAACCCGTCATCAGCCCCGATTCCGCGCTCGCCATGAAAGCCACCGCGCGCGCCACTTCCGCCGGATCAATCAACCGGCCGTTTGGCTGTTGCGCCGCCGCTTCCGCAAGCCAGTTTGGCTTCCCGCCGTGATACTTGATCTGGATCTGATCTTCGCCCTCACTGGCCATCCAACCTATATTCAGGCCGTTTACTCTGATCTGGTTACGCAACAAACCATAAGCCACATTGCGCGTCAGCGTCGCCAACCCGCCCTTCGAAGCGCAATACGCCGCGATCATCGGCTGTCCCGCCAGGCTGGACATCGACAGAATATTGACGATCGCCCCTTTTATATTCTCACGTTTCATAACCTTGATACTGTCCTGCATCAAGAAGAACGGCGCGCGAACATTGACCGCGAACATCCGGTCAAACAACGCGGGCGAAGTATCCAAAATGGTCCCGCGGTCCGTAATCGCGGCGGCATTCACCAGCACGTCAACACGGCCGAATTCCGCATCGCAGCGCGCAACCACGTTGCGGCAGTCCTCAACCTTCCCCAGATCCGCCGGAACATACACAGTTTTTGCGCCGGTGGCCTCTTCAATCTCCCGCGCCTTGGCCATTCCCTTCGCCTCGGAGCGCCCGCATATCACCAGCCCCGCAGCACCCCGCTCAGCCAACAACCGCGCAATCGCCGCACCAAGCCCTTGGGTGCCGCCTGTTACAATCCCAACCTTACCTTCAAATTGCTGGTTCATGACTCTCTCTCAATGCTATAGCCAGCTTTTTTGAGGGCATCTTTCATGGTGCGGTAACCAATTTTTGCAAATTCAGCCGGCGGCGCCTTTGCCGGATCCTGCTCGGCCTCAACCACGAACCAACCTTCATAGCCAACATCGGCCAGGCGTTGCGCCACCGCGGTAAAATCAAGCGCCCCATCGCCGGGAACCGTGAACGCTCCCAGCAGCACCGCATCCAGAAACGACTGCTTGCTGCGGTCAAGCGCACCAATAACCTCCGCCCGCACATCTTTCATATGGGCGTGAGTAATGCGGCTGCCATGCTTCTCGATGACGCGCAAAACATCCCCGCCGGCAAAGCTCATATGCCCGGCGTCATAAAGCAGGCCAACCGCCTCCCCCGTATGCTTCATCAGCAAATCAAGGTCTCCCTCGGTCTCGATCGCGGTCGCCATATGGTGGTGGAAGGCAATCGGCATGCCCGCATCCGCGCAATGCTCCGCAAAACGGGTCAGCCGGCGGCCGTAAACCTTTATCTGATCTTCCGACAACCGGCGGCGCCCGGAGAGCGGCGCGTTGCGGATATTCTGTATGGTCCCGGCGGTCTCACCATAAGCGATGCACGCCGCGCCAAGCTCGCGGAACAGCGCCAGCTGCGGCGCCACTTTGTCAAATTCCGCCGCCAGATCATCCGGCGCATCCAGCACCGTGCCGGAATACCAGCCGGATGCAAGCTGCAGCTCATAAGCCGCGAGTTCCGCGCGCAGTTCGGGCGCCGTCTTGGGGAATTTTCCGCCCGTCTCAACACCCAGAAAACCCGCCGCGCGGCTGTCTTGCAGGCAGGTTTGCAGCGTCGTCTCTCCGCCCAGTTCGGGCAGGTCGTCATTGGACCATGCGATCGGCGCGATTGCCAGCTTAGCCTTCATTATACCACTCCTGAAAATACAATTCCGTCCAATAGCCGGCCGGCTTCAAACGCCGACGCGTTGCTTCTTTCTGCCCTCAATCTGGTCCTTCGATGCGGCCACCACACCCGGGCGCGCGCTCACCTCCGGCACGCCCACATCCCACCAGGCATCGCCCGGAGTCCAGACAAAAGCGTCGGAGACAATGGTCAGAACCGTGGTGCGGTCCGTCGTCTTCGCCCAGTCAAAGGCCTCGCCCAGATCGGCCAGGTTTTCCACCCGCCGCGTGAGCGCGCCCATCGAAGCCGCATGGGCGATGAAATCCACCGGAAACGGCTCCTTAACCCGGCAGTCTTTCAAAAGATTATTGAACGATGCGCCGCCTTTTGCATTCTGCAACCGGTTGATCACCGCGTAGCCGCCATTGTCGCAGACAATGAGGATAAATTTATGCCCGGAAAGCACCGATGAATAAATATCAGAATTCATCATCATGTAGGTACCGTCGCCAATCATCACGATCGGCGTCCGCGTCGGGTCGGCCATCGCAGCCCCCCAGCCAGCGGAAATCTCATACCCCATGCAGGAGAAACCGAATTCGCAGTCAAAGCTGTTGGCGGATTTCACCCGCCAGTTCTTCACCACCTCGCCCGGCAGCCCGCCGGCCGCAGCAATCAGCAGATCCCGCTCGTCCGCCCGGTCGTTAATCACGCCAACAACCTGCGCATACGTCGGAACCGCAGCATTGGTCGGCTTGCGGAAACCATCCAGCGCCGCATTCCACTTGGCCATTTCCATGCGGCCAAATTCCGTCCACTCCTTGGGCGCCACCCAGCCGTCAACAAGCTCATCCAGCTCATCCACGGTCTCCAGCGCATCGCCCACCACCGCCAGCGCGCGATGTTTCGTCGCATCCCAACGCGCGGCATTGATCGAGATGATCTGCGCCGCCTGCGAAAAAACCGTCCATGAACCGGTGGTGAAATCCATCAGCCGCGTGCCGATCGCAACGACAACATCCGCCTCCCCCGCAAGCGCATTCGCCGAGGTGGAGCCCAGAATACCGATCGGCCCCACATAGGCGGGATGGTTGTGCACCACAGCCCCTTTTCCTGCAATGGTCTCGCAAAGCGGAATCCCATGACGCGCGGCAAACGCCGCCAGCTCAGCCTCAGCACCGGAATAGCGCACACCACCGCCCGAAATGATCAACGGCCGCTTCGCCGCCATCAACAATGCCGCAGCCTCGCGCAACCGGGCTCTATCAGGCCGCGGCCGCGGAATGGCATGCACGGTCGGCGTAAAGAACGCCTCCGGATAATCCCAAGCCATCTCCTGCACATCCTGCGGCAACGCAATAAACGCGGGGCCGCAATCAGCGGGGTCCAGCAACACCGCCACCGCCTGCGGCAGGGAGGAAATAATCTGCTCGGGATGCACGATCCTGTCCCAGTAGCGCGTTACCGCCTTGAATGAATCATTCACATTCACGCTTGGATCACCGAAATGCTCAACCTGCTGCATCACCGGATCAGGACGGCGATTCACGAAAGTGTCCCCCGCGAACATCAAGATCGGCAAACGATTGGCATGACCAAGACCCGCCGCCGTCACCATGTTGAGCGCGCCCGGACCAATCGAGGTGGACGCAACCATGATTTGCCGGCGCCGCACGGATTTGGCGAAGCCAAGGGCCGCCAGCGCCATGGATTGCTCATTCTGCCCGCGCCACGTCGGCAGAACATCCTGCACTGCTTCCAACGCCTCGGAAAAGCACGTCACATTGCCGTGACCAAAGATCGCGAAAACCCCTGGGAACAAGGGAACCCGCTCACCTTCGACGATTGTAAACTGGTTGCAAAGATAGCGCACCACCGCCTGAGCCATGGTACAACGGACGGTTTCCATACTATTTCTCTCCAAGCATGCGAGGAACGTTTATTGCAGCCCTCGTTGATGGAAACTTTTATTGCATAATTTTTCTCCGCGCAAGGATAATTGTTGCCGAACTTCTAATTTGAGCGTTTTTTTCCCGTCCGCCGCGCCGCGGGCGCCAGCGGCAGCACCACAGGTTCGGCCTCAGTCACTTTCCTCGCCTTGCGGTCGCGGGCAATTCCCGTCACCGTGGGGATGCGCGGCGCCGCCCGGCGGCTTGGCTGCAATCTCGCCGCCGTGGCCGTGGCAAGGCACTGCACAAGGCACATCGGTGCCGCCAAGGAACGCGAAAAGCTGTATTCCTCCTCGGGAATCGTAAACAATACGCGCGTATTCTTGGCCAAAGGCGAAAGCTGGCTGTCGGTGATGGCGATGATCGGCGTCCCGCTCGCAACCGCGACTCCAGCAATGGTCACAACCTCAGTGGCATAATGGCGGAACGCGATCGCCACCAGCACATCATCGCTCTCCATCGTCCCGGCCATCTCCTGGGCCAGGCCGCCCGCCGGGTCCAGCAGCACGACCCTGCGCCGCAGCATCGTCATTAAATACCGCAGCAATTGCGCGATCGGCTCGGAACGCAACTGCCCCGCAACATAAATCGTCCGCGCCTCGGTCAACAGCCTGGCGGCTTCAGCCAAAGCCTCCTCGCTCACCCCGTCGAGCAGGGTCTGCAGCGCCACCGTATCGCGCAACACAAGCTCCCTCAAATACCCGATATTGCCCCGGTCCTCGTTGCGCGAGAGTTCGCTGTCCAGGGCGCGAACCCGCTCCTGGAATCCGGGCGCCGCGGTGGTCAGCCGCGCCTGAAAAATACCCTGCAACGCCTTGAATCCCGAATAGCCCATGCTCTGCGCGAAGCGCACCAGACTGGAGGGATGCACCGCGCACTTGGCTGCGATCGAATTAATGGATTCAAGCGCGACGATATTGGGATTTTGCGTCAGATAACGGGCAATCTGCTGAAATCCACCGGAAAGCTTCGGGTATTCACGCCCGATGAGATTAACAAACTCCTCGTAGTTCATCACCTCCTGGACCGTCGCTGCGTCACTCGTGTTCAAGACAAATACTCCTTAAACTGGTGGCTCCCCACCGCTCGCCCGCTATAAACAGGCTTTACAAACAAAATTTTTGTTGCTTATAATGCAACTCTGCAATAGAAATTGCCGAATGCGTCCAGCGCCTGCAAGCGCCGTCTAGGGAGTAAACAAAATGTGGCCAAGTGGCTGAGTCATAGGTTTCAGATTCAATTTGCGCATTTATATCCTCTTGTTTTTCGTTCGCTGCGGGGGCCGGTGGTCCATCCAGCTTTTTTGTTAGTTTAGCGGCTTAACCCGGCCACCGCAACGTTTATTGCAGAATATGCCGGGATGCAAATTAGGGATGACGTCCATGCACAATCAGTTCGGGCTTTTCATCGACGGCGCTTGGGAACAAGGCAGCGGCGGGACGTCGCCGGTATACGACCCCGCCACGGGTGAAGTGATCGGCAATGCCGCCAATGCGAGCGCGGCGGATGTCGAGCGCGCGATCGCGGGCGCATCCGCCGGCTTCGCCGCCTGGCGCGCAACGCCGGCCTGGGTCCGCGCCGATCTTTTGCACGCCGCCGCCGCCGTGATGGCCGCGCGCGGCGAGGAAGCCGCCCGGATCATGTCACTCGAATCCGGCAAGCCGCTGGCCCAGGCGCGGCGCGAATGGTCTCTCTCGGTTGACCAGTTCCGCTGGCACGCCGAGGAAGCCCGGCGCATCTACGGCCGCATCGTGGAGAGCCGCGCGCCGGGCGGGCGAATCGAGGTCTCGCACGAGCCCGTCAGCATCGTCGCCGCCTTCACCGCCTGGAACTTCCCCGCCGTGCTCATCGCCCGCAAGGTCGCCCCCGCGCTGGCGGCCGGGTGTTCGGTCATCGTGCGCCCCTCAACCGAGGTGCCCGGCATCGCGATGGTCCTGGTTGATTGCCTGCGCGAAGCCGGCATTCCCAAGGGTGTCGTCAGCCTCGTCACCGGCCCCATCGCGGCGACCTATACCCCGCTCATGGCATCGCCCGAGGTTCGCAAGGTCACGCTCACAGGCTCCACCTCCGTCGGCCGGCAGATGATCCGCGACGCTGCGGCCACGCTCAAGCTGGTTAGCATGGAGCTGGGCGGCAACGCGCCGCTGATCGTCTTCCCCGATGCCGATCTGGAAAAAACCCTGGATCTCGCGGCGGGCGCGAAATTCGCCAACGCCGGCCAGGTCTGTGTCGCGCCGGACCGCTTTTATGTGCATGAATCCGTGCATGATGAATTTGTCCGCGGCTTTACCGCGCGTGCGAAGGCGATCCGGCTGGGCCATGGCCTCGACGAGCAAAGCCAGATGGGCCCGCTCATCAACCAGCGCCGTGTCGGCGCGATTCAGGCCGTTGTTGATGACGCCCGCCAGCGCGGCGGCAAAATCGAGACCGGCGGCGGCCGCCCCAGCCACCTCAACCAGGGCAATTTTTTCGAGCCCACCGTCATCTCCGGCCTTGCGGATGACGCCTTGGCCCTGGCCGAGGAAAACTTCGGCCCGATCGCCGCGATCACCCCTTTCAGCGATGCCGAGTCCGCTTACAAACGCGCGAATTCCAGCGAATACGGTCTCGCCGCCTATGTCTTCACGCGCGACCCCGCGCGCATGCGCGAATCAATCGCGCGCATCGAAACCGGCATGATCGGCGTGAACAGCTTCGCCCTTGCCGCCGCCGAGGCCCCCTTTGGCGGCATCAAAGCCAGCGGCATGGGGCGCGAGGGAGGCGCTGAAGGCATTTTTGACTTCCTAAACGTCAAGCTCGCACAAGTTGCGCTTTAGGAGGGCGCTGCGATGATTCCAAATGGTATCCGCGCCGCCTGGGCGGCAAAAAAACCCGTCATCAACGGCTGGCTCTCCATCGGCTGCCCGTTTTCCGCCGAAATCATGGCCGCGCAAGGCTATGACAGCATCACAATCGACATGCAGCACGGCCTGATAGGGTACGAAGCCACCACGCTGATGCTGCAAGCCATGAACGCGAGCGGCGTCACGCCGATGGTGCGCGTGCCCTGGCTGGACCCCGCGGCAATCATGAAATCCCTCGATGCCGGCGCCTACGGCATCATCTGCCCGATGGTCAATTCGCGCGAGGACGCCGAACGTCTCGTCTCCTACGTCCGCTACCCGCCCAACGGCGTGCGCAGCTTCGGGCCTACGCGCGCGAATTTCTCCGCCGGCGCCGATTACGGCGCCCACGCGGATGATCAGGTGCTGTGTCTGGCCATGATCGAAACCTTGGAAGCCGTCGCCAATCTGGATGCCATCGTCTCCACCCCCGGGCTGGACGGCGTCTATATCGGCCCGGCGGACCTTACCCTCGGCCTCACCGGCCGGCGCTACCGCACCGGATTTGACCGCGAAGAACCAGAAATCGTCGCGGCAATCCAAAACATCCTGCACAAGGCTCATGCGGCGGGCATTCGCGCATGCCTGCATAACGGCTCGCCCGAATACGCCGCCAAAGCCATCGGTTATGGTTTTGATCTCGTCACGGTTTCCAACGATGTGCGGCTTCTGGCCGACGCCGCCAAATCCAGTGTCGCCGCCACCCGCAAACTCATCGGCCAAACCACGGCGCCGGTGCAAACCCAAGCCAACTCGGGATACTGACATGCCCCATATCCTCGTCGCCGGACGCATCCACAAAGCCGGAACAGCCGTTCTCGAAGCCGCGGAGGGCTTCACCTTCGATCTTGTCGATGAAGTCTCCCTCCAGTCCTATGCTCCGCTCATCGGCCGCGCCGATGCGGTGCTGATCAGAACACAACCAATGCCAGCCGCCGTTATCGCCCAGGCGCCACAGCTCAAAATCGTCTCGCGCCACGGTGTCGGCTATGATTCCGTCGATGTCGCGGCGCTGAACGCACGCGGCATCCCGCTTGTCATCGCAGGCGACGTGAACTCTAAATCCGTCGCTGAACATACGATGATGATGCTTCTCACCCTGATGAAGCGCGCCATCATATACGATCAGCACACCCGCGCGGGTGATTGGAATATCCGCAACAGCCTGCAATCAACCGAGCTTGGCGGCAAAACGCTTTTCCTGCTCGGCTTTGGCCGCATCGGCCGGCATGTCGCCCGCCTCGCCCAGGCGTTTGACATGAAAATCATGGCCTATGACCCCTTCGTCGACGCCAGCGCCATCGCCCTGGCCGGCGCCGCCCCCATCGCCAATATCGCCGATGCCCTGGCCCAGGCGGATGCCATCTCGGTGCATATCCCGCTCGCCAATGGCAAGCCGTTGCTCGGCGCGCCAGAGCTGGCACGGATGAAGCCAACCGCCGTCATCATCAACACCGCCCGCGGCGGCATCATCGATGAGGACGCCCTTGCCACCGCGCTGGCGGAAAACCGCCTCGGCGGGGCGGGGCTGGATGTCTTTTCCAGTGAGCCGCCCGATACAACGCACGGCCTGTTTCATGGTAAAAACACCGTACTGAGCCCGCACGCCGCCGGCCTCACCGAGGAATGTGCCGCCCGCATGGCAATCGCATCGGCACAGAATATCCTTGATTTCTTCAACGGCAGGCTGGACCCTTCCCTGGTCGTGAATCCCGCCTCCATCTCCCCCAGCGCGCGCGCACAGCTGCGCGCCTAGCCCCGGCGCGCCGCGCCATCACGCGTAAAACACAAATTGTCGCCTAAACAACGGCTAATTTTTAACTGTTCATAACAAGGATATCCCGCAAATGCTTCGCATCGCAGTTCTTGGCGCCGGCCGGATCGGCAAGATCCACGCCTCCAACGCCGCCGGCAACCGTATGGCCAAATTAGTGGCGGTCGCCGATCCTTTCGGCACCGCCGCGCAGGATCTCGCGGGCCCGCTCGGCGCCGAGGCGATGAAAGACCCCTTCGCCGCCATTGAGCGCGCCGATGTGGATGCCGTCGTCATCGGCACGCCGACCGACACGCATGTTGATCTGACCTTGCATGCGGTGAAACTGGGCAAGGCCGTGCTGTGCGAAAAGCCGATCGATCTGGATATGAACCGCGTTGACACCGCCGTGGCCGAAATCGCGAAGCAGAACGGCCGCGTGATGCTCGCCTTCAACCGCCGTTTTGATCCCACCTCCATCGCGCTTCGCCAGGCGATCGACGCGGGCGAGATCGGCGATGTGCGCCAGGTCATCATTTCCAGCCGCGACCCCGGCCTTCCCCCCCACGAATATCTCCTGCGCTCGGGCGGCATTTTCCGTGATATGGTCATCCATGATTTCGACATGGCCCGCTGGCTGCTGGGCGAGGAACCAGTCGAAATCATGGCCACCGCCAGCTGCCTCATCGCCCCGGCGCTTGCTGAAATGGGTGACTATGACACCACGATGGTGCAGATGCGCACCGCCTCCGGCCGCCAATGCCATATCAACTGCTGCCGCGAAGCGGTTTACGGCTACGATCAGCGCTTCGAGATTTTCGGCTCGCACGGCATGCTGCTCAATGAAAACCTGCGCCCCACGACCATCCGCCGCTGGCGCCAGGATGCAACCGAAGTTCGTGAACCCCTGCTGAATTTCTTCCTGGAACGCTATGCCGATGCATACCGCAACGAGCTGGCGGCCTTCGTCGATGCCGTCAGCAAAGCGGCCCCCCTGCCCGTCACCCCGCATGATGGCCGCCAGGCCCTCTGGCTCGCGGAATGTGCGCTTAAATCCGTGCAGACCGGGCAGGCCGTCGCCGTTTAATTTCATTTCAAGGCAAAACCATCATGCGTGACATTGGCATTGGCGTCATCGGCACCGGGTTCATGGGCAAGGCGCACACCTTTGCCTACCGGGCCGCCGGCGGCATCTTCCCCGGCAGCCTGCAACCCGTTCTGCAGACCGTCGCTGATATAAACAGCAGCGCTGCCCAGCAGGCGGCGAAGCAGTTCGGCTTCAAAAGCTGGACGTCCGATTGGAGAGAGCTGCTCGCCGACCCGGCGATCGAGATCATCTCCATCACCACCCCCAATGCCACGCACAAGGAAATGTCGCTCGCGGCCCTCGCCGCCGGCAAGCATGTGCATTGCGAGAAGCCAATCGCGCCTGATGCCGCCACGGCGGAGGAAATGGCCCGCGCGGCGCAGGCCTCAGGGCTTGTGACGCAGGTTGGCTTTAATTACATCAAAAATCCGGTCCTCAAGCTGGCCCGCGAGATGATCGCCAACGGCGAGCTCGGCGAGATCACCGGCTTCCGCGGCGTGCATGCTGAAGATTTCATGGCCGATCCCGAGGTGCCCTACAGCTGGCGGTTTGATCGCACCGGCGGCGCCGGGGCAATCGCAGACCTTGGCAGCCACATCATCGGCATGGCGCGGTTTCTGCTCGGCCCCATCGCGGAGGTGAACGCCGCGCTCGAAACCGTCGTCAAATCCCGGCCCATCGCGCCGGGGGCGAGCGAACGCCGCGCCGTGGAAGTGGACGATATCGCCCGGCTCACCGTGCGCTTCGCCCGTGGTTGCGGCGGCACGATCGAGGCAAACTGGGTCGCCACCGGCCGCAAGATGCAGCTCGGCTTCGAGCTGCACGGCACCAAGGGCTCGCTCGTCTACACGCAGGAGAGACTGAACGAACTGCTGTACTACCCAGCCGGCGGCAACCCGAAAACCACCGGCTTCGTGCGCATCGAGTCCGGGCCGCAGCACGCCCCTTACGGCCTGTTCTGCGTGGCGCCGGGGCATCAGCTCGGCTTCAACGATCTCAAGACCATCGAGATGGCCGAATTCCTCGCCGCCATCAACGGCGGCCCCAAAGCCGGCCCGGATTTTGAAGAAGCCTGGGAAATCCAGAAAATCGTCGATACCGCCATCAAGTCCTCCCAACTGCGCCAGTGGCTCACGGTCGCCTGACCGGCCAGGCGCAGTAACTCAACCGGTGCGCGGCATTCGCGCGCCGGTTCTTTCTTTCATCAGCAACCCAAGAGCAACCCAAGGTCCAACCACATGCAAACCCTCGGACATTACATCAACGGTGCCGCCGTTTCCGGCACGGGCCCGCGCACTCTGCCGGTCTTCAACCCCGCCACCGGCGCACAGGGCGCAAACCTGTCTGTCGCCACGGCTGAGGAAGTGGAATCAGCCATTGCCGCCGCCCGCGCCGCCTTCCCCGCCTGGGCGGCGACCCCGCCTTTGCGCCGCGCGCGCGTGATGTTCCGTTTCAAGGAATTGCTCGAAAAAAACGCGGACGAACTCGCGGTGATGATCTCGAACGAGCACGGCAAGGTGATCTCCGATGCGCGCGGCGAGGTCACGCGCGGCATCGAGGTGGTTGAATTCGCCTGCGGCATCCCCGAACTCCTGAAAGGCGAATACAGCGAAAACGTCGGCACCAATGTTGACAGCTATGCGATTCGTCAGGCGCTGGGCGTGTGCGCCGGCATCACCCCTTTCAATTTTCCCGTCATGGTGCCGCTGTGGATGTTCCCCGTGGCGATCGCCACCGGCAACACTTTCATTCTCAAGACCTCCGAGAAAGTCCCCTCCGCCGCCTTGCGCATGGCCGCGCTGCTGAGCGAAGCCGGCGCGCCGGAGGGCGTGTTCAATGTGGTCAACGGCGATAAGGATGTCGTCGACCAGCTCCTGCGCGACCCGCGCATCGCCGCGGTCAGCTTCGTCGGCTCCACGCCGATTGCGGAATACGTCTTCACCACGGCAACAGCGCACGGCAAGCGCGTGCAGGCCCTGGGCGGCGCGAAAAACCATCTCGTCATCATGCCCGACGCCGATCTCGACCAGGCGGTGGACGCGCTCATGGGCGCGGCCTATGGCTCAGCCGGGGAGCGCTGCATGGCCGTCTCCGTCGCCGTGCCGGTCGGCCCCATCGCCGAACCGCTGGTGGCGCGCATCGCCGAACGGGCCCGGGCGCTTAAAATCGGG
>NZ_JABEVC010000098.1 GCF_013044125.1 Acidocella sp. | reverse complement strand
TAGCCGATTTTCTTCAGCGCCTTGGTCACCGTGGCGCCTAGCTCGTCGCGCTGCGCGGTGGTGATGGCCGGGCTGCCCGCCTCTTCCAGCACCTTCTGGTGGCGGCGCTGCAATGAGCAGTCCCGCTCGCCGATATGCACCACGGCGCCGTGGTTATCGGCCAAAATCTGCAACTCGATATGGCGCGGCTTGTCGAGGTATTTTTCCATATAAACGGCATTGTTGCCAAATGCCGCCCCCGCCTCGGCGCGCGCCTCATGGAAGGCCGCGGCCAGCTCATCGGCGCTGTAGGCCACCTTCATGCCGCGCCCGCCGCCACCGGCAGCCGCCTTGATCAGCACCGGGAATTTGATCTTCTCGGCAATCGCATGGGCTTCCTCAAGCGTCGCGATCTCGCCGGGCGAGCCTGGGACCAGCGGCACGCCAAGTTCCATCATGGTGGTCTTGGCGGTAATCTTGTCGCCCATCATGCGGATATGCGCCGCCGTGGGGCCGATGAACACCAGGTTGTGCGCCTCCACCATCTCGGCGAAGGCCGCGTTCTCGGAGAGAAACCCATAGCCGGGGTGAATCGCCTCGGCGCCGGTGATCAGCGCCGCGGAAATAATCGCCGGCATGTTGAGATAGGAATCGCGCGCCAGCGGCGGGCCGATGCACACGCTCTCATCGGCGAGGCGGACATGCATGGCGTCGGTATCGGCGGTGGAATGCACGGCCACCGTGGCGATGCCGAGTTCCCGGCAGGCCCGCTGTATCCGCAGCGCGATTTCGCCGCGATTGGCGATGAGGATTTTCTTGAACATGCTATGCGCCGGTCATTCAATGATCAGCAGGGGCTCGTCGAACTCGACCGGCGCACCAGGCGCCACGAAAATCTGCTTGATGGTGCCCGCACGCGGCGCCTTGATCTGATTGAAAGTCTTCATCGCCTCGATCAGCAGCAGCGTCGCACCCGCCTCGACAGTCTGGCCAACGCTCACATAAGGGGCGGCGCCGGGCTCGGCGGAGAGATACGCAACGCCCACCATCGGGCTTTTCACCACGCCGGGGTGCTTGGCCGGATCGGCCCTGTGCTCGGCGGCGGCTTCCGGCACATTCGCGGGGGCATGCACCGGGGCATGGGCCACGGCCGGCGGCGCCATCACCTGAGCATGCACCTGCGGCAGCGTGCGCACCAGGCGAACCTTGCGGTCGCCCTCCGCCAGCTCGATTTCCGAAAGGCCGGTGTCGCTCAACAGTTCCGCCAGGTCGCGCAGGGTTTTGGGATCGAAGGAAAGGCTCATTGATCTTCTTCCAGGATGTCCGAGAGGGCGATGAGTGCCAGCCTATAGCCTGCAAACCCAAGGCCGCAAATGACCCCGTCGGCAGCGCGCGACACATAAGAGTGCTGGCGGAAGCTCTCACGCTTGTGGATGTTGGAGAGATGCACCTCGATCACCGGAATGTCGAGCGCGAGAATGGCGTCCATCAACGCGACCGAGGTGTGGGAATACCCGGCCGGATTGATGATAAGCCCGGCCGCGCGCGCGCGCGCCTCATGCACCCAGGAGATCAGCTCTCCCTCCAGGTTGCTCTGCCTGACATCAATGGCGATGCCGAGCCCCTCCGCCGTTTCCGCGCACAGGGTTTCCAGGTCATCCAGCGTGCCGGTGCCATAGACTTCCGGTTCGCGGGTTCCCAGCAGATTAAGGTTCGGGCCGTTCAATACGAAGATAAGTGGTGTCGTCATTTTAACCCAGCTAGCACACCCAAATCGTAGCCGCCAAATTTTGCGTGGCGGCGGCCTTGCGAGGGGGGGCGGCTCAGCCGATAATGCGGGCATGAGTGTGACGAGCGAAGCAACCCGCATAACGGTAAACGGCGAGCCCCTGGCGGTAGCGCCGGGCATGAGCGTCGCCGGGCTGATCGCGCAGCTGGGGCTGGATACGCGCAAAATGGCCGTGGAGCGCAATCTGGAGATCGTGCCCCGCTCAACCTATGCGGATGTGCGCCTGACCCCCGGCGATGCTCTTGAAATTGTTCATTTTATTGGTGGCGGTTAAATGGATTCTTATGTAGGTACGGGCGATGAATGGACCGTGGCGGGGCGCAAATTTGCCTCCCGTCTGGTGGTCGGCACCGGAAAATACAAGGATCTGCCCACCACCGCGGCGGCCATCGAGGCTTCCGGCGCGGAGATGGTGACCGTCGCGGTGCGGCGCGTGAACCTCTCGGACCGCAACGCGCCGATGCTGCAGGATTATGTAAGCCCGCAGCGATACACTTATTTACCCAATACCGCCGGCTGCTTCACGGCCGATGAAGCCGTGCGCACCCTGCGCCTGGCGCGCGAGGCGGGCGGGTGGAATCTGGTGAAGCTGGAAGTCCTCGGCCCGGCGCCGACGCTCTACCCGGACATGCCCGCCACCTTCGAAGCCGCCAAAGCCCTGATCAAGGACGGTTTTGAAGTCATGGTGTACTGCTCGGACGACCCGATCGCCGCGAAACGGCTGGAGGAGATGGGCTGCGTCGCCATCATGCCGCTCGGCGCGCCCATCGGCTCCGGACTCGGCGTGCAGAACCCGCTGATGATCCAGATGATCATCGAGCAGGCGAAAGTGCCCGTGCTGGTGGATGCCGGAGTCGGCACCGCGTATGACGCCACTTTCGCCATGGAGCTCGGCTGCGCCGCCGTGCTGGTGAATTCAGCCATCGCCATGGCCGATGACCCGGTGCTGATGGCGCGCGCGATGAAAGCGGGGGTGGAAGCCGGGCGCTTGGCCTTCCGCGCCGGGCGCATCCCGCGCCGGGGCTTCGCCAGCGCCTCCAGCCCGATGACGGGGCTAATCCATTAAAAAATCTTAAAACAATATACGTTTGCGAGCTGCAGCGAACTTCAGCGGTAGGGCACTAACGGCGCGCGCGCGAGCTTGCAGCCCACGGGTATCTGCCCATCATAGCGCTGCCATGTCTGGGTCTGGCCGAGGATCGGCAGCCCCAGATACCCACGCATCCGCAAATCATGGTTCGCATCCAGCGCAATGCTGGCGTGGTAGACATCACCGTTGCGCGGATCGAGCACCGTGCCCACCCATTTGGCGGCGCCGCCATCGCTCCTCATCAGCGCCGTTTGCAGAATCACCTCGCCGCATTGCGGCTGGCCGCGCCAATCCACCGGCATCGGGTCGCCGGGGTGTTTCAGAGCAATACCAACGATCCGGCCGCAAAGCTCACCGCCGCACGGCGCCACCTGAATCACGGCGGAATGATCAGCCGTTAACCAATTGCCGGCAGGGGCGGCAACGGGAGCGCTGGCGGCAAACGCCGTCCCGCCCCCGCAAAACAAAGCGGCTGCCAGCCAAAAGCCGCGCAAAAAGCGAAGCAAAGCAAAGTCTCCCAGACAGATCAGCGAATTTTTTCTTACGATCTGATAAAATCCACCTACCAAGATTTTAACCCGCTGGACCAGTGAATAACCATGCTGCATTGAATATTTCGCATATCTGTTGCAAATAAAGCACATATCGAAGCCGTTCAATCTGCCAACCCCAGGCAAAGCGTCAGCGCATCGCCGCCGTTAGGGTAATAAGCCTTGCGCAACCCCGTCTGCGTGAACCCCAGCGCGGCATACAACGCCCGGGCCGCCGCGTTTTCCGCCGCCACCTCCAGATGAATCGTCTTAACGCCCCGCCAGCCCGCCGCGCGAATCGCCTGACGCATCAGCGCTCCACCAATGCCCTGCCGCGGCACGGTAACGCCGACGCTAAGAATCTCCGCCTCGTCCAGCACCACCCGCAACAGCAAGAACCCGCCGCGTTCATCGACGAAACAAACCACGCCGGGCTGGCCCAGCAGCGCCGCGAAGCTGCGCTCATCCCATGGATCATCCGGAAACGCCGCCGCATGCAGCCGTGCCAGAACCGCCACATAGGCGGGTCCTGCTTCTATCACATCCATGATTAAACCGGCGGTGGACGCAAGCCCGCGGCGGGTAGCTTCGCCTCCGGCGGATCAACATAAACAGGCTGGGCGGCATGGGCCGGCAAGCCTGCCGCTTGGCGCGCCAGGGCAGCGTGCGCAACCCACACAGGGTCCAACCGCCTGGCATTGGTCAGCATCACATCCCCTCCGGCCGCGGCCAGAACCGCCGCCACCTCATTGGCGGCATCCCCCGCCACTGCCACGGGTTGCCGGGTCCGCGGCAGGTCCGCATCGGCGAAAGCCTCGGCGGCCCCGTCACGGATCAGGAAAATCCGGTTCCTGCGCGCCCTTATCGCCACCCAGAGCGGCCTGTGAAGCGCCGGAAACGCCGCCGCATAACTCTCCGCCACCGTCACGCCCAGCAACGGCACGCCGGCCGCCTCGGCAAAGCCTTGCGCCAGGGAAATTGCCGTACGCAGCCCGGTGAAACTGCCCGGGCCGATGGTAACGGCCACCTGGGCAATCCGCCGCCCCGCCACCGCCTGTTGCAGCAGCGGCGGCAGCGCCTCTATCAGCCCAGGGCGGCCGGGCGCGAAAAGCTTAACAGCCACCGCGCCGTCCTGCGCCAGCACGGCAATCCCCGCCCGCGTGCCCGATGCGTCAATTGCCAGCATGCTCAAGCGAAAATCGCGGCCTCGTCAAAATCGAGTTTAGGCAGGCGCGGAAACGGGTGTTCACCCGGCACGGCATGGCCGAGGTTGATCAAAAAATTCGCCTTCCAACCGCTCTGGCTGAAAAAATTCCGGTTCACGACCGTTTTGTCGAACCCCGACATCGGTCCGCAGTCGATCCCCAAGGCCCGCGCCGCCATGATCAGATACGCCCCTTGCAAGGTGGAGTTGCGAAAAGCCGTCTCCTCCGCCAGATCCGGATTGCCCGAGAACCACCCCTTGGCATCCGCCGGCGGGTAAAGCTTTGGCAAATTCATGTAAAACACCGGGTCCTGCGCCACAATCACGGTCACCGGCGCCGCCATGGTCTTGTCCAAATTCCCGGCGCTCAGCGCGGGCTTCAGCTTCTCCTTGCCCTCGGGCGTGCGGATGAACACAAAGCGCGCGGGCGAACAATTGGCCGAAGTCGGACCCAATTTCACCAGATCGTAGATGGCTTTGATTTCATCGTCGGTAATCGGCTCTTCGGTAAACTCCCACTTGGTGCGGGCGCTGCGGAAGAGGACATCGAGCACATTATCGTCCAAAGCCATAACTACTCCCTTTCTTCAGGCCGCCTGTGTAACAGACAACACCTCAGGGATGTAGTGCTTCAGCATGTTCTCGATCCCATGTTTGAGCGTGGCGGTGGAGGACGGGCACCCCGCGCAGGACCCCTGCATCTTCAGGCTGACAACGCCATCGCGGAAACCACGGAATATGATATCCCCGCCATCGCCCGCCACGGCGGGGCGCACCCGGGTGTCAAGCAATTCCTTAATCTGCGCGACAATCTCGGCATCCGCCGGATCAACGTCCTCGGCCAGCAACGCCGCATGCTCGCTCACGATCGGCCGGTTGGCGAGCAGATGCTCCATCAGCAACCCCAGCACCTGCGGCTTCAGCCCGGCCCAATCGGCTTCCGCGGTTTTGGTGACGGTGACAAAATCCCCGCCGAGAAACACGCGCGCCACGCCCGGCAGGCCAAACAGCGCATCGGCCAGCGGCGAGAGTAGAGCCGCGTCGGCATCGGCGAAATCAGCGGTCAGATCGCCCAGAATCTCCTGGCCGGGGAGAAATTTCAGCGTAGCGGGATTCGGCGTGCTTTCGGTCTCAATAAACATGTGTTTGCTCTCGATCCAATCTGGACCAGTGAGGTCCGGTTGCAGCCTAAATCGGATGTTTTGCCCGCCCTGACAAGAGGCGCCACGGCCATGAGCCCCCCTCACCGGGCATACTGGTCATGCGGCCCGCACTCATGCCGGGCTTCAGCCCCTTGCCGCGCGGCCAAGGCGCGGCAGAATGGCCCCCGTGCGCGCCTGATACCGCCGGTAGGCATCCCCGCGGCTCGCCAGCATGGCTTCCTCCAGCGGCGGCACGCCTGAAGCATAGCGCAGCGTCAGGTACATCAGCACCGGTGCCAGCAGGCTCAGCAGGCTCCAGGGGTTATGTGCCGTCAGCCCCAATGCCGGGTAGGCGCACCAGAACAAGCACTCAAACAGATAATTGGGGTGGCGCGAGACTCCCCACAAACCGGTATCGCAGATTTTGCCCTTGTTCGCGCCATTGCCGCGAAACCGGCGCATCTGCTCATCGGCCAGCGTCTCCCCGGCCACGGCCAGAACCGCAAGCCCCAGGCCCAGCGCGTCCCAGAGCCTGAATGCGGGGTCAGGCAAGCGGGCCGCATAGAGCGCGGCGATGGCGAGCATGGCGCTGAACGGCCCCTGGATGAGCACAAACAACAGCAGGTGGCGCTGGAAGCCCGCCCCCTGCGCCGCGCGCATCCTTGCATAGCGCGCATCCTCGGGCGCGCCGGCCACGCGCCGGGCAATATGGGCGCCAAGCCGCACCCCCCACAGCAGCAGCAAAGCCGCAACCATGATTCGCCGCCAAGCAACCGGCCCCGCCATCAGCGCCGTGAGCGCCGCGATCCCCCCGGTGGCGAAACTCCAGAACACATCCACCCAACCGGCGTTTTGGGCATATGCCTGGAACACCCAGGCCGCCAGCATAACCAGCGCAACCCCCGCACCAACCGCCGCGCAGGCTAGGAGCATGGCTGCAGCAAGTAATGGCTAACCCCCCACGCCTTCCCTCCTGCATGGCCGAAGAGTCCGGCCGTCGCCAGAAAAAACAACCGCCAGCGGCGCTGCCAGAGCTTTGCCTCGCCACCATAGGTCTCGCGCAAAATAGGGCGGATGGCCGCCTGGTTAGCGTCATAATTGGCAAGCCAGGCCAGCGCCGTCTGTTCGTAATGCCCGCCGTTCCAGCGCCAGCCTTGCTCCACGCGGAACAAATCGCCAAATTCCCGGATCAGATCATGGCTGGGCATGATCCCGCCCGTGAAGAAATATTGCGCGATCCAATCCGCCTCGTCCTCATGCGCGAAGCGGTAGGGATGGCTCGCATGGCTGAACACATGTAGGAATAATTTCGCGCCCGGCGCCAGCCAGCAGCGCACCCGGGTAAGCAGGCCGCGCCAGTTGGCCATATGCTCAAACATCTCCACCGACACGATCCGGTCAAACGTCTCCATGGTGACAAAATCGTTCATATCCGCGGTGATAACCCGTATATTGTTCAACCGCAGACGGCGCGCCTGCGCCTCGATGTACAAGCGCTGCGGCGCGGAGTTGGAAACCGCCGTGATCATGGCGGCGGGAAAGCGCTCCGCCATGAAGAGTGTCAGCGACCCCCAGCCGCACCCCAGCTCCAATATGCGCTGACCATCGCGCAATTGGGCATGGGCGATGGTCTGCTCCAAGGCGCGCTCCTCGGCCTGCGCCAAAGTATCGCCTCCCTCGAACAGGCCGCAGGAATATTTCCGGCGCGGCCCCAGGCATTGGGCAAAAAACGCCGGCGGCAGCTCATAATGCTGGCGGTTGGCGGCCTGCGTATGCTCGGCGATGGGATGCGCCGCCATGTCATAGGCAAAATGGCTGGTGCGGGCCTGGCTGCTTGCCAGCAGCGCCTGCGTGCGCCCGACCATGCGGGAAATACCATAGCGCAGCAGCGTGTCGGGCAAGGGCGCGCGCTCGGCGGCACGCGAGATCTGGGCGGCTAGGTTCATGCGGCACTCCTGAAAGGTTGCACGGCGGTCACAGCGTGGATGAAGGCAAGACAATCGGGCAGCACCGGCGCCAGAAAGCCGAGCGGCGGGGCGATGGCGCCGATGATCAGCCTGTGGTCGAGCCGGGGATAATAGCGCTCACGCACATCATCGCCCGCCGCGCGCAGCCGGGCGGCAAGCCGCATGGTGTTTTGCGGCTCCACGGTTGTATCGCGCAGCCCGGCGGCCAGAAACGCAGGCGGCGCGCCGGGGGTGACGAAATTAATCGGCTGGGTTCTGGCCAGTTCGTCCGGCGGACCAAAAATCACCTTGATCACCCGCTCGCGCAGCGGCAGAAAATCATACGGCCCGGCCAGGCCGATAAAACCGGAAATGTCACGGTGCGGGTCAAGCCCCTCAGCGCCGAGATACGCCGGGTTGAGCGCCAGCATCGCCGCGATATAGGCACCCGCGGAATGGCCCATCAGCACCAGCCGGTCCGGATCGCCGCCGAACCTGCCCGCGTTGCCGCGGCTCCAGGCCACGGCGCGCGCGGCATCCTGCAGAAAGACCGGGAAGCGCACCTCGGGGTAGACGCGATAATCAGGGATAACGGCGACAATCCCCCGCGCGGCCAGCGCCGCGCCAACAAAGCGGTACATCGCCTTGTCGCCGTCCTGCCAGCTGCCACCGTAAAAAAACACCACCACCGGCGCGTCTTTCACGCCGCTGGGCGCATAAACATCCAGCCGGCCGCGCGCCCCCGGCATGTAGCTGATATCGTGCGTGACACGCCAATCCCCGCCCCAAGCAGCGGCGTTGAGGACACTCACCGGCGCGATCCAGGCATAGGTGGCAAGGCCAAGCAGCAGTAAAGGTGCAAACGCCAGCTTCATCCTACAGGCCAAGGCGGCGCTGCACCCGCCCCATCCATCCATCCAGGCGCAACCCGCCTTCCAGCGCCGCAAGGCAGATGCACCCCTCTTCGTCGGCACGCGGCTGGTGCAGCACCGTCTCGTCATGCTCGGCGATGTCACCGGGGCCATACTGGCCGGTGCTGTCGCTGTAGCCGCCATGCAAAATCTGGGTCAGCTCCTGCGCCGCATGGGCATGGCTGACAACCGCGCGAGAAGCGGCCACGCGCAGCAGCATCACATTGGCATCCGGCGCCCAGGGCAGGCGCACCCGGCTGTAGCGCACGCCCCTGCCAAGCCATAGCCAACGGCCGATGTCACAACCCGCCAGCACCGGCGGCAAGGTCATCTCCGGCGGCAAATTGAGCGCCGCCCGGCGCGGGGCGCGCAAAATGGGTGCCGGCGCGGGCCGCTCCTCCAGCCGTGCCAGCACATTGCTGAAGGCCGAAGGCGCCATGGCGGCAGGCGCCTCCATCTCCAGCAAGGCGCCGCCCACGGCCTCGAACGCCGCCAACCGGCCACGGCAATGCGCGCAGCCGTGCAAATGCGCGGCGGTGACGAGCGCCAGCCCGGCATTGAGCCGCCCCGCGGCATGGCGGAGCAACGTATCATCGCTAAGGTGGTGTTGGATGCTCATGGTTCAGTCCCCAGCGCATCGCGCAGGCGCGAGAGGGCCAGGCGAATGCGGGATTTAACGGTGCCAAGCGGCAGGTTCAACGCCGTGGCGATGCTGGCGTGCGGCGCCTCGGAAAAGAAAGAAAGCTCGATCACGCGGCGATGCGCCTCGCTCAGGGTCGCCAGAGCCCCGCGCATCCGTTCCGCACGCTCGGCTTCCAGTCTCAACGTCTCGGCCGAGGGCGAGAGATCCTCCTCCGGCAGCGGCTCCGGCAGGCCGCCGCGATGCCGGCGCGCCAGATCAACGCGCAAATTTCGCGTGATGGCGAACACCCAGGTCGCCGCTCCGGCGCGGGCGGGATCAAAACTCCCGGCCTTGCGCCAAAGCAGCAGCATCGTCTCCTGCGCCAGCTCCTCAGCCGCCGTCTCCGCCAGACCGGCGCGCATGTGGAACGCCTTGAGCCGCGGCGCGAAATGTTTGAACAGCATGGCGAAGGCCTGGCGGTCCCGCGCGCTTGCGACGAGGCCAAGCAGCCGGACCTGCGCCGCCGCATCCAGCGGGGCCGGCGCGTCCACCGGGGTCAACAGCGCCCCCCGGCGCAGGGTTTGCCCCCGAAGTCCCATACTGAATTTTGCTTCATGCTTGCTCACACCGGCTTGTACGCGCGCCCCGGCGGTTTGGATCACGCCGCCCCGCAAGAGAGTCCACTTTCCAGCGGTGATCCAGCCCGCGCCCCCCGGCGTATAAGCTGTGTAGCCAGCAAGGAGCACATATGTCCGAGAGGAAAAAGATCGCCGTGGCCGGGGCCGGAATTTCCGGCCTTGGGGCCGCTTGGCTGCTGGCGCGCCGCCACGATGTAACCTTGTTCGAGGCCGAAAACCGGCTCGGCGGGCACAGCAACACCGTCCTCGCAGGCGGGGTGCCCATCGATACCGGCTTCATCGTATACAACGAACCAGCATACCCAAACCTCACGGCTCTGTTCAGGCATTTGGGGGTGGCGACGCAACCGTCAGACATGTCGTTCTCCGTCTCGCTGGATTCCGGACGGCTGGAATACTCCGGGAGTAATCTCGCCGGGCTGTTCGCGCAACCGGGCAATCTCTTCCGCCCGCGCTTCTGGTCCATGCTGCGCGGCATCGCCCGCTTCTACCGCGAGGCGCCGCAAGCCTTGCACCGGCTCGGCGAGGCGCGGCTGGATGATTACCTGCGCACGGCCGGCTTCAGCGCGGCATTCTATGAGGATCACCTCTACCCGATGATCGCGGCCATCTGGTCAGCGCCCGCGGGCCAGGCGGGCGCACTGCCCGCGGCCTCCTTCATCCGCTTCTGCGAAAATCACGGGTTGCTGCAAATAAACGGCCGCCCCCTGTGGCGCACGGTCACCGGCGGCTCGCGCGAATATGTGGCCAGGCTGCGGGCTGATTTCAGCGGCCGGGTGGCCACCGGCCGCCCCTTGGCGGCCGTGCGCGCAATCCCCGGCGGCGTCGAGCTGCGCGATGCCACAGGCACAACCGAGCGGTTCGACGAGGTGGTGCTGGCCATGCACGCCGGCGATGCCCTGCGCCTGCTGGAGGACGCAACACCTGATGAACAGGCACTGCTCGGCGCCTTCCGCTACACCAAAAACGAAGCCCTGCTGCACACCGACGCACGGTTGATGCCACGCCGCCGCGCCGCCTGGGCCGCCTGGAACTACGCCGCCAAACGCACGCCAGATGATCCGGCCGCGGTCACCTACTGGATGAACCCGCTGCAAAACCTCCAGGGAAACACTGATTACTTCGTCACGCTCAACCCTCTGGCCGAACCAGAGCCCGCGCGGCTCTTGCACCGCCAGAGCTATGATCACCCCGTTTTCGATGTCCCAGCCCTGCGGGCCCAGAAACAGCTTTGGAAGCTGCAGGGGGTCAAACGCCGCTGGTTCTGCGGCGCTTATTTCGGGGCGGGGTTTCATGAGGATGGCCTGCAAGCAGGTCTGGCCGTGGCCGAAGCGCTGGGCGGTGTCCGCCGGCCCTGGCGGGTCGCGGCTGAATCGGCGCGCATCAGCCTGCCGGAACGCCCGCTGGAAGCCGCGGCATGAGCGCGCTCTATGAAGGCATCGTCACCCACCGGCGTTTCAGCCCCAAACCGCACCAGCTGAAATACCGCGTGTTCTCCCTCCTGCTGGATCTCGCAACCCTGGATGACGAGGCCGCGCACCTGCGCCTGTTCTCACGCAACCGCTTCAACCTGTTCTCCTTTCATGATCGTGACTACGGCGATGGCCAGGGCGATCCGCTGGCCTGGGCGCGCGCGCAAATGCGCGCAGGCGGGCTAAACGCCGAAGGCACCCGCATCACCCTGCTCACCATGCCGCGGCTGCTCGGTTATGCGTTCAACCCCATCGCCGTGTATTTCTGTTACGCCGCCTCCGGCCCGCTCATCGCGATTCTCTATGAGGTGAACAACACCTTTGGCCAGCGCCACAGCTACTTCATTCCGGTAACCAACAATTCCGGCGGTCTCGTGCGGCAGAGCTGCGCGAAAAAATTCTACGTCTCGCCCTTCATGGATATGGATATGCACTACGACTTCACCCTCCAGCCCCCCGCCGGAACATTGCGGCTGCGCATTGCCGCGCGTGACTCGCAAGGCGTGGTGCTAACCGCCTCCTTCAGCGCGCGGCGCAAACCCCTCACCAGCAAGGCCTTGCTGCACGCCGCCTTCGCCTATCCGCTGCTGACTCTTAAAGTCGTGGCGGGCATCCATTGGGAAGCCCTGCGGCTCTGGTGCAAGGGGATGCGCCTGCGCGCGCGCCCCGCGCCACCGGCGGCGCCTGTCAGTTTTACGCAAGATGCGGAGAAAACACTATGAGCGAGGTCCGTGCCACAACGGCGAAACCGGCACTTAAATGGCCCCGGCTGGGGGCCGCGCTGCTGGAGCGCCTGCTGCGGCGCCTTGAGCATGGGCGCCTCGCCATCACCCTCCCCGGCGGCGGCATGATCGCCCATCGCGGCGCGCGGCCGGGCACGGACGCACGGCTGGAGCTGCACAACTGGCGCCCGCTGCGCGCCCTGCTGCTGCGCGGCGACACGGGCCTGGCCGATAGCTACATCGCCGGTGACTGGTCCAGCCCGGACCTTCCCGCCTTCCTGCGCTTCGGCGCTGAAAACCTGGGCGAAGTCACCCCCGGCACATGGGCAACCCGCCTGGCCGCCCGGTTGCGCCACTGGAACAACCGGAACTCACGCCAGGGCAGCCGGCGCAACATCATGGCCCATTATGATCTGGGCAACAGCTTCTACGCCCGCTGGTTGGATGCGGGCATGGCCTATTCCTCCGGCATCTACGCCACGCCCGATGAGGACCTCGCAACCGCGCAGACGCGCAAGCTGGAGCGGATCTCCGCTTTGCTGCGGGCCGCGCCGGGTGCGAACGTGCTGGAAATCGGCTGCGGCTGGGGCGGCTTGGCCGAGCATCTGGCTGGCGCGGGCGCGCATGTCACCGGCCTCACCCTCTCGCCCGCCCAGGCCGGATACGCGCGCGAGCGCCTGGCCGCGGCCGGGCTGGCGGAGCGCACCCACATCGCCCTGCGCGACTACCGCGACGAAACCGGCCTTTACGATTACATCGTCTCCATCGAAATGCTCGAAGCCGTGGGGGTTGCTTATTGGCCGGCCTATTTCGCGGCGCTGCGCACACGCCTCAAACCAGGCGGGCGGGTTGTGCTGCAGGTCATCACCATCGCGGAGGACCGTTTTGACTCCTACCAGCGCAACCCTGATTTCATCCAGTCCCATATTTTTCCCGGCGGGATGCTGCCCACCAAAACCGCCATCGCGGCTCAGGCCAATGCCGCCGGGCTCACGCTCACAGGCACTGCATTTTTCGGAAAAAGCTATGAGCTGACCCTGATCGAATGGCGGCGCCGCTTCCTGCAATCCTGGACCGAGACGCAAGGCGAGGAGCGCTTCACACCCTCGTTCCGGCGGCTGTGGGATTATTATCTCGCCTACTGCATCGCCGGTTTCTCAACCGGGATGACCGATGTCGGCCTTTATGTACTGGAACATGCCCCATGAAGAGTTACCTCACCGCCTACATCGCCGCGGGGCTCAGCTTCATAGCCGTTGATGCGGTATGGCTGAGCGTGATGAGCGCCCGCCTGTACCGGCCGGCACTCCAGGGCATTCTGGCTGAGCGCGTGCAGGTGGCGCCCGCCATCGCCTTCTATGCGCTGTATATCCTGGGGCTGGTCATCTTCGCCGTGGCGCCGGGGCTGGCGGCGGGCCGCTGGAGCGCGGCGCTCTGGCGCGGCGCGCTGTTCGGCCTGTTCACTTACATGACCTACGACCTGACCAACCAGGCCACCCTGCGGGCCTGGCCGTTCAGCGTCACCGCGGCGGATCTCAGCTGGGGGATGCTGGCCAGCGCCTGGGCGGCCGCCATCGGCTGCGCCGTGGCCCTGGCCCTGCGCTAAGCGGTGCGCGCGCTCACACGCCACGAAGACCCGCTGAACGAAGCAGCCAACAAAGTGGCGCTGCTGCTGGCCGGCAACACGCCGTTCTACCCGCTATATCTCTGGTTCATCCTGGGCCGCGCCGGCTGGCCGTGGCTGCTGCTCACGGCACTCTCCACGCCGTTCTTCGCGGCCACCATCTGGCTGGCACGCCGCCACGGCCTGGGCGCGCGGGCCTGGCTGTGCGCCTGCGCAAGCCTCAACACGGCGTGGGTGGCATGGCTGCTGGGGCCGCCCGCCGGCGTGGCGCTGTTCTTCCTGCCTTGCCTGGTGCTGGCGGTTCTGGTCTTGCGCGCCCGCGAATTTGCCGCCCGCGCGCCGCTCACCGCACTACCGTTCGTGCTGTATCTTATCCTGCCTTGGCTGCCGCATTCCCCGGCCGCCATCACCCCCGCCGCCTATGCCAGCCTGTTCAGGCTCAATGCCTTTTCCGTGGCGCTGTTGAGCGTGATTCTGCCCTATCTGCTGGGCGCCGCAAGGGGCGAGGGCCTTCCCCGCCGCTGAAAATCCATCCCCCGCGCGTCTCTCTCCCGCCGCCACAAACTGGTCCTTGCATTATGTAACCGTTTCGGAGGGTTTAACGTGAAATCCTGGGGCCGCTCACAATCCCCGGATCATTGCCGCAGGGATGAAATATAGTAATTCACAATAACAATATTACGTGCTAATATTTGCCCCCTTGTGGGGGCGAATAATGAGCTACAGCGTTGATTTACGTGAGCGTGTTGTTGGTTATGTGCGTGGCGGGGGCGGGCCGGCGGAAGCGGCGCGATTGTTCCAGATCAGCCGGACGACCCTTTATCGCTGGCTTGGTGCGCCGGATTTGCGGCCGAAACCTGCCAAAGAGCGCCGGCGTAAGTTGGATAAGGCGGCCCTTGCTGCACATGTGCGGGACTTTCCGGAGGCGTTGTTGCGAGAGCGAGCGGCGCATTTTGGCGTGACGATCAACGCGATCTGGGTTGCACTGAATAAATTGGCCATCACTAAAAAAAACGACCCGGTATTGTGAAAGTCGTTTCGAGGAACGAATAACGTTTCTGCGCCCATTGCGTGCCTGGGTTGCCGAACACGGCTGGAAAGATCAAGCCGTCGTAGCAACCGGCCGGCTAATTTTTGGCTGGCGGTGAAGCCGCGCTCAGCAAGCGCGCGACCCCCGTCGCTTGCGACAAGCCGTAACACCGCCCCAGCCTGCCGTTAACGCTTCATTCGCTGCAAACAGCCGCCGTGCCCGCTCATCAAAATAGGGCGCCAGCCTCTCAAAGCGCGCCTTGATCGCATCCGTGTCGATCATCCAGATTAGCCCAAAGTCATCGGGCCACCGAATCAGATCATGGCTAACCTGTCCAGCCCTTTGTGTCAGCAGCCACGATAACCGACGACCAAACAACTCCGCCCCATCATGACACGAAAATCCTTGATTCGGTTATCTTGCATCAGGTCCTAAGCGTGCGGCAATGGTTCAAGCCGCTCAAGAAGAGCGGGCCTGAACTATTGGCGCTCTAACGCCAGACCGTCATCGCGCCAATGAGCAGCAGCACCACCGCCACGGCGATCGTGTTGAAGGTGAGGAATTTGGTAAAATGTTCCCACCCCTTTTTGGAAGCCGCGTCAAACTCCTGTTCGGCCGGCGCATCGTGCTGGTGAGTTGTGTTGGATGCCATATCTCGTCTACCTTCCCGGAGCAATTTCAAGAAACCAAATCTCTGGCCGAGCTTTACGGTTATGCCCCAGCCTCTGGCAAGCGGATTTTGCGTGCCAGCGCCGCCAGCGCCTCCGGATAAAGCCTGTGTTCCTGCACCAGCACCCGCGCCGCCAGCACCTGCTCGCTATCGCCGGGCAGAACCGCCACCCGCGCCTGCGCCAGCACCGGCCCGGCATCCATCTCCTCTGTCACCAGATGCACCGTGCAGCCATGCGCCGCCTCACCCGCCGCCAGCACCCGCGCATGGGTATCCACCCCCGGGTAAGCCGGCAGCAAACTCGGGTGGATATTCAGCATCCGCCCGGCCCAGCGCTTCACCAGATAAGGTGTCAGCAGCCGCATGTATCCGGCCAGGCACACAATCGCGATATTGCGTTCCACCAGCGCCGCGTCAATCGCCCGTTCATGCGCCTCGCGGTCCCGGCCGAACGGCCTGGCCGGAACCGCCAGCGCCTCCACACCCAGCCCGCGCGCAATCTCCAGCCCCGCCGCATCCTCCTTGTTGGAGATCACAAGCGCAACCTCGGCCGGATAGTCCGCCTCCCGCGCCGCCCTGATCAGCGCCTCCATATTGGAGCCGCGCCCGGAAATCAGAATCGCAACGCGCGGTTTAGGCAAACAGGCTCTCCTGCCCCGCGATCACGACACCCGGCCGGTCCGTCACATGCCCCAGCAGAAACGGCGCCTCCCCAGCCTCACGCAACAGCGTCATCGCCGCACCGGCATCGCTCACGATCAACGTCATCCCAACCCCGCAGTTGAACACCCGCAGCATCTCCTCCGCCGCCACATTCCCCGCCCCGGCCAGCCAGGGGAACACCGCCGGCATCTCCCACGGCCCGTTCAGCGCCGCGCCACAGCCCTCGGGCAGCGCGCGCGGCAAATTGCCCGGCAGCCCGCCGCCGGTAATATGTGCCGCCCCCTTCAGCAATCCGGCCTTATGCAGCGCCAGCACCGGCTTCACATAAATCCGCGTCGGCTGCATCAGCACCTCAGCCAGGCTGCGCCCATCGCCAAACGCCGAACCCCAATTCAGCCCCGCATCGGCGATAATCCGCCGCACCAGCGAGAACCCGTTGGAATGCACGCCCGATGACGGCAACGCCAGAATCGCATCGCCCGCCGCAACGCCCGCCGGCAGCAGCGCACCACGCTCGGCCGCCCCCACCGAGAACCCCGCGAGGTCATAATCCCCCGCCGCGTACATCCCGGGCATTTCCGCCGTCTCGCCGCCCACCAACGCGCAACCGGCCAGCGTGCACCCCTGCGCAATCCCCGCGATCACCCGCTTGGCCGCGTCCACATCCAACGCCCCGGTCGCGAAATAATCCAGGAAGAACAGCGGCGCCGCTCCCTGCACGATCAGATCATTCACACACATCGCCACCAGGTCGATGCCGACATGGTCATGAATCCCCGTCTCGATGGCGATCTTCAGCTTGGTCCCCACACCATCGGTGGTCGAAACCAAAATCGGGTCCACAAACCCCGCCGCCTTCAAGTCGAACAGCGCGCCGAAGCCGCCCAACCCCCCCAGCACCCCGGCACGCGAGGTCGCCTTGGCCAATGGTTTAATCGCCTCAACCAGCGCGTCGCCGGCCTCGATATCCACACCGGCATCCCGGTACGTTACGCTGGTCATGTCAGCCTCCAATGCGCTAAGCCTGCGGCATGGGTTTGCGAGTCCACGCCGATAAATTTCTGCCGCGTTTCAACACAGGCTTTTGCCGCGCGCAATCGCTGGCGGGGCGGCAATGAGCAATCCCCTCTACGATTCTTCCCCCGGCAACAAGCTGCGCTGGCAGCGCTTGGCCCTCGGCATCGCGATCCTGTTGGTTTCATGGGAGTTTCTCCGCCTCTTCTCGGCCATTCTCACCCCCTTCGTGGTGGCGGCCGGCTTGGCTTATTTTCTGGACCCCGCGGTAAGCCGCCTCGCCAGACTCGGCGTGCGCCGCTCGGTGGGCACCCTGCTCATCCTCTCCGCGGCCGGCATTTTCGTGGTTTTGTTCATTTTGCTGCTCTATCCGGTCATCACCGTCCAGGCCAGCGCCTTCGCCACCAACCTGCCCGGCTATATCCAAACGGCCCAGAAAGACTTCGGCTACCTCATCCTTGAACTGCAACGCCGCCTCGGCCCCGGCGCCATGAGCCAAAAGCTGCGCGACATCGCCGCCAACCAGGCCGGCACCGTCGTCTCCTTCGCCGGCACCGCCGCGCGCAACATCATCGGCAGCGGCTTCGCCGTGGTGAACATCCTCACCTTGCTCATCATCACCCCCATCGTCACCTTCTACTTCCTGCGGGACTGGCCATCGATCATCCGCCATGCCGACACCTGGCTCCCCCGCCCCTACGAGGCGGTGATCCGCGCCCAGGCGCTCGAGGTCAACCGCATCCTCGCCGCCTGGATACGCGGCCAAGCCATCTGCTGCCTCCTGCTCGCCCTGGTCTATGCGGTGGGGCTCACCGTCATCGGGCTGGACCTCGGGCTCATCGTCGGGCTGGCGGCGGGCATCCTCTCGTTCATCCCCTATGTCGGCACCATCGTCGGCGGCGTCACGGCACTTCTACTCTCACTCACCCAAAACCCCGGCTGGCACGGCGTCGTGCTGGTGGCCCTGGTGTTCGGCTTCGGCCAAGCGCTTAACGACTACGTCATCCAGCCCCGCTTCCTGGGAGACCGCGTGGGCCTGCCCGCGGTCTGGGTCATCTTCTCACTGTTCGCCGGGGGCGCCGCCTTTGGGTTTCTCGGCATCATGCTGGCCGTGCCGGTCACCGCCACGCTGGGCGTGCTCGCCCGCTTCTGGCTGCGCCGCTACCTGCAAAGCCCGCTGTACCTAGACTCCCCCCCCCCTCCATGAAGCAGCTCACCCTGCCCTTCGCGGAAACAGAAAATTTCTCCGCCGAGGATTTCTGCGCCGCCCCCTCCAACGCCCCGGCGCGGGACTGGCTGGCCCGCCCAGACAGCTGGAGCAACGGCCGGCTCGTTCTCTGGGGCGAACCCGGCTGCGGCAAATCCCACCTGCTGCACATCTGGGCGGCCGCCCATGGCGCCACCGTCATCAACGGCGCCACGCTACACGGTCTGGTCCGTCCCACCGGCCCCATCGCGGTGGACGACGCCGATATCGTGCTCGAACCCCAGGCGCTGCTGCACCTGCTCAACGCCGCCGCCGAAGCGCATTTCCCGGCACTCATGGCCGCTCGCCTGCCCCCCTTGCGCCAGTCCTACCGCCTGGCGGACCTCACCAGCCGCCTGCGCGCCGCCGAGGCGGTAGAAATCCGCGCCCCGGAGGATGAGCTGCTGGAGCGCCTGCTCACCCGCCTCTCGGCTGACCGTCAACTCTCCTTAAGCTTCCCCGTGCGCAACTTCCTGCTCCTGCACCTTCCGCGCACCGCCGCCGCCTTGCGTGAGGCCGTCGCCCGGCTGGACCGCGCCACCCTGGGCGAAGGCAAAAAAATCACCCGCCAGCTCGCCGCCGAAATCCTCGCCCCGCTCTTCGAAATGGCCTGATCCGGCCCCGCCAGAAAACTCGTTACAAACTCATCATCCCCAGGCAGAATGGTTTGGTATAGGAGAGGATATGAACCAGATCACCACGCCACCAGCGCCGGAACTCAGCCTGAACGACCCCACCCGCTTCATCAACCGCGAGCTTTCCTGGCTGGATTTCAACTTCCGCGTGGTCTCCGAGGCCGAAAACCCCCGCCACCCCCTGCTTGAGCGGCTGCGCTTCGTCTCCATCAGCGCCTCCAACCTTGATGAATTCTACTCCGTGCGAGTCGCGGGCCTCATCGGCCAGGCCCGCGCCGGCGTGCTGGAACGCTCCGCTGACGGCTCCACCCCCGCCCAGCAGCTGCACCAGATCAACACCCGCGCGCGCGACCTCATCGCAGCCCAGCAGGCCGCCTTCACACATGTGCGCGCCCTGCTCGGCCCTGCCGGCATGGTCATCTGCACCGCCGTGCAGCTAACCTCGGACGATGCCCACTTCCTCGACGGCTACTTCATGGAGCGCGTCTTCCCCGTACTCACCCCGCTGGCGGTAGACCCCGCGCACCCCTTCCCCTTCATCCCCAACATGGGCCTCGTCATGGCCCTCACCCTGGCCCGTAACGACGATCACGGCCACATGTCCGCCCTCATTCCCCTGCCCAGCCAGATTGACCGTTTCGTCCGCCTGCCCAGCCCGCCCGGCGGACCGCTGCGCTTCGTCATGCTCGAAGAGCTGGTCGGCATGTTCCTCTCGCGCCTGTTCCCCGGCTTCCAGCTCCAAGGCTCCGGCCTCTTCCGCCTGATCCGCGACACTGACGTGGAATTCGAGGAAGAAGCCGAAGACCTCGTGCAATCCTACGAAACCGCGCTAAAGCGCCGGCGCCGCGGCGTCGCCATCCAGCTCACCATCCAGGCGGACATGCCAGCCGGCCTGCGCGAACTGGTGATCGACGCCATCGAGGCCCCCGCCGAGGAGGTCTACATGGAAACCGGCATTATCGGCCTGGTCGATGTCAAACAACTCATCGTCGATGACCGCCCCGACCTGCTCTTCCCCCCCTACACCGCCCGCTTCCCCGAGCGCATCCGCGATTTCGGCGGCGATTGCTTCGCCGCCATCCGCGCGAAGGACATCCTGGTGCATCACCCCTTCGAAAGCTTCGACGTCGTGGTGCAGTTCCTCCGCCAGGCCGCGCTGGACCCCGCCGTCGTCGCCATCAAACAAACCCTCTACCGCACCAGCCGCAACTCCCCCATCGTCAAAGCCCTCATCGAGGCCGCCGAAGCGGGCAAATCCGTCACCGCCATGGTGGAGCTGCGCGCCCGTTTCGACGAAGAAGCCAACATCCGCCTCTCGCGCGCGCTGGAAGCCGCCGGCGTGCAGGTCGTGTTCGGCTTCGTCGGCCTCAAAACCCACGCCAAAATGTCCTATGTGGTCCGGCGCGAGGGCGGCTCCCTGCGCGCCTACGCGCATTTCGGCACCGGCAACTACCACCCCATCACCGCGCGCATCTATACCGACCTCTCCTTCTTCACCTGCGACCCGGCGCTAACGCGCGATGCCGCCCGGCTGTTCAATTACATGACCGGCTACGCCCGCCCCGAAACCATGGAGCAGCTCGCCTTCTCGCCGCTCACCACGCGCAAAACCATCGTCACCCTCATCGATACCGAGATCGCCAACGCCAAGGCGGGCAAACCCTCGGGCATCTGGCTGAAGATGAACTCCCTGGTCGATGACCGGCTGATCGACCTTCTCTATGAAGCCTCGCGCGCGGGCGTGCCGATCCAGATCGTCGTGCGCGGCATCTGCTGCCTGCGTCCCGGCGTTCCCGGCTTGTCGGAGAACATCAAGGTCAAGTCCATCGTCGGCCGCTTCCTGGAGCACGCCCGCATCTGCGCCTTCGCCAACGGCCACCCGCTGCCCTCGCGCGCGGCAAAAGTGTTCATGTCCAGCGCTGACTGGATGGCCCGCAACATGGAAGGCCGGGTCGAAACCTTCGTGCCCATCCACAACCCCACCGTCCACGCCCAGGCGCTTGACCAGATCATGGTGGTCAACCTGCGTGACGACGCGCAAAGCTCCGAGCTGGCGGCTGACGGCACCTGGCACCGCGTCACCCCCGGCGACCCGCCCGCCTCGGCACATGAATACTTCATGACCAACCCCTCCCTCTCCGGCCGCGGCTCCGCCTTGCACGGCGGGCTGCACGCGGACCGCCCGAAAGCGAAATACAAGCGCCGGGTTGATTAGTTTGAGGGCGGAACGGCGGTTTTCTTGATCCAAGTCAACGACGAACCCGCCGCCGCACGCCACAAATAGCCCCGGAAATTTTAGTGCACGCGCCCGCATTGTTCTGGAACATCCTCAACGCGCCCAAACGGCACCAAAATAAACAACACGATCGCGCCAGCGGTCAGGGAGCTCTCATGAACACAGATATCCTCATCGTAGGTGCCGGCCCCGCCGGCCTCGTCGCGGCCGCCGAACTCGCCCGTTACGGTATCAAGGTCCGGATCGTGGAAAAAACCACCCACGGCGCGGACGATCCAAAAGCCCTGTTTTTGTGGAGCCGCACGCTGGAACTCCTCGATCGTTCCGGTTGCGGCGCCACGCTCGCCGCCGCCGGCCATAAGGTGACCGCCGGCAGCATCATCGCCGGCAACAAACCCCTGGGCCGTGTTGATTTCTCGCAGGTGAACAGCCCGCACCCCTATGCGCTGGCCCAGCCGCAGGCGGAAACCGAACGCCTGCTGGAAGCCCATCTGGCCAGCTTCGGCGTCAAGGTCGAGCGCGGGAGCGAACTGCTTTCCTTCACCGAAACCGCCACCAATGTCAGCTCCCTGTTGCGCCATAGCGGCGGCGCCGAGGAAATCGTCACAAGCCAATGGCTCATCGGCTGCGACGGCGCCAACAGCAAAGTCCGTGAGGCGCTGGGCGTGCCCTTCACCGGCCATGAACAAAAAAGCGGCTGGCTGCTGGCGGATGTCCGCCTCTCCGGCCTGAATTTTCCCGCAACGGAGCTGGTCTCCTTCTGGCATGAGGATGGCTACCTCGGCTTCTTCCCCCGCGCCGATGGGCTGTACCGCGTCATCGCCGACCTTCCGGCAAACGGCGGCCACGCCCCCGCCGCCGCCTCGCTGGAGGATATTCAGCGCATCGTCGACCAACGCGGCCCCGGCAACATCACGCTCTCGGCCCCCACCGCTCTTTCGGCGTTCCACATCAACGAGCGCAACGTCCGCGAATACCGCCAGGGCCGCATCTTCCTGGCCGGAGACGCCGCCCATCTGCACAACCCGGCCGGCGGCCAGGGCATGAACATGGGCATCCACGATGCCGTCAACCTGGCCTGGAAGCTCGCCCTAGTCACCCGCGGCACCTGCGGCCCGCAGCGCCTGCTGGAGAGCTACAACGCCGAACGCCACGCCGCGACCGACCAGGTTTTCGTCAACGTCGGCCGCCTCACCGCCATCTCCGTGTTAAAGAACCCGGTGGCGCAAATCACCCGCAACGCCTTCGGCAGCATCCTCTTCGGCCTGGCCCCCGCGCGGCGCGCCATCGCCGACACCCTCTCTGAAGTCTCCATGGGCTATGAGCACAGCCCCCTCAACGGCTCGGACGACCGCTCCTTCCCCGGCCCCGGCCCTGGCGAGCGCATGCCGCCCCGCGAAGGCGAACCTCCCTTCGGTGCCGGCAGCACCCCGCGCTTCGCCCTCTGCGCCGACCTCAGCGTCGAGGTCAACGAACTGCTGGAAACCTACCCGGACCTTCTGGAACCCGCCGTACGCCTGCCGGTCAGCCGCCGCTGCATCTGGCTGGTCCGGCCCGACGGCTACGTCGCCGTCGTCGCGCTCGATCCCGATGTCAGGGTCATCGCCTCCTACCTGAACAGCCTGACCCAAAGCGCGCTCTAACCCCCACGAGCCTGCGCGTATAAAAAGGGCTGGAACCGCACGGTCCCAGCCCTTTTTTCCGCCCGTAAATCTGCCCGCCTACTGCCGGATAATCACCGCGCGATGGTGCAGCACATCAAGCAGCTGCTGGGATTCCAGCTCCACCCGGTGCTCCACGATCATCTGCGCAATCGCATCATCCGAAGGCAGGGTGGCGGCCTGGCTCTGCCGGCTGCAAATCATCACCACCGATACGCCATCAGCGGCCACCAGCGGCTGGCTCACCTGCCCAACGGCCAGATTGCCCAGCAATGTCTGGAACGCCGGCGGCGTCACCGTGGCAAGGTTAACCGGGCCGGGATTGGACGGGCGCACATTGCCAAACGCCGCGTTCACCGCCTCCATATCCGGGCAGGAATGCGCGGCATGAGCCGCCTGCAACAGCTTGTTGATCACCGCTGCCTGCACCGGACCAACCTGCCCATTGGTGATCGGCTGCGGATACTGCGCGAAAGCCTGGCGGATGGAGAGGATCGTCTGCTTCTCTGTGCCCACGTTATGGGTCGCCAGCAATTGCACGATATCGTAGCCCCCCGGCACCCGAACCGGATTGCTGATCGCCCCCACCGGCATGGTGGATACAACCTGCGCCACCGCCGGGTCCAACTCGCCCAGGTTGACAAAGCCCATATCCCCACCCTGCAACGCGGTCTGCGCCTGGCTGAACTGCGCCGCGATCACCGGAAACGGCGCGCCGGTGCGCAGCCGGGCAATCACCGAACTGGCGAAATTCCGCGCTGCGGCATCATCCTCCGGACCGGACACAGGCACGAAAATTTCCGCGATATGATATTGCGTGCTGCCGATCTCCGCCTTCAGCGCGGTTTTCTGCGCGTTCAGGTCGCCCGGCGTCGGCTGCAGCCCTGGCCCAAGCACCTGGTGCAGCACCGTCTGCCAGCCCAGTTCGGTGCGGATCTGCGCCACCAGCGTATCAAACGGCACGCCCGCCGCTTCCAGCTTCATCCGCAGCCCGCCCGGCGGCAAGCCATTGCCCTGTTCAATCCGGCTGATCGCGCCGGTAACATCGCTGAGCGGCACGCTCACCCCCAGCTTGTTAATCTCCTGCTGCTTCAGCGTCTCATCGATCAGCAGCGACGTCACCTGCGGCTCAAGCCTGGCCAGCACATCGGGCGTCGGCTGCATCCCGGTGGAGAGCGCCAGCAGCCGGGCCCGCGCAGCCACATCCTGGTTGGTGATCACCTGCCCGTTCACCACGGCGGCGATACTGGCGTTATAGCCGCCGGCGGTTTGCGCCAGGGCGGGCGCCGCGATGAGCACGGCAACAAGAGCGGCGGCACGGAGAAGATGCTTCATAGGGCGCTGAATCCAACATTACCGAGAGTTTTAAAAGTGAACTGGAGCAACACGGTGGTATTGCCTTTATCCAGGTTGAATGACGTAAACCGCTGGTAGTACACGAGGTTGACGCCGAAGCAATCATTTTGCCAGCCGGCGCTGAAATTGGCCGCGTCAAACTTGCCGGTCTGCAGGTTCCGCTCGCTTCCAGCCCCCAGCGACCACGGGCCGATATTAGCCGTGAAATTCGCCGTCACCTCATGCCGCGGCGTGAAATACGCCGCCGGCGGCGCCAGCGTAGGCGAGACGATGCTGGCGCTGTCGTAGAGCACATAAGGATCGGTATTGGTGTATAAATATCCCGCCGAGGCCGTGAACACATGCGAGGTGTAGTTGGCCGTGGTGTCGATCATCCGCGCGCCCAGGTCCCGGTGGCTCAGCCGCGTGCGGTAGGTAACGTTAAAATGCGGCACCGGCGCGATAATCACATGGCCGACGATATCGGAGACATTACCGGTCAGCCCCGAACCCGGCAGGTAGTTGTTATCCTTATGCACCCGGTAAGACTGCCCGATCAGCCCGTCCAGCATCGCCCCGCCAGGCAGATACCAAGCCGCATGCAGCGCGTAATCCACCCGCGAGCCGCCCTCCAGACGGTCGATCCCCGGATAGCGGTTAAGGCTGAACAGATTGGCGTCCGAATACTCCAAATCCAGGCTGTCCTCATTGGGAATGCGTATATTCTGCGAAATCCCGATGTTCGGCGAGGCGACGAGCTGCACCTCCGGCTCGATGATCTGGCTGCCCAGCGCGCCTGCCTGGCGGATCAGCGGCCAATGCAGATACACCGCGCCATAAGGCTGCGCGCGCGCTGTGCTGGCGGTACTCAGCGGTGAATAGTTCGGCTGCTCATACAAGCGGGTTGCCATGTAGCTGGCCGCCACCAGCTCCACCCTGGCCGTGCCCAGCACGCCATAAGGCAGCATGAACGGCACGGAATACCCCGGCACCGCCGCCACGCGCTGGCTGTTGGTGCCCAGCTTGCGCAGCACGTTGAACATATCCGCATGCAGGCTGAACTGCCCGCCCAGCGCATCCTGGCCGGAGATGAAATCATACTGCCCATACGGGCTGACAATCGGCAGCTCGCTCTGGTTTACGCTGGCCACCAGCCCCTGGAAGCTCTGCATGTCCAGCCTGGCATAAGCCCCCGGCGAGAACCCCTCCAGGAACACATTGCTGCTCAGGAACGAGGCATTGGGCAGCACGTTGAAGTCGTTGAGATACGCCGGATTGGAGGCCCGGTTATAGTTGAACCCCGCGCGCCAGTCCTGGTTCAAATCGAACGTTCCGTTGGCGAATACGGCATCGCCAAGCTTCCCGCTCACCTGCCCGCCGGAAACATTGACGTTCAATTCCCCGTCATTAAAGTCCCGGCGATACCCAGCCTTCAGCGCCGGCCCTTCCTTCACCGCGAAAATCGGCGTCAGCGTCAGGTCCGACTCCTTGTCGATCACATAATAATAAGGCGTCGTAAAGAAAAACCCGAGTTTCGAGGTCACGCCGAATCCAGGCATCAAAAAACCGCTCTGGCGCTTCACCGAGGGGTCCGGCTGCGTGAAATACGGCACATACAGCACCGGAACCCCGTAGAACTCCATCTCCGCGCCGCGATACTCTATCATTTTATGCTGCAAATCGCGGGTCGCGCTCTTCGCGCGGATCTGCCAGATCGGCGGCGCGCTGGGGTCGGTCTTGCACAGGTCGCAGGCGGAATACACCACCTTCACCATCTCATCGACCTTGCCGCCGTAGCGCCGCGCGCCATTGGCGATCATCCGGCCGTTATCAGCCAGCCGCGCCGCCACCCCGCGCATCACAGCGTCCTTCATCCCCTTGCTCAGCACCGCGCGCCTGGCAAACACGGTATCGCCGGATGGCTGGGTAAGGCTCACATGCCCGCTTGCCGTCACCACATCCGTATTGCGGTCCAGCACCACCTTGTCGGCACGCAGCGTCTGCCCGTTCTGCACCGCGCGCACATGGCCCGAGGCCGTGACAATATTCCCGGTCTTGTCATAGGAGATACTGTCCGCCGTAAAGCTTACCGGCGCGCTGGGCGGCGCCACTTGTTGCGCGCGGGCCTGCCCGGCAAGGCAGGTGCTGGCGATAAGAGTGAGAAGCAGGCCGGATCGTTTCATGCCTCAGCCATCTTCCAGATGCAGCAACAACGCAAGCGCCAAAAATAATCCCGCCACCGCGGGCGCCCACGCGGC
>NZ_JABEVC010000097.1 GCF_013044125.1 Acidocella sp. | reverse complement strand
GGGCTGGGGCTGGGGCGTCGCGGCTGGTTTCGGGGAATTTGCTGCCGTTCGGGGAGATTGAGGCGAAGATCGCGCGGGGCAAGGGGGCGGAGGCGGCGCTGGTGTTTGTCTCGGGCGTGCAGGCGAATGTAACGCTGTTGCCGGCGCTGCTGGATGCGAAGGTGCTGGGGGGGGAGCCGCTGGTGTATGCGGACCGGCTGAACCACGCGAGCCTGATTCAGGGCTGCGTGGCGGCGGGGGTGCGCCAGATACGCTTCCGGCATAATGATCTGGAGCATCTGGAGGAGCTGTTGGCGCGCGACGAGGCGCTGGCGCGGCCGCGGGTGATTATCACCGAGAGCGTGTTCAGTATGGATGGCGATTGCGCCGATGTGGCGGCGCTGGCGGCGCTGGCGGAAAAATACGGGGCGTTTTTGTATCTGGACGAGGCGCATGCAACCGGGGTGATGGGCCGGGACGGGTTCGGCTTGGCGCATGGGCTGCGCAATGCGCTGGTGATGGGTACGTTCAGCAAGGGATTGGGTGGGTTTGGCGCTTATGCGGCGTGTTCGGGCGTGTTGCGGGAGTATCTGGTGAACCGCTGCGGCGGGGTGATTTATGCGACCGCGCTGCCGCCGGCGGTGCTGGGGGCGATGGAGGCGGCGCTGGATATGATCCCGGAATTGGGCGCGGCGCGCGCCAGGGTGGCGGGGCATGCGGCGCGGTTCCGGGCCGCGCTGGCGGCGGCGGGGCTGGATACCGGGGCGTCTACCACGCAGATTGTGCCGCTGATTCTGGGTGCGGAGGAACGCGCGCTGGACATGGCGCGGGCGCTGGAGGCGGAAGGGTTTCTGGCCGTGGCGATAAGGCCGCCGACGGTGCCGGCGGGGACGAGCCGGATACGGTTCACGTTTTCGGCGGGGCATACCGAAGAGCAGGTGGCGGCGCTCAGCGAGGCCGTGGTGCGGCTGGCGAAGACGCGATGAAGCCGGTTTTGTTGCTGGTGCACGGCTGGGGGTTTGATGCCGGGTTCTGGGCGCCGCTGCGCGCGGCGCTGGAGGGGTATGAGACCGTGGCCTGGGATCTGGGGTTTTTTGGCGGGGCGGCGCGGCCGGATTTGCCGGCGGGACGCGATGTGGTGGCGGTGGGGCACTCGTTTGGGGCGTTGTGGCTGCTGCATCACAGGCCGGTGGCGTGGCGCGCGCTGGTTGCGGTGAACGGGTTTGGCTGCTTCACGCAGCGGGAGGATTTTCCGCAAGGCAATGCGGCGCGGCCGTTGCAACGGATGATCGCGCAGTTTGGTGCGGCGCCGGGAGAGGTGGTGGCGGCGTTCAGGGCCAGGTGCGGCGGTGCGGCGGCGGTGCCGGGGGCGTTGGATGCGATGGCGCTGGCGGCTGGGTTGCAGGGGTTGGCGCAATGGGATGCGCGCCCGGCCGGGGTTGATTTGGCGTTGTGCGGGCGGGCGGACCCGCTGGTGCCCGCGGCGATGAGCGCTGCGAGTTTTCCGGCGGATGTGACGCAGTGGCATGCGGGGGGGCATTTGCTGCCGCTGGAGGATGCGCGCTGGTGTGCCGCGCGGCTGCGGGCGTTTTTGGAGCCTCTGGGGTGAGCGCGCGCAAGGAGCGGATTGGACGGGCGTTTTCAGCCGGGGCGGCGCGCTATGATGCGGTGGCGCCGGTGCAACGGCTGGTGGCGGCGCGGCTGGCGGCGCGGATTGTGGCGCGGGGCCTGGGGCCGCGGCGGATTCTGGAGATAGGCTGCGGCACCGGGTTTTTGAGCGCGGCGCTGGCCGCTGCGTTTCCGGATGCGGCGCTGGTGCTCACGGATATTTCGCCCGCGATGCTGGCGCGCTGCCGGGCGCGGCTGGGGGAAGGCCCTGCATATATGCTGCTTGACGGTGAGGACCCGCGCGGGCTGGAAGGGCGGTTTGATTTGATCGTCTCCAGCCTGGCGGTGCAGTGGTTTGGCGATTTGCGCGGCGGGCTGGCGCGGCTGGGCGCGCTGCTGGCACCGGGCGGGCGGATGATGTTCGCGACGCTGGGGGCGGGGACGTTTGCCGAATGGACGGCGGCGCATGCCGCGCTCGGGCTGGCGAGCGGGACGCCGGTGTATCCGGCGCCGGAGGCTTTGCCCTGGCCGGAGGGTGTTGCGCATGCGGTTGATGAGGAATTTGTCATTCAGCATTATGCCAATGGCGCTGAATTCGTCCGCAGCCTGAAAGAGCTGGGCGCGGGGGAGCCTGCGCCGGGACACCGGCCGCTGCCGCCGGGCGCGTTCCGGCGGGTGCTGGGCGCGCTGGAGGGCGGGTTCGCGGTGACGTATCATGTGTTGTATGGGGAGATTTGGTAGGGGGTGGTCTTGCCATTCCCGGCGCTCCCGGCCAGAACCTCCGGCCATGGATCGCCGCCCGCACCTGACCAGGATCGACCGCTATATTTTCGGGCAATTGTTGATTGCGCTGGTGCTGGTCACCGTTGGGCTGGTGGCGCTGATCTGGCTCACGCAGTCGTTGCGGTTCATCCAGATCATCGTCAACCATGGGCTCTCGCCGGTGGTGTTCATCAAGCTGACCTCGCTGCTGGTGCCGAGTTTTGTCGCCACCATTTTGCCGATCACATGCTTTATCGTGGTGTTGTTCATTTATACGCGCCTGAACGGCGACCGTGAGATTACGGCGATGCGCGCTTCCGGGCTTTCGGACTTGGCGCTGGCCCGCCCGGCGCTGGCGCTGGCGCTGGCGGCCACGCTGGCGGGTTATGCGCTGAACCTGGTGCTGGTGCCGGCCAGCCTGGGCAGCTTCCGCAGCTACCAATATGAGATACGCAACCAGATTGCCGCGTTTTTGCTGGAGCCGGGGGTGTTTACGCCGGTGGCCGACCATATCACCGTTTATGTGCAATCGCGTGGGGCGAATGACTCCCTGGGCGGCATATTGATTGAGGATGGACGCGACCCGGCGGCGCCGGCGACGATATTGGCCACCTCCGGCCAGTTGTTGTTGAGCCCGCAAGGGCCGGTGGTGGTGCTGGAGAACGGCTCGCGCGAGCAGATAGACCCCAAGACCGGGCGGCTGGATGTGTTGACGTTTCAGCGCAACGTGCTCTCGCTGGCCCAGCCCGCGAAGGCGGCGCTGCCCGATATGGTGGACTCCGCCGAGGCTGGTCTGGCGGCGCTGATGCATCCGCCGGCGTCGCTTTCGCCGGGCGAGCAGGGGAAATGGCTGGTGGAGGCGCAGCGCCGGCTTACCGCGCCGCTGAGCACGCTCAGCTTTACGCTGATCGGCCTGCTGGCGGCGCTGCGGGGGGTGTTCCGGCGGAATGGGGGGCTGCTGCGCCCGGTTGGCGCGGTGGTGGCGGTGACGCTGCTGGTGGCGCTCAGCCTGGGGGTGGGCAATCTGGCCGCGCGCAACACGGCGCTGCTGCCGCTGATCTGGGCGATGGTGCTGGTGCCGGGGCTGGTTGCCGGGGCGATGCTGTTTGTCCGGCGGGCGCCGCAATGAAGAATATTCCGGTTACGCTCTCGCTTTATTTTGGCAGGCAGTTTCTGTTCGCCGTGGTGGTGATGCTGGCGGCGCTCTCGGCGCTGGTCTCGCTGTTTGATTTTCTGGAGCTGCTGCGCGAGGCGGCGGCCAGGCCGGCGGCCGGTTTCGGGATTGTCGCGGAGATTGAGTTCATGCGGCAGCCCTGGACGCTGCTGCAGATATTGCCCTTTGCGATTTTGCTGGGCGGGATTTTCGCGTTCTGGCGGCTCTCGCGCTCCTCGGAGCTGGTGGTGGCGCGCGCGGCGGGGATTTCAGCCTGGCAGTTTCTGGCGCTGCCGGTGCTGCTGGCGACGCTGCTGGGGGCGGTTGGCACCGGCGGGCTGAGTCCGCTTTCGGCGGTGATGTATAGCCGCGGTGAGACGCTGTATAATGCGTATCTGCGTCCGGGCGGGGGGCCGCTCTCGCTCAACGGCGGGGAGCTTTGGGTGCGCCAGGCCGATGCCGGGCTGGTTCCCGGCGGTGTTGCCGTGCTGCATGCGGCGGGGGTGCATCTGGAGCATAATGTTTTGCGCGCCGAGCAGGTGAGCGTGCTGCGGCTGGACGGCCAGGCGACGCTGCTGCAGCGGATGGAGGCCAGCCAGGCGACGCTGAGCACGGGGGCATGGAACCTGAAGGGGGTGAGCGTGCTAACCCCCGGGGCCGCGCCGCAGCTTGTCGGCCAGATGGATTTTCCCACCGACCTGACGGTGCGCCGCGTGGAGGAAAGTTTTGCCTCGCCCGACTCGCTCTCGTTCTGGGCGCTGCCTGGGTTCATCGCGCTGCTCAAACGCTCCGGGTTTTCGCCCATTCAGCATGAGCTGGCGTTTCAGGCGCTGCTGGCGCTGCCGTTGCTTTGCGCCACCATGGCGCTGGTGGCGGCCGGGTTCTCGATGCGGCCCTCGCGCCGCGGCGGCGCGGCGCGCATGCTGGCCAGCGGCGTGGGCTGCGGGTTTGCGTTGTTCATGGTATCGGAGGTGGCCAACCAGTTTGGCACCTCCGGGGCGATTCCGGTTATCCTCGCCGCGTGGGCGCCCGCGGTGGCGGGATTATTTTTGGCGCTTGCGTTGTTGCTGCATCTGGAAGATGGCTGAGGCATGAAACGATCCGGCCTGCTTCTC
>NZ_JABEVC010000096.1 GCF_013044125.1 Acidocella sp. | reverse complement strand
CACCGAGAGCATAAAGCGTATAAATAATTATTTCAGTAAGCTTGCTAATGGGAAACCCCAAGCTTGGGGCGATCAGCGTCAGCACCAGAAGTACGATGGCCGTGATAACAACCGGATTTTTTGCCAAATTTTTCATTCAAAGCGCTCCCACCGTTCACCAAACAAGCCGCGCGGCCGGACAAGCAAAACCAACGCCATCAGAACATACATAGCAGCCGTGGAAGCCTCCGGTACAAACTGGACCGCTAAAGACTGAACTAAACCGACCAGCAAGCCTGCTACAATCGCGCCAACATAGGAGCCAAGCCCCCCAATTGTCACAATCACAAACGCAGGCATAATCGCCGCCTCTCCCATGCTCGGGGTCACACTCCAAAGCGGAGCTGCCAGAGATCCAGCAATCGCAGCCAGGACACAGCCCAAACCAAAAGTACCCGTTAAAACATGGGGTAAATTTATCCCCAAAACACCAACCATTCCTGGATCACGGCTACCTGCGCGCAAAATCCGTCCAAACGGTGTGAACTGCAAAAATGCCCAAAGCGCTGCCAGAATTACGATAACCAAAATCATTACCGCGAGTCGATACGTCGCAATAACAAATGGCCCCCAGATCAAAACACCGTTCAATGCATCCGGTGCATCAAACGGCTGACCAACCGGGCCCCACAATGTACGGATTATGGCCTCAGCCAAAAGTGAGAACGCAAACGTCACGATCAAGCTGATAAGAGGATCTTTATCGTAGAGCCTCCGGATCAATACAACCTCCGTAAGCATGCCAATAACGCCTACCAGGGCAATGGCAACAGGTATGCCCCACCACCCCATCACCCCAAAAAGCGTTATCGAAAAATAGGCGCCGAGGGCAAAAAAGACACCATGCGCGAAATTAACGATACCCAGCAGACCAAAAATAATCGACAAGCCCAGAGCAATAAGCACATATAAAAAGCCAAGTGCCATGCCATTGCCTATCTGAAGCAGCATCATGTCCCACATGGTAAATTTTTCTCCTTTAGAACTGAAGAAATTCGCACCACCCTGGATAACAGGATGGTGCGAAACAACTTCCCTTAGCCGCTATTCCTTACAGCGGTGTCATATGGCAGGCGCTTTGAGCCTGCGTTCCAAAGGCTACAGCAGCCTCGGCATCGTTGCTCGGAACAGACTGAAGAACATCAAAATAATCCCACTGGTTCGGGATATGCTTCTTAATCCCGACAACGAGCAACCGGTGGATCAACTGGTTATCCCAGCGATCAAAATGTACATTAATGCCACCATCCAGTTCAGACCAGTTGTACAATGCTTCTACGATTGCGTCAGGGTTTGTTGAATTGGCTTTGTTAATGGACTCGAACATAATCCGCGCAGAATACCACCCCATCCATGCCTTATCTGCCGCGGGAGCATTATACTTTTTCTCATAGGCCGCAGCGAAGGCCTTGTCCGCCGGGGAATTATTCGGATCTTTATACCACCACATCGTCGTATAAATACCGGCAATATTATCCTTACCAACAGCCCAGAGATCAGGGTCACCCACACCAATCTCAGTGAAGGGAATCTTGCCGCTCATCCCGAAGTCCTTCCACTGCTTCAGAAAACTCGACAAATCTCCCGACGTCAGGCCACCAATAACCAGGTCAGGCTGCGCCTCGCGGATTTTAAGAATATATGCACTATAATCGGACGTTCCCACCGGAACCTGATCGTCACCAACAATAGTTCCGCCGATACCTTTCAGTAACGACTTAAAGTTGTTGACGATATCCTGACCATACGCATAAGAAGCCGAAAGGAAATACCACCGCTTACCGATATTTTCGAGATATGGCAGCATCGCCGCCGCCTGCACCGGCACTGGCGACTGCAACCGAAAAGTATACGGATTGCACTTGGTTCCTGTAATTTCTTCAGCCGCACCATTGTTGATGAGGAACGGAACCTTATACTGACCCGCGATGGCTTCTTCCGCAAGAGCGAAGTTGCTGAGTGCACCGCCCAACATCGCCACCACTTTATTCTGCTGAATCAATTGCAACGCATTCTGTCCAGCCGCCTGGGCCGACGGCTCATCGTCCCAAATAATCTCAGCTGGGCGGCCGAGTAATTCGTTGCCCATCTGCTCCATGGCGAGAAACGTGCCCCGCTGGAGATACTGCGACTGTTCAGCAATCGGACCCTGCTTAGCTTCCAGCAGGCCAATCCGAATTGGCTCTACCGCGCGAGCAACATGCGGCATTGCAAGCGCCGAAACCGCAGCCCCACCAGCGACACTTCCCAGCAGATGCCGGCGGCGCAGCTTCAATAAACCTGTGTTTTTAACTTTTTTTTACATTATATTTCCTCCAAATTTTTATGTAGAGCTAGATAGCCAAATTTATCCTGAAGCAGGCAACGAAGTGAAGCGTGTATTTTTACAAAACCCTTGCAGTCTTTTCGTCACCCCCCATTTCTACAGCCATTTTTTACAACTGTCCAGTACTAACCATCTAGTGCGTTATATACTTGCCCGACAACGTGTCATATGCGGGCTTCTGATTCGCACGCCAATAGCCCCCCCCCCGAACAGCATGCGGCTACACCGCCTTAACCAAATCCGTCTCTTTTCTCTGCTCACCCGGCTTTTTTGGCCTTAATCGCCGAGATCGCGGCACGGAGCGCCAGAAAATAACTTTCAAGGCCAAATCCAGAAATTTGTCCCAAGGCAATTTCGGCAAATACCGAATGGTGCCGGAACTTCTCCCGCGCATGGATATTCGACATATGAAGCTCGACGATCGGCACTGTCAGAATAGCCAATGCATCCCGGATTCCGTAGCTGTAATGAGTCCATGCACCCGCATTAATTAATACGGCATCGACCCCCTCGCTATAGCCGGCATGGATTCGTTCGCACATCTCTCCTTCATTATTAGTTTGATAGCTGACCACCTCAGCCCCAAGCTCCTGGCCAAGCTTCTGTAACTGGTCATCAATCTCCGCGAGGGTAATGGTCCCATATTGCTTGGGGTCTCGCTTACCAAACATATTGTGGTTAATGCCATGAAGCATGAGAATTTTCATAATATTTTTCTCCTTTTTTGTGTTTTATGTCTCAACATTTACAATCTTGCCCGTCCGGGCTGCCTCATCAATAGCCATTGTAACACGCAAGTTTAAAAGCCCATCTAATGCGCTAACCAATGGCAGCGCTTCACCATGTATCACTTTTACAAAATGCTCAATTTGATGTTTTAACGGGTCGTCGCGTACGAGGCCAACCTTGCCTACCTCAAACTCTTTCCACCAGGAACGATCTTCATTCCTAGGGTAGGTCTTAAGGCGCATAGTCGGCACGGACAAACTTCCTTTCGTGCCTGAGATAACGTAGCAATCCTCATCGTTATAAGTTGGGTAAGCCTTATTCTCCTGAGATGTCAGCTCCCAACTGTGCGCAGACGCAGCCGTATCAGACAAAAGAAAAGTACCTAAAACACCACTGCTAAAACGCAAGTTAATCGCAACAGTATCTTCAACAGAGAAACGCCTTACCGCATTGCTGGCGAATGCTTGAACCGCGATAATATCGCCGCACAGCATACGCAAATTATGAATTTCGTGAATCATGTTAAGTAAAATTGGCCCACCACCAATCTCCCGTCTCCATGGTGCATCTTCATAATAATGGTCTGGCTTATAAAACATCGCGCTGCCCATAACCGCCACAAGCCGGCCAAGCTGACCAGATTCCACAACCTGCCTGGCTTTTGCCATAATCGGGCTATGCGCACGGTGATGTCCAACCAAAATTTTTCCGCCGGTTTCAGCAACCGCCCTAACCAAGTTTTCCCCCTCAGCAACAGTCGTAGCAATCGGTTTTTCTAAAAGAATTGGAACACCTGATGCTAAACACTGCAACGATTGAACCACATGAAGTTGATTTGGCGTCGCCAAAACCAGTCCATCTGGACTCACATCAGATAACAACGCTTCGAGAGATGGATAATATGCTACGCCAGCGCTGTTAGCCAAAATTTTGGCGTTTTCAGTGGGATCAACAATCGCCGATAGCTCGGCATTAGGGCTGGCTTGGATAACTGCAATGTGCGCCTGGCCGATATATCCCGCTCCCGCTACTGCGATTTTAGCTTTCCGATACGCCATGAATCCATTCTCTATGTTTGGTTTATGACTGAGACATAAGACCTTCTCTTCTAAGAAGAACAAGTGCGATGATTTGAGAAAGATCAACGTTTATATTGTGAAAATTAAAAAGCACAAGAAATGCTCCGTGTCTCGAAAGTAACATAACTTTCTCAACACAGAGCGATTTTTTTATTTACCTATTCCATCCTTACTCAACACTGACATGTGAAACATTCCCCTGCGGTGAATAGATGTCGAGAATGTTCCAATGCCCTGACGTCGGCACAGGATTATTACGCATGGCAACATCGATAACAAACGGCTTGTTCGATTTTATTGCCCGTTCAAGAATATCCGAGAATTCTTCAGCCGACTTCACTTGAACGCCTTCGGCGCCATAGGCACGTGCAACAGCCGCGAAATCCGCTTGATAAGGCTTCCCGTCCTTTCGGAACATGGTGCCGAATGTCGTACCATAATGCGCTTTTTCCAATCCGGCGATTGTGCCGAATGAATAGTTGTTCATCACAATCCAAACAACCGCAATATTTTCTTCTACTGCTGTCGCTAATAATGCGGGATTCTGGCCAAAGCCACCATCACCAACGAGTGACACGACAACACGATCAGGACAGGCCAGCTTCGCACCAAGAGCAGCCGGCGCACCGAACCCCATCGTGGCGTAGCCACCCGGCGTCAAAATCGAGCCAGGCTCATAGACCGGAAATTGTTGCCCAACACCGTTTTTGTTCCATCCAACATCAGTTGTAATAAAGGCATTCCTGGGCAATGCATTACGCGTTACCGAGAGAATTCGCTCTGGCATCATCGGAAAGCTGTCGTCGTTAACGGCTTTTTGATTGCCCGCAACGAACTCCCTCCGGTACGCCGCAATCTCTTGACGCAGAGCATCATTCTTTCGCCCCTGCGGCAGCATTTCGCGCGCCACCCGATTTAATACAATTAGCGCCTGCTTGAGGTCCGCCACCGCGCCAATCAACACCGGATAGTTTCTACCGATCTCAGACGGATCTATATCGATATGAATCAGTTTAGTTCCGGGAATATTGAAGGTGTATTCTGACTCCCACGAACTACAATCTGCTTCAGCAAATCGAGTCCCAAGACCAAAAACCACATCTGCCTTCAAGCATTGATCATTTACAAATTGCGTCCCCCAGAAACCAGTCATTCCAAGCGTAAAATCATGATCATCTGGCAAAACGCCCTTGCCCATCAGGGAATGGGCGACTGGAATATTCAAATGATCAACCATTGCTTTAAGTTCTGCTGCGGCATCAGCAAGAATAACTCCGCCACCGGCATAGATCACAGGATTTTTTGCATCCAACAATGCTTTAATTATGTTGCGTGCTGTGTCATCACCAATGGACGGCTTATTTAGCGCCCGCGTATGGCTTTTTTGACGATCGAACAAAGATACGTCAACCTCCATGGAAAAAATATCCATCGGCACTGACACAAGAACCGGCCCCGGCCGGCCACTTTCTGCGAGCTGAAACGCCTTCTCGAGAATTTCCGGGAAGAGATCCGGACGATCGACCCTCCATGCCCGCTTTACGAATGGACGATAGACCTCCCATTGCGACGCATCTGCATGAAGATTTATTTCCTGATGAGGATGCTTACCAAAATAATGACTTGGTACGTCTCCCGCGATAACAACCATCGGAATGGAATCTAGTGCCGCATTGGCGACCCCTGTCGCGGCGTTTGTCAGGCCCGGACCAAGATGACTCAGAAGAACTGCAGTCCGCTTTTTCGCACGTGCATAGCCATCGGCTATATGCGCGGCGATCTGTTCATGACGTGTATTAATGAATCGAATCTTGCTATTTTCCAAAGCGGACAGCACAGCGATATTGGTGTGACCGCAAAGTCCGAAAATATGTTCAACTCCGCGTTCTTCGAGGTAGTTCACAAGCTGATGTGAAATAAGCTTCTTCATTTTGTTTTCCCAACTACATGTTCGATTAATCTGGCTAATGACTGTTTATACAACCATCGTCTCTAGCTTGGATTTCCATGCCCCTGAAAGCCTTCGACCACAGAATCCAATTTAAACAGTTTTTGACATTCTAATCATCAAAAAAGGAAACGACACAAAGAAATTATGATTTGTGTCTTTCACAGTTAGATTGCCTTTACCTCCCGCAAATGCTTTATTTCTTCATGTGAATATCCAATACCAGCGAGAATATCGTTGCAATGCTCACCGAGTTGTGGTGGCGGTATTGTAACATCAGGGTCACCGCTTGACATTTTAAATCCTGTTCGCACTACGTCAATAGGACGGTCTACCCCGGGCACAGTATCGAAATGGGCGAGCAAGTGCCGGTGACCTACTTGTGGATGCGCAAGTGCCTCAGGCACGGTAAGTACCCGGCCGGCTGGAATGTTATTTGACGAGAGAATATCTTCCCACTCTACAGCCGTTTTTTTACTCAGGGCCTGCTCAATCTCAACCGTTAACGCCGTTCGGTTTACTTTCCTTGTTTCTCTCTCGGAAAACCTTGGATCTGAAATTATGTCTTCGCGCCCAATGATCTTCGCCAAAGCCTCAAACTGTTCCTGCTTGTTTGCGGCAATATTGATAAGCCCATGGCCAGTACGGAACGTACCAGAAGGAGCAGCTGTAAAATTTTCATTCCCCATTGGCTTTGGCTCTTTTCCTGCGATGAGAAAATTTGATATGACCCACCCCATTGTCACAATGGTTGAGTCCAGCATCGACACGTCGATGAAGTCACCTTCACTAGAACGCACTTGTCTCACCAGTGCAGCCGCTATCGCAAAGGCAGCCGTAATGCCTCCTATCGTGTCCGCTACGGGATAGCCAACGCGCTGAGGCGCCGACCGCGCATCACCTGTGATGCTCATGACACCAGACAGCCCCTGGATAATTTGGTCGTAGGCCGGCGAGCTCTGCATCGGGCCATCCTGGCCGAACCCTGAAATCGCGCAATAGACAAGCCGCGGATTAACCGCTTTAAGCTTATTATAGCCTAAACCGAGGCGTTCCATAACGGTGGGACGAAAATTTTCCACAAGCACATCAGCCGATGCCACCAAGCGCAGTAGTACCTCCCGGCCCTCTTTGGATTTCAAATTTATCGTAATTGACTTCTTTCCACCATTTTGAGAAAGAAATGAAGATCCCATTTTTCGCGCATTCAGATCAGCATCAGCACCTAATTGGCGTGCCAGATCGCCAAGGCCAGGCACTTCGACCTTGATTACTTCGGCACCAAGAAGCGCCAATTGGTATGCACAAAACGGTCCTGCCAGGACATTGGTCAGATCTAATACCCGGATCCCCTTAAGTGCACTTGGCATAGTTGTTGCCTCCATTTTGTTTCTTCATGAACAGCCGCCGTGGCATCCAACTGCGGAATGCAGAGCAGATCTTAATGTGAATTGTTTTCGAGACCATGTTTTGCGATATATCGCTTTGCTGATTCGATACAGCGGAACGCATGCTCCGCGTAACCAATCGCCTTGGCTTGGGCGAGGTTCGGCAGTTCAATAGAATAAATTTTTGTTGGGATATGCCGCAAGATATCTGCCACATCAATCCCACCATCACCAACATATAGCCGCTCCTCACGCAAGATGCGGGTCATCTCGGCACGATCCCGTGGTACCTCCGCGCTAGCATCGCATAAATGTATGAAGTGAAACCATTCACGCGGAAGAAGGTCCAGGTCCTCTACCCTGTCCCCCGCACGATGAAAATGGTGCATATCTATCAAAAGTCCTGAATTTTTTTGTTTTGCTGCACGCAGAACATCCACTGCTTTTGCAAGATTGTTTATGCTTGATATCGGCACATACTCAAGATCAACGGTTAAGCCAAAAGGTTGCGCGAGCTCACAAATCTTTGCATATTTTTCTTTCGCGTAATTAATGTTCTCGGTCCAGATGCTCGACAACACTGCCTTGGCGCCAAGTTCCGCCGCAACCTCCATGGCGGGCAGATATTTTGTCGGGTGCATATCGTCATATATCCGTGCCAATTCTATGTCATGCACCTTAACCCCCGTCTCGCTCAGCGCACGTTTGGTCTGCCGCAGCATTGCTGGATTATCCGCCAGCGCATAGTTTGGCTCTCCCGGAAGCCCCATATAAATAAGCCGCGGGCTAACATAATCGTAGCTTGCTCGCGCCGCGATATAAACCATTTCTGGCGTCGGACACCCAAGCACGGTTAAGTGGGCCAAGGAATACTGAATTGTCATGGTTTACTCGATGTTCTATTCGTTGATAATCTTTGTTCCGTCATACCGTCGGAATATTCCGGTTGGTTCTAATACTTAAAAGTATCATGCTTCGCCGCCTTGCAGTTTTGCTTCTTCAAGATCACGCCAATCTATCTTTTTTCAAAAATTTTTTTGTATCGTCTGCCTAGTCACATCCGATACCTCTTCACAACATCTAGTTTATCTACCAGCGCTTTAGCGAAATCGAGCTAGCTAAAGCGCTGGCATCTACAATTCAGAATATGTGCTTTTTCGGAGATGCTCCTAATCCAAGTTGATACGTTTAATATCACCGAGAACGAAGATGTACGAAAATACGCCAATCAATGCGACGACACCGACAAAGGACAAGGCTCCAGCAAACGAATGTGTTTCAGCAACAATGTATCCAATGGCCAACGGGGTGACGATACCTGCGAGATTGGTCATTGCGTTGAAGATGCCTCCCGTAAGGCCCATTAGATTTTTCGGTGCGATGTCAGAAATAACGGTCCAGCCCAGCCCAACCATTCCTTGGCCAAAAAAGGCAAGAGACAGAATCGCAATCACCATCGCATTACTATTAACGTAGTTAGCGGTAATGATCGTCGAAGCAAGCAATAGCCCGGCAATGATCGGTGTCTTTCGCGAAATATTCACCGAGCCAGTCCAGCTAAGCAACTTATCCGACAGAGCGCCGCCAACAAGCACACCGACCGCCCCCGCAGCAAATGGAAGCACCACGAAGAAGCCTTCCTTAACCCACCCCATGCCACGCGCCTGCACCAGGTAAGTCGGGAACCAGGTCAGGAAAAACACTAATGTTGCGTTGCCGGCAAACTGTCCGATGGATGCGCCCCAGACCTGCCGGTACCCCAGCAGCTTACGGACATTACTCCAAGAGAAAGCCGTCGCGTCGGCATTAACCGGCTGAAGACCGCCACCCGCTTCGATGTAATCCAGCTCTTCCTGATTGGCCCATTTGCTCTCTTGCGGGTTGCGATAGGCGACCAGCAGGACAATGCCGAGCAAAATACCAAAGCTGCCAACAACAAGGAATAATACGTGCCAGCTCCATACGTGCATAATCCACAGAAGAATCGGGCTCAGGAATGCAAGACCCACATATTCCCCAACTGTATAAATACTGGTTGCCCGCGCGCGCTCTTTCTGCGGAAACCATATACCCACGATGCGGCCGTTGGTCGGAAAGCAAGGCGCTTCGGCAACACCAAGGCCAAAGCGGCAAGCGAGCAAGGCACCCATGCCGCCAACCATGCTCTGCGCGAAGGTGATCGCGGACCAGACAATGATGGCGAGTCCATAGGTAAGTTTGGTTCCGAACCGGTCCAAAAACACACCGCCCGGAATCTGACTCGCGGTATACGTCCATGCGAAGGCCGAGAAGATCAACCCAAGACTGCTCGCTGCAAACCCAAGATCTTTCGCCATCGCTGGCGCGGCCAAGCCGAGCACTGAACGATCAAGATAATTTACCATTGTCACAACGGCGATTAGCGCCAGGACGGCAAAGCGTGCCCTTGTCCGGGGTTTTGCCCCCGCTCTGGATAACGTGGAAGCGGTTGTCGTCGAATTCATTTTAAATTTCTCCCTCGCGATATTCTGCAAACAACTGAGTTGTCATGTTTGAACACACTCGCCGCATTAGGCGCCTGGAGCAGGCTCATGATCCAGGCGCCCTCGTTCGTTTCTAGAAGAAGACCTTGGTTTGCAGGCCAATCGCCCAAGCATTTTTCATGTGCTTGTTGTAGGAGAACGTGCCCGGATCGGTGATGTACTGCACATTCGGATGAATTAGCAGCCAGGGCGTCGCTTTCAGGCCATAGCCGAGTTCGACGACGCCTTCACCATTTGACAGCCCCGACAATGTACCGCGTGAGGCGAGCTCCTTCGCGTTGATCGTCCGGTTGTTGAGCCCCGCGCGCACATAACCGAGTGCAATGAAGTCATTCGGACGAGAGGCAAACGGCCCCTGCGCGACGACGCCACCGGCCAGGGTGCTTTCATACACCGAGGTCTGCGGATCGGAATAGGAAACCTGGGCGAAGGCAATCAGGCCGCGCTTTGGTGTGCCATCGAAACTGTAGATCATCTGATCCGCCAGCAGGTAGCCACCGTAACGGCCGGTTTCCATGGCATTTTGCGTAGCGGTGACATCGGCGGCATTTTTGACGGTCGAAGTATCGTAATACACGCCCGCCTTATAGTGACCCGGCAGTCCGGCAGCGCCGAGAGCTGATGTGTACTCGACCTCGACCGGGATCAGCGCGCCGGTGGAGCCCGAGGTGCTCACCTTCATGCCGTTTTCCTTGGCGTAATAGCCTGGGTTGACGTCGTACACACCGGCCTGGATGTAAGAATTGGTTGTGGGCATCCATTTGATACGCCCGCCCCACTTGCCGGTGGGATAATCAGACCAGCCGCTGGAAGCCGGAAGGTTCTGCGGATGGATACAAAAACCGACGTTCTGGAAATCCAGCAGCAGCGGGGTTCCGGCAAAATCGTTGCCCATTGGGTAGAAGCCGATTTTCGTATCGAAAGCGCCATCATCGAACTTCTGCTCATAGCTCATTTCCACGATGCGCAGCGTCTCGCCGGCGCCATAGACTTCCTGCACGGCAAGGCGGTTGCCGATATAGTCCGCCGAGGTGTTGCGGCCGACGCGCTGGTTGACCGCGAAATGCAGACTGGCGCCCTCCAGCCCTGCCAGCTTGCCGAGATCGACATCCATACCAAGACCGAACTGCGCGGCGAAATCGCCGCCCTGGCGATTTCCGCCAGAGACCCCGTTGGCATATTCACCTACGTAGAATCCATTAAAGGTGATTCCGGTATCTTCGAGCTTTGTCCGCGCGCCGTTCCAGTTACCCGTCATAAGCGGCCGGGTAAAAAAATTGGTCGAAGCCGGAGAGGCCCCTGATTGCGCGTGTGCTGTCGCGGCAACGGCAAACAAGGCGCCGCCCGCCAATAATGTTGCCTTCAATCCCAGACGAGTTGCCGACTGCTTGAGTTTATTCATTACATACGTCTCCCTTTAGGTGTTTTTAGCCGCTTGAGCGGCACATGCCCCTGGTATTACCCATAACTTTCGAATTTTCAGACATGTTACAAACCAACTGGTTCGTCTCTTTGCACGGAACATATATGTCCCGCATATCTTTATTCCGCCGCGAAGTTTGCCAGCATTCTGGCTGCATCCGGGACGATTCCTGTAAACAAACGGAAAGCTTCAGCCGCTTGGAAGACCGCCATGCCGCCGCCGTCCACCGTGCGGCAGCCAATTTCACGCGCGGCTTTCAACAATGCGGTTTCCAGGGGAAAATAAACAACCTCGGCGACCCACAAATCCGGGCGCAGCAAGGCGCTGTCAAGCGGCAGGCCCGGATGCGCCGCCATGCCGATTGGTGTTGCATTAATCAATCCGGTTGCGCCGATGAGCGCCTCCGCCGCGGATGCCGCGCCAGAAATTCGATCCGCGCCAAATAAGGCCGAAAACTTTTGAACCACATCATCGGCACGCTGAGGATCAACATCAACAATCACGATATGCTTTGCGCCCATTTTCAGTATGGCGTACGCTACCGCAGCACCAGCTCCCCCGGCGCCCAGCTGTACCACCCGCTCCAGCGATGCGCCCGGCATACGTAGACGGAAAGCCTCGGCAAAACCAAACCAATCCGTGTTATGGCCCATCCGCTTACCTTCACGGAACAGCACCGTGTTAACCGCTCCCAGCGCACGCGCTTCATCAGAGAGACCGTCCAACAAAGGGATAACCGCCTGCTTGCAGGGATGCGTGACATTGACGCCGGAGAAACCCATCAATTCCGCCGCGTGCAGCAGGACTTCAAGCGAACTCACATCGAGACCCAGCACCGGCAGGTCGATCAGCCGATAGATCAGCTTGATCCCCAGCGCCGCGGCTTCGGTTTCATGCATGAAGGGGGAGCGCGACGGCCCAATCCCTTCCCCAATTAAACCAACAAGTACAGAATTAGCTAAGCTCATAGACTGGGTTTTCTCATCACGATTTGGGACGTTCATATGAGCCATCAGCCTCTCTTTTCGTAATCTTTAAGCAAAATGCCGCACTGCAACAAAGAGTGCCAAGGTTAACATCAACTTGTGGGCGTTCCAATTATCATTTTACGGGCACTTTACTAACTAACTTTTTGGTACGTTGCAAGGGGCAATATCTTCGGCTATTAATTTTTGTCATATCCGCCCCAGACATCAGGAGGCTCAAGCTGTGAACATTCTCAGCCCGCTGCAGAAATCCATCGCCACGGTCTCACTCAGCGGAACATTGCCTGACAAGCTGGAAGCGGCGGCGGCGGCGGGGTTCGATGCTGTTGAAATTTTTGAGACCGACCTTCTGAGCTTCGATGGGACGCCCCGGGACGTTGCCCATTTGGCCAGCGATCTCGGCCTCAGTATCTTAAGTCTCCAACCCTTCCGGGACTTCGAATGTATGGATCAGGCTACGCTGACGCGGAATTTGGCCCGTGCGGAAGGCAAATTCGACGTCATGGCGGAACTAGGGGCCAGGCAACTCCTTTTATATAGTAACATCCAAGAAGCGGCGGTGGGTGACCCCTCGCGCGCTGCGGCGGACCTATCCCAGCTCGCCGAGCGCGCTGGGCAGCGGGGCCTCAAAATTGCCTATCAGGCCCTGGCCTGGGGGCGTCACGTCAAATCCTGGCGGCAAGCCTGGGATATCGTCAAAGCCGTCAATCTCCCGGCCCTGGGGCTAGCCCTCGATAGCTTCCATACCCTGGCACCGGGCGGCAGTCTGGCCGGGATCGAGGACGTTCCCGGGGATAAAATTTTCTCCCTGCAACTGGCCGACGCACCACGCCTCACCCTGGATATTGCCACCTGGAGCCGGCATTACCGCAATTTTCCTGGCCAAGGAGACCTGGACGTTATCGGCTTTTTGCGGGACGCGCTGCGCGCCGGGTATGAAGGGCCGCTCGGCCTGAAAATTTTTAACAACGAGTTCCGCGCCAGCCCTCCCCGCCCCCTTGCTCTGGACGGTTTACGTTCACTCATCTGGATTGAGTCCGAGGCCGGGCGCACCTACCTGCCGCCACCGCCAGCGCTAGACGGCTTTGAGTTCATCGAATTTGCCGTGGACAATGAGGCCGCCGAGCAGCTCGCCATCGTTCTCGGCCGGCTCGGCTTTCGCCTTGCCGGGCGCCACCGCTCCAAAGCTGTTAGCCTATATCGCCAAAGCGAGGTGAACATCGTGCTCAACGCCGAGCCCGATAGCGCCGCCTCGGAGCATTTTGCGTTGCACGGCCCTTCGGTTTGCGCGCTTGCCCTCAAGGTGGATCAGGTCGCGCCCGCTCTGGCTCGTGCAGCCGCTCTGCTCTCGCCAACCTGGACCGAACGCACCGGCCCCGGAGAACACCGCATTCCCGCCGTGCGTGAGCCAAACGGCTCCTTGCTCTACCTCGTAGAGCCCGCCGCCGCCGCCGGGATGTGGCGTCAGGATTTCGAGCTGTTCCCGCTCACCGGAACCCAACCCGGCACGCCGCTTAAAATTGACCACATCACCCAGGCTCTTAGTCCGGGATCACTGGATAGATTTGTGCTTTTTTATCGTACCCTGTTTGGCCTTATTCCCGAGGCCACAATCGAATTTGCCGATCGCTTCGGCCTGATCCGCTCGCGTACCATGAAGAACACGGCGGGAACCATTCGGATACCCCTCAACATCTCCGAAAGTCCCGCAACGGAGACGTCCCTGTTTGTGAATCAAGCCGCCGGGTCGGGCGTGCATCACGTCGCCTTTGCCACACCGGACATTATATCGGCAACGCAAAAAGCCATCGCCGCCGGGATACCGGTCTTACCAATTCCTGCCAATTATTACGAAGACCTCGGGGCTCGCTTTGGCCTTGATCGCGCGACCCTGGCAAAATTTGAACAACTCGGCATTCTCTACGACGCGGATGCACAGGGAGATTTCCGGCATACCTACACCCCGAATTTCTCCGGCCGCTTTTTCTTCGAACTCCTGCAGCGCAACGGCTACCAGGGCTACGGCGCGAACAACGCCCCGATTCGCCTCGCGGCGATGGCGAACCTGCGCCAACAAGGCCACTATTAATCCATCATCATGCCCCCGGCGGCGCCAGGAGGCCCGAACCTTCAGATGACTGAACTTCGCGCAACTCTTCCTCGCCTGGCAGGTGCTTGAACAGCTTGGCGCAACTCAGGCGTAGCCAGCGATTGGCCGGGTCGTGGTGGTAGCGCGCATGCCAATGCTGCTTCACAGTGAAGCTCGGCACGGGAAGTGGGCAGTCGTGCACCCGCAGCCCAGCATTGCGCGCCAGTGTTTCACCAATATGCCGCGGCAAGGTGGCGATGAGGTCCGTGCTGGAAATAATCGCCGGCAGCCCAAGAAACCCCGGCAGTTCCAGGACCAAGCGACGGACCACGCCGGCACGCGCGAGTGCGGCTTCCAGCAACGCCTGGCCGGTTCCAGAGGTGATGCCCGCATGCCCCTCCCGCTCATAGGAAACCCGGCTCAACCCGGCCTCCAGCCGAGGATGGCCGGGCCTCACCAGGCAGACCCAATCCTGCGTGTAAAGCGCCTGCTGGTAGAACCCGGCATCGAGCGACGGGATCAGCCCGAGCGCCAGATCGGCAGCCCCCGATTGCAGCAGCCCGCCGGTATCCTCGTCGATGCGCATGACCTGCACACTGGCCAGGGGAGCAGCCTCGCGCACATAGGTAAGCAACTTCGGCAGCAACGTCACATGGCTCGCATCGGTCATGCAGACGCGGAAACGCCGCGCATCGGTCGCGGGATTATAGGGCGGCGGCGGGGCAGCGAGCTTCTGCAACAACTCCAGCGCGCCGCGCACCGTGCCCACCAGCTCATCGGCCCGCGGCGTGGGGAGCATGCCGGACTCTGTGCGCACAAAAAGCGGGTCGCCCAGCGCCTCGCGCAAGCGGCGCAGCCAGATGCTGACCGTCGGCTGCGCCTGCCCCAGTTGCACAGCCGCGCGCGAGACGCTGCGCGCCGCATAGAGCGCATCAAACAGGCGCAGCAATTTTTCGTCCAGCAGGCCGGTTTCTTCGCTCATTATTGCAATCCACAATAAGCATAATTGCCTCTTATGTATCACCTACATAATTCATTCAACGCTAGAACGCACGCCGTCATTCAAGGAAACGGCATGAAAATCTGCATTATCGGCGCGGGAGCGCTGGGCTCCACGATCGCTGGCGCACTGGCCCGAGGCGGCGCGGATGTCTGGCTCGCCGGCCGCAATCGCGCGCATATCGAAGCGATCAACCAACGCGGGCTGGAGCTGCTGGAGGGCGATGTATCCACCCGCGTGGTAGTGCAGGCACGCAGCCGGATCGAGGGGATCGGTATTGCCGATCTCGTCATCATCCTGGTCAAATCCTTCGACACCCGGGCGGCGATCGAGTCCGCCCGCACCTTGCTCGGGCCGGAGACGGTGGTGATGTCCCTGCAAAACGGGCTTGGGCATGAGGATATCCTCGCCGATGTAGCCGGGCGGGCGCAGGTGCTGGGCGCAAAAACCTATGTCGGGGGCGTATGGCTCGCGCCGGGGCGGGTACGGGCAGGCATCGCAGGCAAGGAGACGATCATCGGCGAGCTTGACGGCACAACCACACAGCGCGTGCGCGATATTGCCGAGGTTCTGAATGCCGGCGGTTTGCTCACCCATGTCTCGTCCAACATCATGGGCACGATGTGGGACAAGCTGCTGGTGAACGTCGCCGGCGGCGCGCTCACGGCCATCACGCGCCTGACCTACGGCGGGCTCTACAGCCTGCCCGCGCTGGAGGAAACCGCCCTCGCGGCCATTGCCGAAGCCATGGACGTAGCGAGGGCCCATGGCGTGGCGCTCTCGGTTACGGAGCCGCGTGAAGCCTGGGAAAAAGCCCGCGCCGGTCTGCCGCCGCAATTCAAGACCTCGATGCTGCAAAGCCTGGAGAAGGGGCAGAAAACCGAAATCGACTTCATTCACGGCGCCGTGCTGCGCTGGGGCAAAGCCGCCGGCGTGCCGACGCCGGTGAATGCCACGCTGGCCGCCTGCGTCAAAGGCATCGAACTCGCCCGCACCGATTATCCCGGCAAAGCCTGAAGGAGGAACAAACATGCGCGCCTATCTGGAACATGTGGCTTTGAAAGTCGCCGATATTGACTGGCACATCCGGTTTTTTGGCGAAGTGCTGGGCATGACTCTCCGCGAGGAGATCCCCGCATCGGGCCAACTGCCACGCCAGGCCTGGACCCTGGGCGGCTTGCAACTGGCCGAGGACCCAGACTTCACCGGCTCCGAAGGGCGGCTCATGCATCTTGGCATCTTTGTCGAGGACCAGGCGGCGGTGCTGGAAGCGGCGAAAGCCTGGGGCGTCACGGCCTTGCCCCGCGGGCCGAACTGGCTGCGCCTGCCCGGCGGGCTGGAGGTAGAAATTCTACAGGAAGAACGTCCCGGGGCGGTTGCCGCCGCCCTCGCCGTGATCCCGCGCGCATGAAGGAAGAAACAACAATGACCGAAGACCTTTATTGGGACGACGCCATCCCCGGCACGCAATGCACCACCCCAGGCGTGACCGTGACAGAAGCGATGGTGAATGCCTATGCGGAGCTCACCGGAGATTTCACCCCGGTGCATATGGACGAGGAATACGCCAAAACCACTCCCTTCGGCACGCGCGTGGCGCACGGGCTGCTCGGCCTCTCTCTGGCCGACGGGCTGAAGACCCGCGCCGGCTACCGCTTTGTACCAGGCATGTCGCTTGGCTGGGAATGGGCATTCAAGCTGCCGATCAAGCTCGGCGATACGGTGCATGTGAAATTCCGTGTCGGCACCAAGCGCGAGGCGAAGCGCCCAGGCTGGGGCATTCTCACCCTGCCCTCCGATCTCATCAACCAGCATGGCGAGATCGTGCAGACGGGCGAGCACCGGCTGATGATTCCGCGCCGGCCCACCGCCTGAACCAGGAGCAGAACCATGACCCAACAAAACCTGCCGCTCGCCGGCATTCGCGTCATCGATTACAGTCATTTTCTTGCCGGACCGTTCCTCTCACGCTGCCTTGCCGCCATGGGGGCAGAGGTCATCAAGGTGGAACGCCCGAGGGAGGGCGACGCCGGGCGCACCCACGCGATGATCAAGGACGGCCAGAGCGGCTATTTCCTGCAACAAAACATGGGCAAGCAGGGGCTCTGCATCGACCTGAAAGACCCGCGCGGGTTGGCGTTGATGCACAAGCTCATCGCCACCGCCGATGTGTTCGTGGAAAACTACCGCCCCGGCGCGCTGGAGAAACTCGGGCTCGGCTACAAGCAGCTTTCGGAACTTAACCCGAAGCTCGTCTATTGCTCGGTCTCGGCCTACGGCCACACCGGGCCTGATAGCGGCCGCCCCGGTTTTGGGCTGATCGCCGAAGCGCGCAGCGGTGCCTTGGCGCAGCTTGGCGTACCGGGCGAGCCCCCGCCGCTGCTGCGCATTCCCGTGGCGGACATGTACACAGGCATCCACGGCGTGGCCGCCGTGTGCGCGACGCTGCTCGGCCGTGTCACGAGCGGTAAAGGGCAGCACATCGACATGGCGTTGTACGACTGCATGATCTCCATCCACGATTACGCCGTGCAGTGCTACTACATGAGCGGGGGTACGGAGATCCCGGTACAAACTGGCCATGACCAGTCCGAATCCACCATCTACGGCGTGTTCCCGGCGCGGGACGGCAATCTGGTGATCGCCGCCCAGGTGGACGATGCATGGAAGCGGCTGGCGCGGTTGATCGGCGGCGAGGCCCTGGCGGCCGATACACGCTTCCACGGTTCGGTGAATCGCAACGCCAACCGGCTCGCAGCACTGGACTATGTCCGGACCTGGACCATGGCCCAGCCCTCTCGCGCCGCCTGCGCCGCGGCATTGGATGCGGCGGGCGTGCCTTGCGCGCCGGTAAACACGATCGACGAGGTTCTGGCCGACCCCCAGACGATCGCGCGCGGCATGATCGTGGAGCAGGACCATCCGGTCCTCGGCAAGGTGAAGCTGCCCAACCTTCCGTTCCGCTTCTCCGGTTGCGACACCTCCCCGCGCAGCCCCGCCCCGCTGATGGGCCAGCATAATGTGAGCATCGCCCAGGCGCTCGGCTACAGCGCCGGCGAGATCGATGCCCTGGTGCGCGAGGGCGTGCTATATAACGAGCCTGCCGTGGACCAACTGACATGAGCGCGCGCTACGCCGTTATCGGCAACCCGATCGGGCACACCAAATCACCGGCAATCCACACGGCTTTCGCGCAAGCAACCGGCCAGAACCTCACCTACACCGCCATTGAGGGCAAGCTCGGCGGGTTCGCCGCCGAAATCGATGCGTTCCGTGCCGCGGGCGGGATGGGCGTGAACATCACCACACCGTTCAAGCTCGACGCCTTTGCCTATGCCGACAGGCTGAAGCCGGGCGCGCAGCTGGCCGGCGCGGTGAATTGCCTGAATTTCGCGGACGGCAAAGCCGAAGGCGAGAATTTCGACGGGCTTGGGCTGACAAGAGACATCGTGGCCAATCTCGGCGTGGCGTTGCGGGGCAAGCGCATTCTGTTGCTGGGCGCCGGGGGGGCTGCACGCGGCGCGCTGCTGCCGTTTTTGCACGAGCAGCCGGAAGAGCTGGTCATTGTTAACCGCACACTGGCCAAGGCTATTGCGATCAGCGAACAGTTCGCGTCTCACGGCACCATCATTGCCACCGGGTACGAGGCCCTGTCCGGCGAGCGCGCAGGCCAGTACGACGTGGTGGTGAACGCCACTTCAGCCAGCCTGCACCAGGAGTTACCCCCCGTACCCACCAGCGTGTTCCGCTCCGGGGCTCTGGCCTATGAGTTGTTATACGGCAAGGGCCTCACCCCCTTCCTGAGGCTGGCGCGTGAAGCTGGCGTAACACGCCTGGCCGATGGCGTGGGCATGCTGGTGGAACAGGCCGCGGAAGCCTTTGCCTGGTGGCGCGGCATCCGGCCGGACACGGCCGGGATGATCAATCAAATGACCGTCAAACTGGCGTAATGCCCCATCCGCCGGGCATCCCGGCGCCGGGAGCATGATGGCTTTACATCCAATAAAGTGATTTGATGTAAAGCTACTCAGCCCCCTCTTCAGATCGGGTAAGGTGCCTGACACCGCCGAAATAGCTTGACCCCAGGCTGGCAGCCGAGAGTTCCCCCGCCGCGGCACGCAGCTCGGGGGCCAGGGCGCGGAGTTGCGCCTCGGAAAGTCGCGTGGCGGGCCCCGCGATGCTGAGCGCGCCAATCGTACGCGTTGTCCCCGGCTTCTGGATCGCGACGGCAATGGCCGACAGGCCGGGTGCCGAACTCTCCAGATTGAGCGCATACCCATCCCGGCGCGTCAGCGCGAGGCATTTAAGCAAGGCCTGCACGGTCATGGCGGCATTCGGGCCGAGTTTGGCGGAATCGCCAAACCCCTGACGGCTGACCAGCCGCAACGCCTCCTCATCTGACATTGTGGCAAGCCAGGCATGGCCGCTTGAAGTGGAGGCAAGATGCGCATCCATTCCCGCATCCGGGTCATACCGGAAGCCGCTGCGCGCCCCTTGCGCCTTGGCGATCCACGTCAGGCGATGATCATTGACAATGCCCAGGCGCACGAGTTCACCGGCTTTCTCCGCCAGCCGTTCAAGGACCGGCTGCGCGATGTCGAGAATACCATTGAGCGAGAGATAAGTCTGGCCAAGCGAAGCGACCTTCAGCGTCAACTGATACAGCGTGGTGATCTCATCCTGCTCAACATAGCCAAGCCGGGCGAGTTCGCCCAGCAACCGGTGCGCGGCGCTGCGCGGAATGTCCAGACGTTCCGCGATGACATAAAGCTGTAACCCGCCAGGACTGTTGGCGAGGATCTCCACGATATTTAACGCACGATCTAAAATAGAAGACATGACAACGATTCCATCCCACACATCCAGGGAAGAGAGCAAATCGCCTCCCCCGTGAAGTTATCACACACACCGCCGGCCGGGCTGCTGTGGCGTCACCTGCCTGATCTGTGCGCTCCCCCCATGCGCGAGACCCACATCACCAACGCGACCATTGACAAAATACGAACATTATTCCATTTTGGAACCAGATTCCATTATTTTTAAGTGGAGATTTAGGGTGGCAGGAAGTTTTTTGGCGCGCGCACTTTGGGCGCTGGAATTGTTGCGGGGCAAGCGGCAAGGAATGCACCACTGGAAGATTGCCAAAAGCTGCCGCGCAGGCTCAGCACCCGTTGGGTATCGCTGGAACTCAGACCGCTGATGCACGTCATGGCCGAGCCTAACTGAAGCTCCCGAATGGACCGGCAGCCCGCTTTCCCTGACTTACAAGACAATGAATTCTACCTTAGGAAACGCTAACATGGATATGAAGTTGACATCCGAGCAGAAGATGCTTGTCGAATCCGTTCGCCGCTTTGTTGAGAAAGAACTCCTGCCGCTTGAGGATGAAATCGAAGAAAAAGGCTATCTGGAACCGGAAAAAGCCCAGGCGCTCTTCGAGAAATCAAGCGCGAACGGATTTTACGCCATGAATATTCCTGAAGAATTTGGCGGAGGCGGACTTTCGGCGGTTGAGACCATGTTAGTGGAGGAGCAGTTCGGCCACGCAAAGGACATCCTCATCCGGCGTGCTTTTGGCAATGTGTATGAGGTTTTGCTCTGCGCCAGCGGCGCGCAGCGTGAGCGCTGGCTGTTGCCGGCGGTTCGGGGAGAGCGGACTTTTTCAATCGCCATCACAGAGCCGGGAGCAGGGTCCGATGCGGCGAGCCTGAAAACCCGTGCGGTCCGCGAGGGAGATGGCTGGAGGTTAACCGGTTCCAAACACTTCATCAGCGACGGTGAGTTTTCCGATTTCTTTGTTGTCTCCGCCGTAACCGATCCGGATCTTGGGGCAAAAGGCATTTCATTATTTCTGGTGGATAAGGGAAGCCAGGGCTTCGTCATTGGCCGGAACCAAAAAATGATGGGATTGACCGGCACCAGCCATGTTGAATTGTCCTTCGACGATGTAGCTCTGGGGCCTGAAAATCTTCTGGGCGAGGCGGGGAGCGGCTTGCGGATGATCTTCGAAACATTGGGGCGCGTGCGGCTCGCGCAAGTTGGCGCGCGCGCAGTCGGCAAAGCCACGCGGCTTTTGAATCTGATGCTCGAATACGCCAAGCAGCGCCGTCAATTTGGGCAGGCCATCGGCGATTTTCAACTGGTGCAGCAAATGCTCGCAGATAGCGCGATAGAGATCAACGCTGCGCGCTGGATGGTGCTCGACGCCGCAACGGAAATTGATAACGGCGGAAACCCGCGCGAAAAGATCTCCATGGTCAAGGTCTATGCGGCAGAGATGCTGGGCCGCGTCGCTGACCGCGCCGTGCAAGTGTTCGGCGGCATGGGGTACTGCGCAGACCTGCCCATAGAGCGGCTGTACCGTGACGCACGCATTTACCGGATATTCGACGGCACTTCGGAAATTCACCGGGTTGTCGTTGCGCGGGGGCTGTTAAAGCACGGGGAGGCGCTGTTCGGGACAATCTGATCTGGAGCCGCTGTTCCAGTAGGCTGGCCCCTCGCCCATAAGGATGCGATGTCAAATCGCATCCAGCCGCGCCCCTATCTTCATTTCCAATATTGAAAACCTTGGCATTACGCAATCTTTGCGCAACATTAGCCGGATGACATGAGTTGGAATCGTACAGCCATTCCAACTCATGTCATCCGGTTCTAGTCCGTCGTCAGTAGAAAACTTGCGATTGTATCCGTAACCATTCTGCGTTGGCGCTCGCGTACGCGGGGATCAGTAAGATCACAGTCGAAAATCGTCCCGAATGTATGGCGGTTTGAAACCCGGTAATAACACAAAGCGCTGATCATGAGATGCAAATCAACCGGCTCGATCTCGCGTTTGAAAACACCCTCCCGGCGGCCGCGTTCCAGAAGGTTTTTTAAAATCACAATCGCCGGCCGATTGGCCTGCCGTACTTCCTCGGAGCTTTTTACATACTCGGCGTTGTGGATATTCTCAATCATCACCAAGCGCACGAAATCTGGATGCGCATCGTGATAATCAAAGGTAAACTCCACCAACCGCCGTAATGCCGTTTCGGGGTCAAGGCGGTCCAGATCCAAATACTCTTCGATCTGGCGTATACGGCGATAGGCGCGCGCCAGCACACAGCTATAGAGCAATTCCTTGCTCCCGAAATAGTAATAGATCATGCGCTTGGTGGTCTGTGTTCTGGCGGCAATCGCATCCACCCGCCCGCCCGCATAGCCCTTGGCTGCAAACTCCTCCGTTGCCACATCCAAAATGTCCTGTTTGGTGCGCTCCGGGTCGCGCGACCGGCCGCTCTGCGACTGCAGATCAGGCGCTAAAATTTCAGCTTCACCAGATGGTTGCATGATATTTATTCCTTACGTCCAACTCTCCAGGATAAACTGCCACTAATTTCGCTGGTTACAAAGAGGCTCCACGTACAATCTTGTAAATTAGGTGGTTTTTTTTGAAACAACGGGCCCAAGCCTCACTTATCCCGGCTGGCATGGTAATCCCTCCATTGTTAACAGGGCTTTCTGGTCCATTTCACCCGGCGCGTTCCAGTTTCCGTGCCGGCAGCACGCCCCGGCCAGGAGGGCGGCGCCCCGCTGATCTTCACGGCGTCCAAGCGGTTCTGGCCCGTTGACATATCCCACTGATTCTGGCCCTTTATGGGGAATGATTTTTTTTAACCTCAACATATCCCGGTCTCGGACATAAGGTCATCAGGATTGCCACACGTCTTCGCAGAAAGATTTTGACAGATTTTTGAAAGTTACGCAGAGTAATGAGCGGAAGAAATGTCCGCGAAGTGCTCCCGGGCAGGTTGGCTTATCCTCTCTTCCTGACCACTGTTCCCTGCTGGCGCCGTTGCTGCACGATATTAAACGTTTTTTGTACATTTATCAGGAAGGATACTTAACATGCGCCGTCGGCTTCTCCTTGGAATTTTTACCGCCGCGCTCGCTTTGACAGGTAGTGCGAAAGCCTCTTTCGCCGAGGGGAAGGTTCTCACCGTCGGCACAGATGTTTCATTTATGCCTTTTGAATTCAGCAACAATGGAAAGACACAAGGATTTGACATTGATCTCTGGACCAAGATCGCCAGCGATCTCGGCTTGAAGTTCAAATGGCAACCGATGGATTTCAGCGGTATCATCCCGGCGCTGCAGACCAAAAACATCGACGTCGCGATTTCGGGCATAACCATTACCCCGGCACGGGCGCAAGTGATTGATTTCTCAGAGCCATATTATGCAAGCGGCCTGACGGCGGTTGTCGCCAAGAACGACACGGCGATCACCTCGCCGGCGGATCTCGCTGGCAAAAAGATCGGCGTTAAAACCGGAACGGCGACAGTCGACTGGGTGAAGGCCAATGTAAAAAATGCCCAGATGGTAAGCTTCCCCAATATTGACGATGCCTTGCTGGCCTTGCAGGCGGGGCGCGTGGACGCCGTGATTCACGACACGCCGAATGTGGTCTATTATGCCAACACCGCCGGCAAGGGCCTGGTGCGGGTGCTGACACCGCCGATGGAAAGCGGTGAGTATTACGGCATTGCCTTCCCGAAGGGCAGCCCGCTGGTGCCGCAGATCAACGCCGAGTTGTCGAAGCTTTCGGCTGACGGATTCTACAAGGCCACATATATCAAATGGTTCGGAATGCAGCCCGCGTTCGAACCCAAATAACGCCTTGGCCGGACAGCCGGTAACCCGGCTGCCCGGCTGATCCGGTTTCAATGTTTTCGCCAGGGGAGAGACCCAATGTCCTTTGATTGGTCTGCTGTCATCGCGGCTCTCCCACAGTTATTGCAGGGGGCTGAGCTTACCGTTTTCATAGCCGCCATCGGACTGATCCTCGGCATATCGGGTGGCATGCTGCTTGGGATGCTGCGCGCTTTCGGGCCGATGCCGGTTAATGCCCTGGTGCAGGTCTATGTCGCCTTTATCCGCGGCACGCCTCTCATCGTGCAGATCATGTTCATCTATTTTGCGCTGCCCATTCTTATGCATGTCAGGATTCAAGGCGTTACGGCAGGCATTATCGCCATTGCCATCAACTCCTCCGCCTATGTCGCCGAGATTGTCCGAGGCTCGCTTCTCTCAATCTCTAAGGGGCTAACCGAAGCCGGGCTGGCGATGGGCCTGCCGTTCTGGAAGGTTCTGGTCTTTATCACGGGGCCTCTGGCATTCCGGCGGCTTATTCCGCCTTTGGGCAACCAGTGCATCACCAGCCTAAAGGATACCTCGCTGCTGCTGGTGATCGGCGTAAGCGAACTAACCTTCACCGGCCAGGAAATCATCGCTGATAATTTCAGAGCTGTCGAAATATGGTCGGCTGTCGCCGTGATCTATTTCGTGATGCTCAGTGCCGTTGGCCTGTTCTGGCAATATGTTGAAAGAAGGATGCCGATCCTATGAGCATCGTGGAATTCTCCAATGTCCAGAAAAGTTTTGGCCCGCACAAAATATTCAACGGCATCAACCTTGAGATCATGCCCCGTGAGGTTGTGGTTGTCATCGGCCCGTCCGGATCGGGAAAGTCTACGCTGCTGCGCTGCATCAATGCCCTTGAATCAATCGAGGGCGGCGACATCCGTGTCGACGGATATAGTGTAAAAGGCGGACGCAACGATATCCGCAATATCCGCCTCGAAGCCGGCATGGTGTTTCAGCAGTTCAATCTGTTCCCGCAGATGACGGCGCTCGAAAATGTGATGTTCGGCCCGATGCGCGTGCGCAAGGCAACGCGGCGTGAGGCGCGCGAGTTGGCGCTGGCCCTGTTGGAGAAGGTTGGCCTCTCGGAACGCGCCAACCACTATCCCGCCGAGCTCTCCGGCGGGCAGCAGCAGCGCGTCGCCATCGCCCGGGCGCTGGCCATTCGGCCGAAGCTAATGCTGTTCGATGAGCCGACCTCGGCGCTGGACCCCGAATTGCGCCAGGAGGTGCTGAAGGTGATGCAGACGCTGGCGGAAGAGGGCATGACCATGGTCATCGTGACACATGAGATCGAATTTGCCCGCAAGGCCGGAACGCGGCTGCTGTTCATGGAGGGCGGCAAAATCGCGCATGACGGCAAGCCCGGCGAGCTTCTGACCAACCCGCCGAGCGAAAGATTACGGGATTTCCTGCAACATGTCGTATAAGGCGCGCCTGGCGCGGCGGTGAGGTCAGGCCGCGGCGGCCAGCCGGTCACGGCCGATCAACGCCAGCCCCTCGGCCACCGAGACGAATTCTCCCCCCGCCGAGATACGCTGCGCGCCGAAGCGCTCGGTGAAAATGCGCTGCACCGCGGGGACAAACGATGTACCGCCTGTGAGGAAAACGCGGTCGACCTCCTCCACCGTAACCCCCGCGCGCTCCAGCGCCTGATCAACCGTTGCGGCCAGACGCTGCACATCCGGGGCGATCCAGGATTCAAAATCAGCGCGTGAGACTTCACTGTCGATCACCAGTTTTTCATGCGCGAAGTGTAGCCGCGCCGTTGGAGCTTTGGAGAGCTGAGCCTTTAGCGCGCTGACAGTCTGGTAGAGCTGATAACCGGCTTCATCGCGCACCAGGGCAATCAGGTTGCGCAGGCGCGAGGGGTCGGCGCTGGCGCGGGCGACTTCCTCGATGTCGCGCAGGATGCGGGGCGTGCGCATGAGCGAAAGCCGGTGCCAGCGCGCGAAGCCGGAGAAATATTCCACCGGCACCGGCAAATCCGTACCCATGACCTTATAAGTGCCGCCCTTGCCTAGCTGCGGGGAGACCACGTTGTCGATAATGCGGTAGTCGAAGGTGTCGCCCGCGATGCCGATGCCGCTATGGCTGAGCGAGACCACCGGATGCGCGGCGCCGGAGGTGAAGCGCAACAACGAAAAATCGCTGGTGCCGCCGCCAAAGTCGCCCACCAGCACGGTGGCGGGGGCGGAGAGGCCGCGGGTGAAGCGATAGCCGGCGGCCTGGGGTTCAAGCGCCACGTCAATCGCGGGGAAACCGGCAGCGGCGTAGCTGGCGCGCAGGCGGGCCTCACCGAAATCATCATCGGCGAAGTCTCCGGCGAAGCGCACGGGCCGGCCGGCGATGATGTGCGCGCCGGCATGCCCGGTCCCGAGCAGCGCGCGAAGGAACAGCGCGATCATCTGCTCGAGGGTGAAGATGCGGCCAAAAATATTGGTCTGGGTGAAACTGTGCTGGGCAAGATAGGTTTTCATCGACATGATGAGCCGGCTGTCGAGCGGGTCGTCCAGATAGGCCTCAATGGCCTGCGGCCCAGCGGCATGGTGCATGTGGCTGCGGCCTTTGGATTGCTCGCTCCAGAAGCACAGCACCGTGCGGAACACGTCAAACTCCGCCGCGCCAAGGGCGAAGCGCCGGGTCTGCACGCTGCCATCGGGCGAGAGCACGGCCACCACGCTGTTGGTGGTGCCAAAATCAATACCGATCAGCTTTGTCATTCAGGGGCCCAATGTTCAAGGAGAAGGGCTTCAAGCGCAGACGCCGCGGCGGCGCAAGGGCCAGGCAGGATGACAGTTCCGTCATATGTGACAAGGGGGCGGCGGGTGGGTTAGTGTACGCGGGAACTTTGAGGCACACTGATCATATGAGCTTGCCGCGATACTATCGGATCGCCCTGAGAACGGGCTTGTTTCTGGGGCTCTCCGGCTGCGCGGTTTATCATCCTGCGCCGCTTGTTCTGCATGATTCTCTGCATGCCTCGGTTTCCGGGTTGCGCAACCAGTTGCCGGGTGGCGGCGCGGTGCCTCTGGGCGGGGCGTTGAGCCTGCCGGATGTGGCGGCGCTGGCGGTGTTGAACGATCCGTATCTGGTGGCGGCGCGGGCGCAGCGGGGCGTGGGCGAGGCGGATTTGCTGAGCGCGGGGCTGGTGCCGGATCCTTCGCTGAGCGCCGGGTTTTCGGCGCTGCTCAGCGGGCCGGGAAGCATGCCGGCGCTGGCCGGGGGGTTGAGCCAGGATGTGTCGGCACTGGTGACCTACCGGGTGAATGTCCGCGCGGCCAAGGCCGGGCTGGCGCAGGTGAACGCGCAGATATTATGGCAGGAATGGCAGGTGGCCAGCCAGGCTGAGCAGCTTTGCATCATGCTGCACGGCGATACGCAAAGCCTGGCCACGCTGCGGGCGGACCATGACGCGCTAGCGCGGGTGAACGCGGCGACGCAGGCGCAGGTGGCCGCGCATAACCTCACCGTGGCGGCGCTATCGGTCAGCATGGCGGATCTGGCGGCGGTGGATGGCGCGTTGAACACGGCGGTGCAGACGCGCGACCAGGACCGCGACCAGTTGGACGCGTTGCTGGGGTTGCAGCCGGGCACCGAGGTGGCGGTAGCGCTGAGCCCGGTGCAGCCGCTAAACCCGGCGGCGGTCGAGGACGCCATCAACTCACTGGCGCAGCGGCGGCCGGATTTGATCGCGCTGCGCTTTGGCTACGAGCAGGCGGATGCGAAGCTGCGCGGGGCGATATTGTCGCAGTTTCTGCCCGTGAGCATCGGCGCGACCGGCGGGCGGGACACGAGCAATGTGTGGAGCGCCGGGCCGCAGGTGAGCCTGAGCCTGCCGCTGTTCAACCGCAACCGGGGCGCCATCGCGCAGGCAAGCGCCACGCGGGCACAGTTGGCCGCGCAGTTTCAGGCCAGCCTGGCCAGCGCGGATGCCGGGGCGCGGGCGCTGCTGGCGCGCATCGCGCTGTTGCAGAATGAGAGCGCCGCTGCTGACATCCAGGCCGCAGCCGCGGCGAAAATCGCGGCGCAAGCGCGGGCCGCGTTCGCCAGCGGGGCGCTGGATGCGGCCAGCGCCGCCGGGTTGCAGAGTGCTGCCACCAGCCGCGCGCGCGAGGCGATTGCGCTGCGGGTGCAATTATTGACCGCCCGGCTCTCGCTGGAAACCTTAACCGGGGTTGGCCTGCCAGCAATCGCCACCGCGCCGATGGAACCCGCCGCATGAAGTTTGTTCGCCCCTGGATGCTCCTGCCCCTGCTGTTACTGGCCGGGGCCGCGTGGTGGGTATTTGCCCCCACCCCGGTGGCCACAGCAACGGCGGCGCCGAGCGTGCTGGTGAACACCATGAAGCTTGCCCCCGGCAGCCTGCCCGCCACCGTGACGGCCTATGGCAGCGTGGCCGCCGGGCCGGGGGCGGAGCAAACACTCTCCACGCAGGCCAGCGGCGTTGTCAGCAATGTGGCGGTGAGCCTGGGGCAAAGTGTGGCCGCCGGGCAGGTGCTGGCAACGCTGGCGGCGGATGCGCCCTCGGTCGCGGAGCTGCGCAAGGCGCGCGATGCGCTGACGGCGGCGCAAGCGGCGCGGGCGCATGTGGCGGCGTTGCTGGCGAGCCATCTGGCGACGAACGCGGATCTGGCGGCGGCCGAGCAGGCCGTGGGGGATGCCAGTGGCACGCTTAAGGCGTTGCAGGCCGCGGGGGCGGGGCGGACGCGCACGATCGTGGCGCCGTTCGCGGGTGTTGTTGCCGCCGTGCTGGTGGCGCCGGGGAGTATTCAGCCGGCGGGCAGCGGGTTGTTGCGGCTGGACGAGAACGGCCATCTGGTGGCGGTAACGGGTGTGACCCCGGCGCAGGCGGGCAGTATCCTCCCCGGCGATACGGCGAAAATCACGCTGCTGAACGATGGCGGCGCGGTGGTGGACGGGCAGGTCGCGCTGGTGGCGGCGATGCCCAATCCGCAGAGCGGGTTGCAGGATGTGATGCTTGCCCCGCACGGCGCGCTGCCGCTGGGCGCGCCGGTGGCGGCGGTGATCACCACCGGCCAGCTGAACGGCTATGTGGTGCCGCGCGACGCGGTGCAGAGCGATGCGCAAGGGAGTTACGTATTTCAGCTCGATGCGCGCAACATCGCGCACCGGGTTGATGTGCGGGTGCTCGGCAACGCGGGCGGGCAGAGCGTATTGGCGGCGGCGGGGCTGAATGCGGCGCTGCCGCTGGTCACCATTGGGGCGTATCAACTCGATGACGGCACCGCGGTGCGGATAGCGAGCGGAGCCGGGAATTGAAATTCGCACTTTGGTTGAACCGGCACCGCCGCTCGGTGCTGCTGGCGGCGGCTGCCCTGGCCTTTGGCGGCATCCTCTCCGCGCTCTCGCTGCCGATCAGCCTGTTTCCGCAGACGGCGTTTCCGCGCGTGCGGGTGAATATAAGCACCGGCAGCCAACCGGCGCAGCAAATGATGCTGCAGGTGACGCAGCCGATGGAACAGGCGGTGCGCGCAGTGCCGGGGGTGGTGGATGTGACTTCCACGACCTCACGCGGGGCGGCGCAGATGATCATTGATTTCAGCTGGGGGGCGGATATGACCGCCGCCACGCTGGGGGTGAACGCCGCAGTAGCGCAGTTGCTGCCCAGCCTGCCGCCCAGCACCAGCTATACCGTGCTGCGCATGGACCCGACGGTATTCCCCTTCATGGCCTATGCCCTCACCTCGCCCGGCGTGAGCCAGGTAAAATTGCGCGACCTCGCGAAATACCAGATCGTGCCGCTGCTCTCGGCCATTCCCGGCATGGCGCGGGTGCAGGTGCAGGGCGGCGATACGGCGGAGGTTGAGGTTGATGTGAACCCGCATCTGCTGGCGGCGTTTCATTTAACGCTGGGGGATGTGACCAGGGCGGTGGGGGCGGCGAATGTGCTGCAATCAGTGGGAAGGGTGGAAGACCACGACCTGCTCTATTTGCTGATGAGCGCCAATGCGCTGCACACGGTGGACGATGTGAAGCATATCGTGGTGCGCGGCGGGCCGGATGGCGTGCTGCGGCTCTCGGATGTCGCCCGTGTGCATGCAGGGGTGACACCGCAGTATTTCGCTGTCTCGGCGGACGGCAAACAGGCGGTAACCGTGCTGCTGTTCCAGCAGCCGGGCAGCAACTCGGTCGCAATCGCGCATGCGGTGGAGCAGGCGCTGGCGGGGTTCGCGCCGCAGATTCCGCCCGGCGTGCGCTTAAGCAAATGGTATGACCAGAGCACGCTGGTGGTGGCGGCCGCGAGCTCGGTGCGCGATGCGATCCTGATCGGGGTAGGGCTGGCGGCGCTGGTGCTGCTGTTCTTCCTGCGCAGCTGGAGCATCACGCTGCTGGCGGTATTGATCGTGCCGGCCTCGCTGGCGGCGGCGGTGCTGGTGCTCTCGCTGCTGGGGATGAGTTTCAACATCATGACCCTGGGCGGGCTGGCCGCTTCGGTCGGGCTGGTGATCGACGATGTGATCGTGATGATCGAGCACCTGGCGCGCCGTGCCAGCGGGCAATATGCGGCGGACCATGAGCCGGGGGCGGTGCCGGTGGCGAACCGGGTTCTGAGCGATGGCGCGGAGTTTCTGGCGCCACTCACCGGCTCCTCGGCCGCGACGTTGATCGTGTTCGCGCCGCTGGGGTTTCTCTCCGGCGTGACCGGGGCGTTCTTCAAGGCGCTCTCCATCACCATGGCCTCCACGCTGTTTGCCTCCTGGCTGCTCACCGCCTTCGCGGTGCCGCTGCTGGCGAGCCGGTTAATCAATTTCAGCAAATGGCACGACCCGGAGATGGACAAGCCCGGCTGGCTGACGCGCACCCATGGCGCGCTGCTGGCCCGGGTGTTCAGGCACCCTGCCCTGCTCGGCGGCGCGGTGGCGGGGCTGCTGGTGGTGGGGGCACTTTCCTTCAACCATGTGCAAACCGGCTTCATGCCCAATCTCGACGAAGGCGGGTTCGTTCTGGATTACCAGAGCGCGCCCGGCACCTCGCTGGGGGAGACGCAACGCGAGATCGCGCAGGTGGAAGGTATTTTGCGCGCCGACCCGGCGGTGGAGAGCTTCTCGACGCGGATCGGGGCCGGGTTTGGCGGCGACCTGAACGAGCCGAACCAGGGCGATATCGTGGTGCGGCTGACCCCGGTTGGCACCCGGCCGGGGATCGACGCCGTGATGCAGCGGCTTGGCGAACAGATCACCGCCAAGGTTCCCGGCGTGGATACCGATTTGCATCAGCTGATGGGCGATGAGATCGGGGATCTGACCGGGGTGCCGCAGCCCATCGAGGTGAAATTGGCGGCGGCGGACCCGAGCCAGCTGGGGCCGGCGGCGCTGCGCGTGGCCGCTGCGCTGGGCCGCATCGCGGGGGTGAATTCGGTGGTAAACGGCATCGTCCCGGCGGGGGATGCGTATGAAATCCACGTTGACCCGGCGCGGGCGGCGATGCTGGGGCTGGACCCGGCAAGCGTGGCGGCCAGCCTGGATACGCAGCTGAACGGCAGCGTGGTGACCACGCTGGAAGGCCAGAACCAGCAGACCGGGGTGCGCGTGCAGCTCGACCCCGGCGCCAAGGCGAACACCGATGCGCTGGCGGCAATTCCCATTGCCACCCCCAGCGGCAAGCTGGTGCCGCTTGGCAGTATCGCCCGTTTTTCCATCGCTGCCGGGCAACCCGAGATCACGCGCGAGAACCTGCAGCAGATCGTCGCGGTAACGGGGCGGATCAGCGGGCGGGGGATCGGCAGCGTGATCGCGGATGTGAAAACCGCGCTGGCCAAGCCCGGCGTGCTCGGCCCTGGGGTCACCTACACGCTGGGCGGGCTATATAAGCAGCAGCAGATCGCCTTCGCCGGGCTGATGCGCGTGTTCATCGCCGCATTGCTGGCGGAATTCGCGCTGCTGCTATTTCTCTATGAGCGGTTCTCGCTGGTGTTCGCGATCATGGGCACCTCGCTGCTCTCCACCACCGCGGTGTTCACCGGGCTGTGGCTCACCGGAATCGAGCTGAACATCACCGCGCTGATGGGCATGACGATGATCGTGGGCATCGCCACCGAAATGGCGATTTTCTTTGTCAGCGAATACAATCATCTGGCGCAGGATATGGACACCCGCGCAGCGCTGATCGCCGCCAGCGTCAACCGCCTGCGGCCCATCGCCATGACTACGCTCGCCGCCATCCTCACCCTGCTGCCACTGGCGCTCGACCTCGGCCAGGGCGCTGGGATGCAGCAGCCACTCGCAATCGCCATCATCTCAGGACTGCTCGTCCAATTCCCCATGGTCCTGCTGGCACTCCCCGTGCTGCTCTGGCTGCTGCGCGAACGCAAGAGCGAGCCGGAAATTTCATAAATTTTTTGTAACGCGCTGCCTTGTTTGCGCCTTGATGCCGCCCCGAGGCTGACCCGTTTTTCCGCATAATGGAAAACATCAGCTCTGGAGGGCCGGTTTATGAAAACAACTGCGACGCGCACTAAACTTCTGATTGCCACTTTGACGCTGGGCATCGGCTTGGCAATGACGCAGGCGGCCAAGGCCGACGACTGGCGCGACCATGGCGGCGATGGCTGGCACCACCAGCAGCGCGGCGGCGATGACGGCCGGCAAGACCATTGGCAGGCCGGTTGGGGCGGCGGGTATTATCCACGGCCCCAGTATTATGCGCCACCGGCGCCAGCCTATTACGCCCCGCCCCCGGCTTACTACGCGCCACCGGCAATCGTGGTCGGCTTTGGCGGCGGTAACGACGACGATTAGAGAGAAAGCTCCTAAAAATCTGCCGGATACGCAGCCCGCCCGGTGATCCCGGGCGGGTTGCACGCCGGATCGTTATCGGCTTAGCTTGCGAACTTCGGGATATGCCATGCGCACCGCACCCGGGACGAAGGGCGGAGTTTGAAATGATAAGCCAGCCGGCTGAACAGACCCAGGCTGAACAGAGCGGGTGCGCGCAGGTCGCCCTGGTGGCGACTTTGGGACTTTTGCCGTTTCTTGATAAAATCGGTGCGGATGCCGGCCGGGTAATGGGACCGGCGGGGATTGATGCCAGCCGGCTGAACGGCGCCAGCGAGGGCAGCCTGGCGCTTTCAGCCTATGTGGACATGATGGAGCGGGCTGCGAAAATTTCCCGCTGCGACAGTTTCGGACTGCGCTATGGGCGGCAGTTCCCGGCCTTCAGCCACGGGCTGGTGGGCGATGTCGCGCTGGCCGCGCCCACCATCGGCACCGCGTTACGCCAGTTCGTGGATCTGTTTCCGCTGCACCAGGAGGCCAGCCAGGTAGGCTTACGCGCCGAGAGCGGGTTGCTGCGGCTGGAGTACCGGATTCTCGATTGGCGGATATTCGACCGGCGCCAGGATGCGGAGCTGACCATCGCGATGTTCCAGAACCTGTTGCGGCATGCGTTCGGCCCGGGGTTTGTGCCCGAGGAGGTGCATTTCGAGCATCCGAACCCTGGGCATTGCGGCGAGCATGAGGAGACATTTGGCGCGCCGGTATATTTTGGCCAGCGTACCAATGCCATTGCCTTCCGCCCGCGCGATTTGAACCGGGCGATGCCGGGCACGGATGCGGGCAGGTTCTCGCGCCTGCTGGCGGAGGCGTGCATGCGCCGGTTGCCGCGCGGGGCCGTACCGCTGGCTGAGCGCGTGCGCGGAGAGATTCGCGCCCGGTTGCCCGATGGATACCCGCCCATGGAAGAGGTGGCGGATGCGCTGGGCATCGCCCGCTGGACCTTGCAGCGGCGCCTGGGGGAGCTTGGCCTCAGCTACTCAGACGCCGTGCAGCAAGTGCGCCAGGCGCTGGCGCTTAGCTATTTGTCGCTGCCGCATCTCTCGATCTCAGGCATCGGCCAGTTGTTGGGCTATGCCGAGCTGAGTCCGTTCAGCCGGGCGTGCCGCCGCTGGTTTGGCGCGCCGCCCGAGCAGGTGCGGGCGGAGCGGCTTTGCGGGCCAAAAACCTTCTGAACGGCTCGGCCAGGATGCCGGTCACGATCATGCCGGCGCCGGCGATGGTGGCGAGGCCCATCGGGTCGCCCGCCACGGCGCCCACGGCCCCCGCCCAGACCGGCTCCATGGCGAAGATAACGCTGGCCCGCAGCGCCGGGACGTGCGCCTGCCCCCAGGCCTGACCAAACATGATGACGCTCGTGGCGGCTCCCAGGCCGATGGTGCTGTACCAGAACGGCGGGTAGCCCCAGGGCACCGCGGCGCCGGTAAGCAGGTTGGCGCCCAGGCTGAGCACCGCCACCACGCTCATCTGCACAATCGCCAGCCGCTGCGGATTGCAGCGCGGAGCATAGCGGCTGAGCAGAATGATCTCGAGCGCGCAGGCCAGCGCGGCGGCGAGGGTCAGCATGTCGCCCAGGGAAAGCCGGAACACGCCGCCCTTGGGATGCGCGAGCAGGGCAAGCCCGGCGAATGCCAGGATGATGGCGAGCAGGCCGCTCCACCCCGGGGGCTTGCGAAACAACAGCAACTGCAGCACTGGCACCAGGGGCACATAAAGAGCGGTGAAAAAAGCCGAGCGGCTGGAGGCGATGTCGGTCAGGCCCTGGGCCTGAAGCGCATAGCCCGCGAAGAGCGAGGCGCCGATGAAAAATCCGGCGCGCCATTCCGCCAGGCGGGGCCAGGACGGGCGGGTGATGACAACGAGCAGCACGGCGCCAATGGCAAAACGAAGGCCCACCAGCGCCAGGGCGCCGCCATGCGCCAGCCCCAGCTTGATGGCCAGAAAGGTGAAGCCCCAGATCATGGTGATAGATACCAGAACCAGCTCAGGAGGGATCTTTCCGCGCCCCTCGGTGGCGGTTGAGTGAGTCATACGGTGAGGTCTTAGCCCGAGGGCGCCCGCGGGGCAAAACCACAAGGTCCGCCGCGCGGGAGAACGTTACTGACACAAATCTATCACACTGCGGGAAGGCAAGTTGATGTATCGGCCACCTAAACACATTAGGGGTTAAAAAGTTGAGCATCGCGTATATCATTTATCTCGCCGGCTACTCGGATGGGGTACTCTATGTCCTGGCAACGCTGCTGCTGGTGGCCTTGGCCGTTATGATCGACCGCGCTTGGTCGCTGCGGAGCACAATCCTGCGCGGCAAGTCGATCATCCGCGCAACCGCCGAAAAATCCGCTCTCTCACACCAGGACCTCACGGGCCTGCTGCACGCCGCGGGCAGCCTGCCGGAAGCCGCCCTGCTGGATACCGCGATCCGCCATCTCGACACCGCCGATGCCGAGGGCATGGCCAACCGGCTGGATGAGTCGATCATGCTGATCGCCCCGATGCTTGACCGCCGGCTGTGGATTCTCGACACCGTGGTAACCCTGGCGCCGCTGCTCGGCCTGTTTGGCACCATTATCGGCATGTTCCACGCCTTTAACGTGCTGGCCCAGCCGGGCCACGCCCCGGCCGAAGTGACCGGCGGCGTCGCCGATGCGCTGGTCGCCACCGCGTTTGGTATTTTCATCGCCATGCTCGGGCTCACCGGCTTCAACGCCCTGAGCAACCAGGTGCAGTTGATCGTGCACCAGCTCGACTCGATGAAGATGATGATCGTGAACCGCACGGACGGTTCTCCCATGGTGCCCTCGCGCGGCGCGGCGCCAAAGACCCAGGCCAGCCCGCGGCTGGTGAACGCCTGAACCGATGAAAATGCGCTATTTCGAACGCCGCAAGGCGCGCATCGAGATCATTCCGATGATCGACGTAATGCTGTTCCTGCTTGTGTTCTTTGTTATCGTGACATTGCAGATGATCCCCGACGCCGGGGTAAGCCTGCAACTGCCGACCTCCAGCCAGGCTGATACGCTGCCGCATCCGAAATTCACCGTGAACGTGCTGCCCGACGGGACGATCAAGGTGAAGGACCAGGTGATGACGCCTGACCAGCTGACGGCCATGTTCCAGGCCGACGGCGCGCCCGACAAGACCGACCTGACGATCGCCACTGACAAGACCACGCCATTTCAGGATTTCATGAGCGTGATCGATGCCGCCCGTAAGGCCGGGGTTTCGGATATCGGTATCGCCGCCCAACCGGCGCCAGGCGCAAGTTAGGTTTTTTTAAAGTTATGACTTAAGAAAACCCGCCCGGCCACATGGTCCGGCGGGTTTTTTATCGCGGCCAGCCTGCAACAAAAGGGTCATGGATTCTTAGCGAAACTGACACCGCTTTTTGCACTGCGGTAGAGTATCGCCCAGCCCGTGTAACGACGGCGCTCGCATTGGGACGGGCGCGATCATAAAACAGGGGCTTTAAATAATGAATTCCGCAAACACGTTCCGGCGCGCCTTGCGCCGGGCCTCCTCGCACCGGGCGTTGGCATTCGCCCTGGCTGGGCTGGTTCTTGCCACCGCATCCGCGCATGCGCAAACCAGCACAGCGCCGGTGAACCTCGATCTCGGCGCCGTGCTCGCCACCGGCACGGCCGATACCGCGCTGCTCGCCAGCACACCCGGCACCGCGCCGAACGAAGCCCCCTCGCTGACGCCGCTGAACTCCACGCAGCCGACCTCGGTGGTGAGCAAAAAGACCATCGAGAACCTGCTCATCGGCACGCAGAGCTTCGCTGATATTGCTAAACTCACGCCTTCGGTCTCGGCGATCAGCCCGAACGGCCCCGGTTTGCAGGAAGCCAACGGCCCGACCATCCGCGGCTTCTCCGATGGCCAGTACAACGTGACCTTCGATGGCATCCCCTTTGGCGACTCCAACGATTTCACGCATCACTCGACCTCGTTCTTCACCGCCAGCCAGATCGGCCAGACCATTGTGGACCGCGGCCCCGGCACGGCGGAAACCGTGGGCGATGCCACCTTCGGCGGCACCATTTCGCTGCGTACCATCGACCCGGCAGCGACGCGCACCATTACGCCGTATGGCGAATGGGGCAGCTATGACACCAACCTGGGCGGCGTGCGTTATGATACCGGCTCCATCCAGTCCGCCAACGGCACCGCGGCGGTGGTTGATGCTGAGCACATTCAGAGCAACGGCGGCCTGACCAACACCGGACAGGAACGCACCAATTTCTTCGGCAAAATCGTGATCCCGGTTGGTGACAACACCACTGTGACGCTGATGACCGACTACCAGAAATTATACCAGAATTTCGCCACCGGCACGACCTCGGACCAGCTCGCTTTTTATGGTTCGAACTACGCCAACAGCACCGACCCAACCCAGCAGAACTACAACAAGTACAACGCCGACCATATCGTAACCGATATGAATTACATCGATGTACAGTCTAACTTTGGTGCGGGCTGGCTCTATGACGGCAAAATTTATACCTATGGCTATTACCACCACGGGCTGAACGGCGCCGATGCCAACGGCCAGGGCCTGCCCGGGCAGGCGCTGCCCGCCGGCGCGGTTCCGAATCTGGTTGCCTACACGCCGGGCGGCGCGGCTGTCACCGGCGTTCCAGGCCAGCAGATGAAGATGGATTACCGCTCGGTCGGCACCATCCAGCGTTTGCAGAAGGATTTCGACTGGGGCGATATCAAGACCGGCCTGTGGTTCGACCATCAGGTGAACACCCGCTTCCAGCAGGAAGTGATCCTGAACGCGGGCGCCGTGCCGAACTATCTCGCCAATGGCACCGGGCCCACCATCGACCGTTTGCAGTATAACCAGCTCTACACCTTCCAGCCTTATGGGCAGGTGGACTACAAGCCGATTGACGGGTTGACCCTAACCGCCGGTCTGAAATACGCTTTCTTCAAGCGCGCGTTGAAAGCACCCTTCAACCAGACCACACAATCGCCGCAGGGTTTCCAGCACAACTACGACAAAATGCTCCCCTCCTTCGAGGCGAAATACGACATCAACCCGAACCTCTCGGTTTATGGTCAGGCCGCCGAAGGATTCCTGGCGCCGAACCTGAACACTTTCTATACCAACGATATTACGATCGAGAGTGTGAAGCCTGAAAGCACCATCAACTTCCAGACCGGCTTTGCCTATCAGGGGCCGCATCTGGCGATGGGCGGGGATATCTACAATATCCATTTCCAGAACTACATCGACCATAGCGGTTCAGGCAACAACAAGATCTTTTTCAACCGCGGCGGCGTGATCTATCGCGGCATCGAAGGTGACACGACCTACAGCTTCGATAACGGCCTCAGCCTGTTTGCGAACGCGGGCTATAACCAGGCGTTCAAGACATCCACCAACGCCTACATCACCCAGGCGCCGCAATTCACCTCCAACTTCGGCGTAATTTACGACAAGAACGGCATCTATGGCTCGGTGATCGACCAGTGGACCGGCGGCGAGTATTCCGGCACAACTGGGATCGGCGCTTATGCCAACAGCCCGGCCGTCGGCAAATCCCCGGGCGGCTGGTACAATCCGTATAACGTCGTCAACCTCGCGGCGGGCTATACGTTCAACCATCTCAACCCGAACCTGAGCCAGATCAGAGTGAAGTTGAACGTGGACAACATCACCAATCAGAAGCAGGCGATCTTCGACAACGGCACCGATGCGGCAGGCCAAACCTGGTACTATGTGCTGGGCGGAACCTCGGCCTTCGTTTCACTCTCAGTGCCGATCAACTTCTGAAGTTTGTGACCGTTTAGAGAAACCACGGCTGCGTAAGTCAAGGCCCGGCGTAAGCCGGGCCTTGATGCGTTAGAATGTCATATTGAAAACGATAGATTTGGTACAAATGTCTGAGACAATGAACTCCTCCTGGCTCACCCCGGATACCGGAAACCTCCGCTTTGCCACCGCGATGGGCGTGGGGCTGCTGCTCGAGCTGGCAGCGCTTGGCCTGCTGATGCCGATAATGGCGCATAAGCAGACGCCTGCGCTAACCCCTGCGGTGGTGAAGCTTTCGGTTATCACCCCGCCTGCCCCCAAACCAGCGCCGCCAGTGCCAGTGCCGCCCAAGCCCGTGGCTCAGCCCGTGGTGCAGCCGGTGGCCAAACCATTGCCGCCGCCGCCAAAGCCCGCGGCGCATCATGTGGTGCGGCATGTCGTACGGCACGTTCCTGTGCCCAAGCCGTTGCCCAAGACGTTGCCCACGCCGCCGCAAGCCGTTAAGCCGCCACCGGTGCCGGTGCCGCCGCAGCCCGTGGTGCCGCCCGCGCCGAGCGCCGGCGCTGTGGACGTTTTCAGCGCCGCGATCAAAGCAGCGCTACAGGCACATGCAAACGAGGTCTACCCACAGTCCGCGCAGATGGCGCATGAGGCGGGCTCGCCGCAGCTTACATTCACATATCTGAACGGCGTGGTCTCCAACATCGCGCTGACGCGCTCGAGCGGGTTTCCGCTGCTGGATGCGGCGGCGCTCAGAGATGCGCGGATCGCGCACTACCCTGCCCCGCCGTCCGGCTTCGCCGGGCGCACCTATCAGATAACCGTGGCGGTGGACTTCCGCCTGGCGGCTGTCAGCATCGACGCGGATTAGAGTCTCTTTCACCTAATTTGACGCGTATCCTGAGTTTTTGAAGTAGTTTGCGCATTCCTGTGGTTTGAACTCGTTGAGCAACGTGCCGATGCGTT
>NZ_JABEVC010000095.1 GCF_013044125.1 Acidocella sp. | reverse complement strand
GGTGGTGCTGGCGGGGTATTGCATGGGCGGGCTGCTGGCGCTGGCGGCGGCGCTGCGCCAGCCGGAGAAGGTGAGCGCGCTGGCGCTGCTGGCCACGCCGTGGGATTTTCATGCGGCGGACCCGGGGGTTGCCCAGCGCGTGGGCGAGGCGCTGCCGGCGATGGAGGCGGTGATGCGGTTTTCCAACACGCTGCCGATCGATGCGCTGAATGCGCTGTTTACCTTGGTGGACCCGCATGGGGTTGGCGCCAAATACCGGGATTTTGCCGGACAGCAGAAGAATTCGGCCCGCGCGCGGCGGTTTGTGGCGATGGAGGACTGGCTGGCGGACGGCGTGCCGCTGGCGGCACCCGTGGCGCGCGAGGCGCTGGGCGGCTGGTACGGCGTGAACACGCCGGCGCGCGGGCATTGGCGCGTGGCCGGGCTGGCGGTGGACCCGGCGCGGCTGGAGATGCCGGTTTTCTGCGCGATTCCCGAGCGTGACCGGCTGGTGCCGGCGGTCTCGGCGCGCCCGCTGGCGGCGCTGGTGAAGCATGCGAAGGTGATTGAGCCTCGCGCCGGGCATATTGGCATGATCGCGGGGACGCATGCGCAAACCGCGCTGTGGCAGCCTTTCGCGGACTGGCTGCAGGGGCTATGCTCAAGTACGGCCAAAGACCACACACAGAGGGAAAACAGTCATGAGTGATATCGTTATCGTTTCCGCCGCGCGGACCGCTGTCGGCAGTTTTAATGGTGTTTTTGGCGCAACGCCGGCGCATGTACTGGGGGCTGCAGCGATTGGGGCCGCGATGGCGCGGGCCGGGCTGTCGCCGGAGGATATTGACGAGGCCATTTTGGGCCAGGTGCTGAGCGCGGCGCAGGGGCAGAATCCGGCGCGCCAGGCGGTTCGCGCCGCGGGAATTCCCGATTCCAAGACGGCGTTTGGCATTAATCAGGTGTGCGGCTCGGGGCTGCGCGCAGTGGCGCTGGCGGCGCAGCAGATCCGGACGGGCGAGTCCAATATCGTGATCGCGGGCGGGCAGGAGAGCATGAGCCTCTCGGCTCATGCCGCTTATCTGCGGGCCGGGACGAAGATGGGCGATGTCGGGTTTATCGACACCATGATTAAAGACGGGCTGTGGGATGCGTTTAATGGCTATCACATGGGCGTGACCGCCGAGAATGTTGCCCGGGCGTGGCAGATTACGCGCGACCAGCAGGATGCGCTGGCGCTTGGTTCGCAGCAGAAGGCGGCGGCGGCGCAGAAGGCCGGGAAGTTCAAGGACGAGATCGTGCCGGTGACGCTGACCACCCGCAAGGGCGAGGTGGTGGTGGACCAGGATGAGTATATCAAAGGTGAAAGCACGGCTGAGGGCCTGGCCAAGCTGCGGCCGGCGTTCATGAAGGACGGCACGGTGACGGCGGGCAATGCCTCGGGCATTAACGATGGCGCCGCGGCGCTGGTGGTGATGAGCGCCGAGGAGGCCGCACGGCGGGGGCTGACGCCGCTGGCGCGCATTGCGAGCTTTGCCACCGCCGGTGTTGACCCGGCGCTGATGGGGTCCGGGCCGATCCCCTCCTCGCAGAAGGCGCTGGCGCGCGCGGGCTGGAAGGTGGCTGATTTGGACCTGATCGAGGCCAATGAGGCGTTCGCGGCGCAGGCCTGCGCGGTGAACAAGGAATTGGGGCTGGACCCGGCGAAGGTGAATGTGAACGGCGGGGCGATTGCCATCGGGCATCCGATTGGCGCCTCGGGCGCGCGGGTTTTGACCACGCTGTTGTTCGAAATGGGCCGCCGCGATGCTAAGAAGGGGCTGGCGACGCTGTGCATCGGCGGCGGCATGGGTGTTGCCATGTGCCTGGAGCGCTGAGCGTCTAGAGCGCTGATTTCAGCCGGGGGGTATGGCGCGCGCCATACCCCCCGGCCTGAGAGCCGGGCCGCCGGCCAAAGTGGGCACAACCGATGTGAAACCAAGAAAATCTGCGAGGGTGTATGGCTGTTTCCAAGGTATTCCCTGATTCCGGGGCCGCGCTTGCGGGATATTTGAAGGATGGCATGACCATCATGGCGGGCGGTTTTGGCCTGTGCGGGATTCCCGAGGCGCTGATTGCCGCGATCAAGGAATCAGGCGTGATGGGCCTGACCATCATCTCCAATAACGCGGGCATTGATAATGTTGGCCTGGGTACGCTGTTGCAGACGCGGCAGGTGAGGAAGATGATTTCCTCCTATGTGGGGGAGAACGCGACATTCGCGAAGCAGTATCTCTCAGGGGAGCTGGAGATCGAATTCAACCCGCAGGGGACGCTGGCGGAGCGGATTCGCGCCGGCGGGGCGGGGATTCCGGCGTTTTTCACCGCGACGGGCTATGGCACGGATGTGGCCAAGGGCAAGGAGACGCGCGAATTCAACGGCCGCCATTATGTGATGGAGACCGGGTTGTTCGCGGATCTGGCCATTGTGCATGCGTGGAAGGGCGATACCGAGGGGAATCTGGTGTACCGCAAGACGGCGCGCAACTTTAACCCGATGATGGCGACGGCGGCGAAGTTCACCGTGGCGGAGGTGGAGAATTTGGTGGAGCCGGGGGAGATCGACCCGGACCATATCATCACGCCGGGAATTTTTGTGAAGCGGATCGTGAAGCTCGGCCAGGTCGAGAAACGGATCGAGCAACGCACTGTTCGCAAGAGGGCTGCATAATATGCCGTGGACAAGAGACGAGATGGCCGCCAAGGCGGCGGCGGAACTGCAGGACGGGTTTTATGTGAACCTCGGCATCGGTATCCCGACGCTGGTGGCGAACCATATTCCGGAGGGTGTGTCGATCCAGCTGCAGTCGGAGAACGGGATGCTCGGCATGGGGCCGTTCCCCTATGAGGGCGAGGAAGACGCGGACCTGATCAACGCGGGTAAGCAGACGGTGACGGTGTTGCCGACGACCAGTTTTTTTGATTCGGCAGCGTCCTTCGCGATGATTAGGGGCGGGCATATTAATATCTCCATTCTCGGCGCGCTGCAGGTGGCGCAGAACGGCGACCTCGCGAACTGGATGGTGCCGGGCAAGATGGTGAAGGGCATGGGCGGGGCGATGGACCTTGTGGCCGGGGTGCCGCGGGTGGT
>NZ_JABEVC010000094.1 GCF_013044125.1 Acidocella sp. | reverse complement strand
GCGCAGGGATTTTTTCGCAAGGATAAAAGCCATATTCTAAATCATGAATAAATAAATTAGGAAAATAATCATATTTCTCCGGGCGAACCATGCTTGGCATTTCAGCCTTTTTTACCCAGCAAATCGGTGCTATTGTTGAAATAAACGGCAACGAAAGTAATCCAAAATGGCATCTGGCTTCGTTTATGCGCTGGTGAATAGTTCCCTTCCCGGCCTTGTGAAAGTCGGCAAAACAACTCGCCTACCTTCTGAGAGAGTTGCAGAACTGTCAGGTGCTACGGGAGTAGCTACGCCATTCATCGTTGCGTTTGAACAGTATTTTTCGGACTGTGGCGCTGCTGAAGAATTCGTTCATATAACACTTGAGCGGCAAGGCTTGCGTCAATCGAGCAATCGTGAGTTTTTCCGCGCTGCCCCAAATGAAGTTATCCGCATTATCTTAGATGCTCCCGGTCGCCTTGATGGGCCGCCTGTTGTGGAAGCCGAAGATACGGCGGAAGACGATGGATTACTATCCGGCGATGATCTTGAGCCAGATTTGAAGTTAGAAGGTTTAAGGCCATCAAAACCATGGGATGACTTACTTGAACAGGCGGAGAATCATCATTATGGAATGGGTGACTTTATTCAAGATCATCAAGAAGCGCTTGCCCTTTACAAGGACGCTGCACGTCTAGGGTCGTTGCTCGCATATGAGCGGATCGGCGATCTTTATAACAGCGGCGATCTAGGGCGCGAAGACAAGGAAAAGGCGCTAAGTTTCTATAAAGAGGGAGCAAAACGAGGTAATTATTATTGCTATGCTGCTATGGCTTGTTTGTTTTTTGGCAACAATCAAGTCGAAAACGGCCACAAAGCGTTTAAGCTATTTATAACAAATCATAGTAAAATGCCTATCGTAGAAATTGAAGAATTTTCAGATAAGTATTGGTATAGTCTTCTTAATTATCTTCGCATATGTATTGGCAACAGCCACGAAATACAAAACAATCTCGAAATGCTAGAAGATACTGAAAAGCTTATCGATACGATTGAGAAGCAGAAAAATTGGTATATTAACCATAAAGACAATCCAGAATATTCTGAGGGCTTTGTGGATCATTCCCTGCAAGAGCTTGATATTTGCGTGGAGTGGCTGAAATGCAATTCGATAAAGAATTGCAATGAACTTTCAGGATTATCAAGCAAAAAATTTATTTTTGAAGAAAACAAAGAAAGTTTCATTGACAATGTGCTAAACCTTTCGTGTAAACTTCCTGTTTTAGTGGCTTTTTTTGCTACATGGCGAAATGTATCCCATAAACAGTTTTCATGGAGATTAGAACGGATAGTCAGGTCCTTCGATGGTAGAGCAATTCTCATGAAGATCGACGAGGACCCAAAAGGACTTTCGGTTAACCACTTAGGAAATCTAGGCAAAAAATTGGGAGACCTGAACCTTACTTCAGAACAACTGCCAGCGATTGCGGTTTTTTGGAATGGAACAATTACCAAATTGGTCAAGAGGACATTTACAGAAAATGAAATTTTTAACCTTATCGACTCCCAAATCACTCTTGCTAGTGTAAGTGTGCCCCCAAATCAGCTTACCCCACCCCCTAACGGAATATCTCTGCCTCAAAGCCCCAAAACCTCTCGTCCCCCTTCCTCTGTGGTGCTTTTTGGTGTTGCCGTTACGATTGTTGTAATAATTGGCATTTTTGCCGTCATAGGGCATTTTTGATAGAGCGGCGAACCTTAATTCCTGCCGCCCATGCACGGCATTATAACCTGCTTATGTGACCGGCAAGTTGCCGTTATTAGTTCATAAAACTCCCAATAATACCCAATAGAATTACCCCTCCAATAGTACCAAACACAATTATCAAGCACCCCTTTCTGGTTCGTTCAACGCGTTGGCCAAGATCGGTTTTTTGAATGTTACTCGGTATTTTAGCTCTCACCTTGGCTCGGTATTCTTCTTCAGCTTCTATGCGCTTCTTATCATCTTCTGACAGCATGGCACTCTCCGATCATAACGGAACGATGCCCTGCACCAGCCAATAAATCAATCAGTCTAAAAAATGATATTCCCGCGAGGGATACCCGACCAGCTATTGAGAATGATTCGCAACTACCGCCCCGCCTCCCGGCCCCCTGACCTCTTTCTAAAACATTTTTTACCGTTGCCGTGCTTGTTTTTCTGAGCCGGTTGTGGTACCCTGGTTGATGATGGCAAAGGCCGTTCATGGGGCGGGGTGTCAACTAGGCAAACTCTCTCGCCACTGCATCACAGCACACATGCCTTGTTTTTTACAAGGGCATTCGAATGGAAGACTATTTTGGAGAAGACACGGCCCTGCTCAAAGCAATGAGGGCTTACGGTAGAATGCGCTGCAAGGAGTTGGCCGCCGGTTTTCACTTGGACTTTATCCCTGAGCGGCGCTGGATCGTGGTTGAGGATGATGAGGATACTTACCTAGTCGCAGGCTACGCGAGCATGTACGACATGCGGCAAGAAGTATCGCCTATCGTTAAGTACCGCGTAACAGAGAGTAGAACGCGGCGAATTATGGCCGCTTAACCAAGAAGCCCCGCTGGTCAGCCCCGGCGGGGTTTTTGTTTGCGAGGCCAGGAAAAGCGGGAATAGCAGCGGCGCGGCAGCGCGGGTCCGGTTCCCGGCAGTACCCAGCCATGTGGCACGCAACCAGTGCGGAACAGACTTCACAACCCCGTGAACAGCTATGGCTTCGTGAAGTCTGATTTTCTTCTGGTGAGTCCGCTGTGAGTCCGCAACTTCAATTTATGGCAGCTACGCTTTCCTATTTAACCTCGTAAGTCATTAAAAATACTGGCGCGCCCTGATGGAGTCGAACCATCGGCCTCAAGATTAGAAGTCTCGTGCTCTATCCAGCTGAGCTAAGGGCGCGTGCTGGCGTGTGGTAAACCGCCGCCTTCAATGCGTCCAGTTTTCCTTGCGGTCAGCCCGGAAATTATCGGCATAGACCTTCGGCTTGCGGATCCGGGCGGTGGGGATTTCCAGATCGTAGGGGATTTCGTGCGCCTTGGCGTAGGCGATGGCCTCCTCGCGGCTGGCGAAGCTGAGCTTTATCTGGCTTCGCATATCGTCCGAGCCGGTCCAGCCCATCAGCGGATCGCGGATCTTGGCGGTCTCGGGCTCATACTCCAGCATCCAGCGGTGCGTCTTGGCGGTGCCGGACTGCATGGCGGATTTGGGGGGAAGGAAGATACGTGCCCGCATGAAACCTTAGCTCCTGCTTAAACTTGAACCCAAAAAACTTGAACCAAAAAAACTGGTCGGGGCGCCCGGATTCGAACCGGGGGCCTCTTGTACCCAAAACAAGCGCGCTACCAGGCTGCGCCACGCCCCGAACCATAGCCTTGCCACCATAAAACCCGGTTAACACCCCGGGCGCCATGGTTGCGTGGGCTGGCTTAGCCGCCGCCAAACTGCTTGGCAATGACCCTATCGCCAACATTGATATTCAGCGCCGCGGTGATGCCGCCTTGCAGCTCCAGCGTGGCAAGCACCGGCACGCCTGGGGAGATGGGGGTGAGGCTGTAGGGGACGGTCATCTCGGCGATGGATTTGATAATGCCGTCAGCGCCGATGAAGACCATGTCCTCCGGCACGGGGCAGTTTTTCATCCACATCGCCTGCATTTGCGGGTGCGGCCACATGAAGAGCATGCCGGCATCGGCGGGGATGGAGGTGCGGAACATCTCACCCGTATCCTGCTGCTGCTGGGTCACGGGAAGCTCAACCGTAAAGACATGGCGCTGGCCGTCCGCCCCGGCGATGATGAGCGACTCGGTGGGCAGCTTGGGCTGCGGGCCGGTGGGGTCGTCGCTCTGCGCGCGCGCGGCGCCCGCCGCCAGAAGCACCGCCGCCATGGTGAACGCTAAAATTTTCATAAACCCCTCATCGTCTGCATGGAGTAATCATGGACAAAGCCGGGGCCGGCTGCAATCACCATGGGGTGAAACGTGTCCCCCTGCCCGCCGCCGCCGTGGCGTTGCTGCTCACCCTGGCCACGCTGGCCAGCCGGGTGCCGGTGCTTGGCCGCTCGGTGCTGGACTGGGATGAGAGCCTGTATTTTTTAATGGCGAGGGCCTGGCTGGAGGGCCACCTGCCCTACACTACCATCTGGGACAACAAGCCGGTTGGCATCTACGTTATTTTCGTGGCTTTTCAGGCGGTATTCGGCAGCCAGGTGCTGGCGATGCGCCTTGCCAGCGTGGCCTGCGTGAGCCTGCTGGGCTTCAGCGTGTTCAAAATCACCGAACATATCACCAGGGACCGCGCGGCGGCCTGGCTGGCCGGCGGAGCGCTGGTGCTGTGCGCGCTGAGCAATGACGGGCTTTCGGCCAATACCGAGTTGTTCATGGCGGATTTCACCGCGCTGGCGGTCTGGGCGGTGCTGGCGGGGCGGCCGGGCTGGCTGGTGGGGGTGCTGCTGGGCGCGGCGTTCATGGTGAAATATGTCGCGGTGTTCGAGGCGCCTGTGGTGTTTTTTCTCTTCATGCTGCGCCAGCGGCGGGTTGGAGCGGGGGTTGGCGTGGTTATGGGCGCGGCGCTGCCGCTGCTGGCGGTGGTGGCGCTCTACGCGGCGGCGGGGCAGCTGGGGTTGTGGTGGGATTGCTCGGTGGCCTCCAACTTCCGCCGGGTGGATGTGCCGCTAAACGCGGCGGCGCTGGACTATGCGCTGCACACCCAGCTTTGGCGCTGGGGGACGCTGTATCTGGCCGGGTTTGCCCTGCTGCCGTTGGCGTTCTGGCGGCGGGAGGCGGTGTTTCCAGCGGCCTGGCTGCTGGGCGGGCTGGCCGGGGTGGCGGTGGCGAAATCATTCTATGACCATTATTTTTTGCAAGTTCTGCCGGTGTTGTGCGTGAGTCTGGGACTGTGGTTCAGCCTGTTGCCGCGCGGGAGGCTGGTGCGGGCGGGGTTTGTGGCGGCCGCGCTGGCGCTGCCCGCCTGGGCGGCGAAAATTGCCTTGCATGATGCCATGGTGCCGGATGTGACGGCGCAGGTTGGGGCCGAGCTGGCGGCGCAACACCCGGCGAGCCTGTATGTGTTTGATTCGCAGCCGATTCTCTACGCGCTGAGCGGGCAGACGCCACCGACGCGCTATGTCCTGCCCTCGGAATTGGTGGGGCTTAGCCTGCCGCGCGTGGCGGGGGTGGATGCCCGGATGGAGGTGGCGCGGATTCTGGCCGGGAAGCCGCAATTCATCGTTTGCCGCGCCCCGGCACCCACCAACCCGGCGGTGGTGAACCTGACGGTGTATGCGCAGTTACAGCAGGTGCTTGCCGCACGTTACCGGCTGTGGCGGAGCTACCCGGGGGTTGTGGTATATAAGATCAGATAGGCTCCTGGCCGGTCAGCGCGGCTTCCAGCCGTTGCACCGCGGCCTCGGCGGCCTCGGCGATATGGCGCAGTTTGTCATGGTCCAGAAAACGCGCGGTCCGCAATGTGGCCACCGCCGCTGCAACCCCCTGGCGTTGCAGCACATCAGCGATGCGGGCCATGCGCTGGGAGGTCTCCTCGGTAACGATCTGGCCGCCGATGAATTCCAGCCCCGCCTTGGTTCCCGCCGCCCAGCAGCGCCGGGCCAGATAACTGGCGCCGCCGCTCATTTGCAACGTCACTTCCTCCGGCAGTTCAGCCAGCGTACCCATGTCCACAAGGACGCCAGCGCTTGATTGATCCAGGATCAGGCAGTTGAACACCCCGCCACCGCCATTGGCGCTGATAAAAATTTTCGCGCTCCTGATGACCGGCCTGCGCGAATCGCCGCGCCGCTCGGCCAGGGCGGCCGCCTCGCTGGGGCCGGATTTGGCGCTCATCTCCTGCTGCAACATATAAGTTGGCCTTCCGCATGCTGGGTGGATGCCCCGTTATGACGGGCAGATGTTAATATCCGCCGAACAGGTGAAGAGGGGGGCGGGCTTGATCCACATCAATTCCGCGCGGAGGGCGTTTTGCTATCGGGGCGGCGATGGAACCCCGGTGGTAAAAATATGGCACAGCTTGATCTTGAGTCTTTTCGCGCCACTTCACTGACGCGCGAGCCGTTCAGTTATTTGGTGGTAAAAAATTTCATCCGCCCGGAGGCGGCCGCGAAGATTACAAAAGACTTTCCAGAGATCGCTTATCCGGGGCTGCTGCCGGTGGAGGCCACACAATACGGCCCTGAATTTCGCGCGTTGATCGAGGAGCTGACCAGCCCGGCGGTGGCGAAGGCTTTTGGCGAGAAGTTCGGGTTGGACCTGATCGGCCAGCCGGCCATGGTGACGCTGCGCGGGCGCTGCCAGGAAAAGGATGGACGCATCCATACCGACAGCGAGGCCAAGCTGGTGACGGCGCTGCTGTATTTCAACGAGGATTGGGAAGCCGGCGGCGGGCGGCTGCGGCTGCTGCGCGGGCCCGATGACCTGAACGACATGATCGCCGAGGTGCCGCCCAACATGGGCACGCTGGTGGCGTTCCGCCGGTCGGACAAATCCTTCCACGGGCACGAACCTTATGTGGGGGTGCGGCGGTATGTGATGATCAACTGGATGGCCAACGGCTTTGCCGCGCAGCGCGAGATCATGCGGCACAAGATTTCGGCGCAGGCCAAGAAGGTGCTTAATTATGTCTGATCCCAAGACCGCCGCGGCGCGGTTTTTGGCGAGTTTGGACGCCAGCCGCCGCACCGAGGCACCCTACCGGCATTGGCTGCTTGAGGACGTGCTGCCGGTGGACATGTGCGGCGCGGTGGCCGCGTTGCCGCTGGCGCCGCCGCAAATTGCGGATACGCTGGGCCGCCGCGAGACGCATAACAGCACGCGGCTGTTTTTTGGCGTGGAAGAGCAGGCGCGCTACCCGGTGTGCGCGGCGCTGGCGCGCGCGCTGCAAAGCCCAGAGGTGACGGGGCGGCTGGAGCAGGTTTGCGGCGTGGCGCTGGGCGGAAGTTCGCTGCGGATTGAGTATTGCCTGGATACGGATGGTTTCTGGCTGGAACCGCATACGGATATCGGGGCGAAGTTTTTCACCATGCTGATTTATCTCAATGCCTCCCCGGCGGATGAGGAATGGGGCACGGATGTTTATGCGGCGCCTGACGAATATGCGGGCACCGCGCCGTTTTACCCGAATGCCGGGCTGATTTTCGTGCCGGGCAAGGATACCTGGCATGGGTTCCGCAAGCGCAGGATCACCGGGGTGCGGCGCTCGCTGATCGTGAATTATGTGACGCCGGACTGGCGCGCGCGGCATGAACTGGCGTTTCCGCAAACGCCGGTGGCGTGAGGGCGGGGGCTGTCATCAACCGGCGTAAAGGTGGAGCGGATAAGTCTAAACAAATCTTTATAAAATAAACCGGACAGTTTGGCGCTATAAGACGTTTTGAAGCCACAGTGAATGCAGGCGTGAAATGTCAAAGTTCATGGTTTTCATCATCGCCATGATGGCGGCGGGTGCCGCGTATGGCGACACGGTGAGCGGGAGTCTCAATGGCCATCGCTTTGCGCTGAGCGGCGCAAGCGGGGATTTTACGCTCACGGCCGATGGGCGCGTGGTTCTGCATGATACCAGGGATCAATCCGTATCGGTTGCGGGGACTTATGCTTTTGGGGCGTCATCCTCCAGCTTTGTATCCTCCAGCGCCAATGGCAGCGTTATCTCCTCGAGTTCCAGCGGCGGCTCTGGGGAAAGCTATGGCGTTGTGTTGATCGCGGAGCGTGCGCCGGGCGGTGGGTGTCCGCTCAAATTTCAGGCGCTGATCCTGGGCGGGACCACGATACTCTCCAAACCCTTTGGCTCGTGCAGCGAAAGCCGGGAGATTTCGCAGATCAACGGCAGGATCGTGGTGATGACGCCGCGATTGGATGGCCCGGGCGATGAGGTGGACACCATTACGGCGGGCGGGGTGAGGACCGGATTTACCCCGAATTAGGGCGCGCGTGGGGTGAGAAGACGCCAGCCCACGCGGGCGCGGCCATAGCGGGGAAAATTAGCGGGCATAACGGGTGAGCAGCGCCACGGCCTGGGTGAGGGCGCTGGCCAGGGCAGCGTTTTGGGCCGCGGCCTGCGCGGCGGGTATGGCGCCTGACAGCGGGGCGGTGCCGGTGATGCGCTGTTGCGCCAGCGGCAGAGCGGCCGTGGTGATGCCGCCTGCGGGTTTGATGACGGCGAGCGTGAGCACGGCGGTTGCCTGGCCGCTCGCGGGATTGGCCAGCAGCTGGGTGAGTTCGCCTTCAACGATCAATCCGGGATTGAGCCGGCTGCCCGGCTGAATGACGGCTGAGAAAGCGCCGCTGGCCTGGCACCAGGTGAGCAGGGCCTGGGTGGCGGCATCGGCCGGGGCGGCGGCCCAGTTATTGTAATAGTCGATATTCAGGCTGCCATCAGGCGCCAGGGATTGCAGGCCCGTCTGGTCCAGACCTGGCG
>NZ_JABEVC010000093.1 GCF_013044125.1 Acidocella sp. | reverse complement strand
CGCATTTACGCATTGTGTATGAGCGGCTGATGGCGCGGCTGCGGGTGGATGGGCGGATGGCGTGGGTGGGCCAGGAGATGGCTGCGCTGGCCGACCCGGACACCTACCGCGTAAACCCCGAGCGCGCCTGGGAGCGGCTGAAGCTGCGCACCGGCAATAAGCGGCAGTTGGCGATGATCCAGGCGATTGCGGCCTGGCGCGAGCGCGAGGCGCAGCGGATTAACATTCCCCGCCAGCGGCTGGTGAAGGATGAGCAGATCCCCGAGATCGCGGCGCTGGCGCCAGAGACCGCCGATGCGCTGGCCAAGGCGCGCGGGATTACCAGCGGGTTCGCGCAGGGCAAATCCGGGCAATCGCTGCTGGCGGTCATCGCGGCGGCAAAGGCCCTGCCTGAGGGGGATCTGCCGCGCGCGGATAAGCCCCGCGATACGCCCCGGGCCTCGCCGGCGCTGGTGGCGCTGCTGAAGGTGCTGCTGAACGCGGTGGCCGAGCAGAACAATGTGGCGCCGCGGCTGGTGGCAAGCTCGGAGGATATCGAGACGCTGGCGCTGGGCGAAGCCGAGGGCAACGCGGCGCTGGAAGGCTGGCGCGGCGAGATGTTCGGGCGCGATGCGCTGCGGCTGATCCGCGGCGAGATCGCGCTCTCCGCCCAGGGCAAGCGGGTGAAAATCGTCGAAGTGGCCGGGCGGGGTGAGGCTTAGCAGCTTCGACGCTTTTTGCCGCAAGCTGCCCGCCAGCACCTTTGTGGTGCAGTGGGGCGGCTCCCATGTGCATAAAATCGGCAGCAAGGTGTTTGCCATCGGGCAGTTTACCGGGAAGCCGGCCTATGTGTTCAAGACCACGCCGCTGCGCTTTGAGCTGCTGATCGAGCAGGGGATGGCAACGCGCGCGCCTTATTTGCGGCGCGGAACCTGGGTGCAGGTGAGCGATGGGGTGCCCGATGCCGAACTGCGGCTGTTGCTGCGCCAGTCCTACGATGTGGTGGTGGCGGGGCTGACCAAGGCCGTCAGGGCCGATCTCGGCGTTTAATTCGGAAAATTCCTTACTGAATCCTGGAAAATCCTTGCGTCAAGGAAGCTCCTTACGGGGGAAGCTTTTTCCTTACCGGGTAAGGAATTTTCTTTTTGAGTAAGGATTTTTCCTGTTTGTGGAGATTTTATGAGAATTTTCCGGAAAAAGTAAGGAGTTTTACCGAATATAAAGAAAATCTCCGCAGAAATGCTGCGACTCGGGCATTTTATGAAGGGCGGGAAGAATATGATCACCAGCAAGCTGACCTCGAAGGCGCAGACGACCATTCCGCAGGCGGTGCGGCGGCATCTGGGGCTGAAAGAGGGGGATATGCTCGGATTTGTGCTGGAGGGCGAGCGGGTGGTGCTGTGCAAGCCGCTCGTCCCGCAGCCTGGCGCGGTGGCGGAGATGGCGGTGTTCAACGAATGGGAGAGCGAGGCGGATAAGAGGTCGTTCTATGGGCTTTAAACGCTGGGATATTGTGCGAATCCCCTATCCGGCGGGAGAAAAGCCGGCGCGCGAGCACCGGCCTGCGCTGGTGATCGTGGCCGGGGAGATTTTTAAAAACCACGGGCTGCTCTGGGTGCTGATGATTACCAGCGTGAAAAACCGCGGCTGGCCTGGAGATATCGAGGTGGGGGATATGATGGCGGCGGGGCTTGGCGTGCCCTCGGTGGTGCGGACGGCCAAGATGATGACGGTGGAGGGGCGCGAAGCCGAGGTGATCGGCGCGTTGCTGGGGGCCGCGCGGCGGCAGGTGAGCGAGCAGGTTTTCGCGAATATGGGGCTGACAGGGGTGACGGGACCGGCTGGTTGACCATGGTCAGCCAGGGATGACCAGGGGGGCTACCAGATGGTGCGGATATGCGGGTAGGCGTGCAACCGGGCGTTGGCGGTGACCAGCGGGCAGCCGAAATGGCGCGCGGTGGCGGCGAGGATGCACGCGGGCATGGGTCCGGGCGCAGGGGCCGGGAGGGTGGCGGCCTGCAGGGCGATGGCATTGTCCACGGGGATGAAGCGCACCTCCGCCAGCGCGCCGATGCGTGCCAGCCAGGCGCTGGGCTCCATGCGCAGCCCGAGCCGGCCTGATTGCGCCAGCGCGGGGATTTCCCATGCGGTGAGGGCGGAGATGAGGATTTCACCACCGGGGTGCTCGGCCTCGATGGCGGCCAGGGCCTTGAGGGAAAGCTCCGCATGGCGGTTGACCCACCAGATGAGGCTGTGAGAGTCGAGCAGGATCACCCTTGAGTGTCCTCCGGAGGGGCGAAGAAGAGCACCGAGCCGCGCAGGGCATCCAGCGGGCTGGTGTGCGGCGGCGCGTAGGGGCGGATTTCCAGCGTGGGGGTGCCGTTGTCGGTAATGATCAGCGGCTGGCCGGTGGCTTCGACCTCGCGGAAAAGTTCCAGGGCGCGGGGCTTGAACTGGGATTTGGAGATTTTGCGCATGATGACCAGGGTTTTATGACCATGGGCATTAAGGATGTGTTGCGTTTGGTGCGGGGGGTGGGGTGGCGTTGAGCCGGGCCAGGGTGGCCTCATCGGCCGCGCCGCCGAAAAATTGCGCCAGGGCCTGGGTGAACAGAGGGTCGCCGGAGACTGTGGCGAACAGGGTGAGGCATGAACGGAATTTTGCGGCGTCCACCGCGCCGAAGACCAGCGCGGCGGGTTGGGCCGCATGGGTGAGCGCCAGCGCCGTGGCCTCGCGCAGGCGGGGGCCGAGCAGGGGGTGGGCGAGATAGGCCCGCGCCTCCGCCGCGCCGGAGATGGCGTAGGTTTGCGACATGGGGCTGTGCCCAAGCCCCGCGATCTGCGGGAAGATGAACCACATCCAATGTGTGCGCTTGGTGCCGGCGGCCAGCTCGGCGCGCACGCCGGGCCAGAGCGGCGCCTGGGCGGCCACGAAACGCTCCAGGTTGAAAGGGGCCAGGTTGAAAAGGGCTGGGGCTATGGGTGCGTGGCCAGCAGTTTATCGTCAATTCCGGCGGCGCGCAGGCAGGCCGGGCGGTGTTTCAGACGGTCCCAGTAAGCCTCGAACGCCGGGCGTTTGGCGATGGAGTCGAAGCGCAGGCCAAAGCCGATCTGCGCGCCGAGGTAGATGTCAGCCGCGGAGAATTCCTCGCCCAGAATGTAAGGGGATTTGGAGACCGCGGCCTCGGTGACGTTCATCACCGCCTCGAAGCTGCCGTAGCCGGCCATGCCGGCGCGTTCCGGCGGGATGATGACGCCCAGATTATGGTTGAGGACCGCGGTCTCGAACGGGCCGGCGCCGAAGAAGAGCCAGCGGTAGTAGCTGCCGCGCAGGGGCGAGCCGGGCGGCGGCGCAAGGCGCGCGGCGGGGAAGGTATCGGCCAGATAGGCGATAATGGCCGGGGTTTCGGTGATGATCACATCGCCGTGGCGCAAGGCCGGGACTTTGCCCATGGGATTGATGGCCAGATAGGCCGGCGTTTTCATCGGCGGGCCGTAGTGGATGATCTCGGCTTCATACGGCTGGCCGATTTCCTCCAGCGCCCAGCGGACCATGCGGCCGCGCGACATCGGGTTGGTGTAGAGGGTCAGGCTCATGTCCGTTTCTCCCGCGAGGTTTGGCGGCAGAGTAGTCCTGAACGGGTCCGCGCGGCAACGCCGTTGCCGCGCGGAGTGGGTTTCAGCCCGCCTGGCGGGGAAGCAGTTTCTGCGCGACCAGCGCCTCGGCGATCTGCACCGCGTTCAGCGCGGCGCCTTTGCGCAGATTATCCGACACGCACCAGAAGGCCAAGCCGTGGGGCACGGTGGGGTCCTTGCGGATGCGCGAGACGAACACCGCGTCCTCGCCCTTGCATTCGATGGGGGTGATGTAGCCGCCGTCGACGCGCTGGTCGTGCACTTCCACGCCGGGGGCGGCGCGCAACACCGCGCGGGCCTCGTTCACGCTCACCGGGTTCTCGAACTCGACATACACGGCCTCCGAATGGCCGATGAACACCGGCACGCGCACGCAGGTGGCGATGACCTGAATGGCCGGATCAAGGATTTTTTGCGTCTCGACCACCATCTTCCATTCTTCCTTGGTGGCGCCGTCATCCATGAACACGTCGATCTGCGGGATGACATTGAAGGCAATGTCTTTCTGGAAGATCTGCGGGGGGTTCTTGTCGTGCACATAATGCACCTTGGTGTTGGCCAGAAGCTCGTCCATGCCCTCTTTCCCGGCGCCGGACACCGACTGGTAGGTGGCGACGACGACACGCTTGATCTTGAATTTATCGTGCAGGGGCTTGAGGGCCACGACCATCTGGATGGTCGAGCAGTTGGGGTTGGCGATGATGTTACGCTTACGGAACTGGGTGATCGCCTCCGGGTTCACCTCCGGCACCACCAGCGGCACATCAGGGTCCATGCGGAACTGCGAGGTATTGTCGATGACGACACAGCCCGCCGCACCCGCGCGCGGGGCGTGAATCGCCGAGATCGAGGCGCCGGGTGAGAACAGGCCGATGTCCCAGCCCGTGAAGTCGAAAGTCTCAAGGTTTTTCACGGTGAGGATTTTATCCTCCCCGAAGGACACCTGCGAGCCGGCGGAGCGGCCCGAGGCCAGGGCGGCGACCTCGGAGACCGGAAAGTTCCGCTCGGCAAGGGTTTTGAGGATTTCGCGCCCGACCGCACCGGTGGCACCAACAACCGCAACCCTGAAAGACATGGCGAGAAACTCCAAATTGAAAAGTGAACGGTGAAGTAAAACCAAAGGGGGGGTAACGCAAGGCATGGGCTGGTTTGCGGCGCGCTGATGGCTCTGGCATAGCCCGCGCATGACATCCGGCCCCATTGGCGTGCCTTCTCCCAAGGCAGCGGCGCTGCTCCGCCACCCGCCGTTCCGGCGGTTTTTCGTGGCCAGGGGGATGTCTGGCTTTGCCTACCAGATTGCCGCGGTGGCGGTGGGCTGGCAGGTTTACGCGCTCACCCGCAGCGCGTTTGACCTTGGCATGGTCGGGCTGGTGCAGTTTGCGGCGCTGGCGGTACTGGCGTTTTTTGGCGGCCATGCCGCGGATAAATATGACCGCCGGCGGGTGGCGTGGATTTGCCAGAGCCTCGAAGGGCTGGTGGCGGTGGTGCTGGGCTGGGGCAGTTTTGCCGGGTGGCTGAACGTGCCGGAGATTTTTGCCGCCGTGGCGGTGCTGGGCGGGGCGCGTTCGTTCGAAAGTCCGGCGGTGAGCGCGTTGCTGCCCGGTGTGGCGCCTGCGGGATTGTTGCAAAAGGCCTCGGCGTTGACCACCGGGGTGTTCCAGTTCGCGATGATCAGCGGGCCGGCGGTGGGCGGGTTGCTGTACGCGCTCAGCCCTGGCGTGCCCTATGTGGTGATGGCGGCATGCTGGCTGGTGAGCGGCGCGCTGAACGGGGGGATTAGACTGGAGCGCAAGGTGGAGGCCAAGGCGCCGCCTGACTTGCGCGCGGTGTTCGCGGGGGTGGGGTTCGTGCGGCGCAACCCGGCGATTTTGGGGACCATCTCGCTGGACCTGTTCGCTGTGCTGCTTGGCGGGGCGACTGCGTTGCTGCCGATTTATGCCCATGACATTTTGCACACCGGCCCCTGGGGGCTGGGCGTGTTGCGCGGCGCGCCGGCGGTGGGGGCGCTGCTGATGACGGCGGTGGTGGCCCGCTACCCGATAACGCGGCGCGTGGGCATGCGCATGTTCCAGGCGGTGATCGTGTTCGGCGTGGCGACGGTGGCTTTCGCGCTTTCGCGCTGGCTGGTGTTTTCGCTGCTGGCCCTGGCGGTGATGGGGGCGGCGGATACCATCAGCGTGATCATCCGCCTCTCGTTGGTGCAGCTGGCGACTCCCGATGACATGCGCGGGCGGGTGGGAGCTGTGAACTATTTGTTTATCAACGCTTCCAACCAGCTGGGCGAGTTTGAGAGCGGGATGACGGCGGCATTGTTCGGCGCGGTGCCGGCGGCGGCGCTGGGCGGGGTGGGCACCATTTTGGTGGCGTTGCTGTGGATGCGGCTTTTTCCCGCGCTGCGTGACATGGAGCGCCTGGAGTAGCTGAATTTTCTGGCGATTTTTAGCCGTTGCGTTATAGTTTTGATAACGGAGGCAAACAATGGGCAATGAGCTTCAGTCTGTTCTGACCGGGATTGTTGCCTTGGCGGGGGTGGTGTTGAATGTTGCCGGGATGGTCAACAATGCCGCGTCCGGCTTCCTGACGGATTTCGGGATTGTGCCGCCGTATCAGCTTTATCTTTTTCTGGTGCTGATGGTCACGCTTTCGGTGGCGGCGCTGCGTACGCTGGGCGGGATGCTGGGCTGGCTGGTGGTGGTGCTGATGGTGGTGCTGCTGGCGCAGCGGGTGGTGCCTGGTATTGGTGCGTCCACCGCGGGCGGTTCGCCCCATCTGCCGGTGGTGCACCCGTTGCGGAACGCGCTTTAGAGCTGCGGGGTTTGGCTGCAGACGATTTTGCCTGTTTTTTGCGCGCGCAGGGGCGTTGCTTGACGCTGCAGTGAAATATTGCCAGATTTTAATACCGAACCGCTCCGGTGAACCGGCCAGGGTACGGCTGCTTGATGAATTTTTTAGCGGCCTTGCGCCGTGCTGGAGCGAAGAATGACGGCTGATGTTACACCAGAACTATTTGGCATCATCGAGGAAAAGGGGATTGCGGAAGTCACCCTGAAAGAGACGCACGGTAACCCGAAGGCCGTGTTCGGCCTTTGGATGGCGGCGAATATTGAATTCGCGACGCTGACCACCGGGGCGTTGGCCACCGGCTGGCTCGGGCTCTCCTTCAGCGCCGCGCTGGCGGCCATCGTGATCGCCAATGTGCTGGGCGGGCTGACGCTGGCGTTTTTCAGCACATTCGGCGTGGATTACGGCCTGCCGCAGATGATCCAGGGGGCCAACTGGTTCGGCAAGCTGGGCAATAAACTACCCTCGCTGTTCAACTTCCTGGGCGGCTTCTCCTGGTTCGCGGTCAACACGATCGTCGGCGCCTATGCGCTGCAGTATTTTTTTGGCGGGAACCTCATCGTCAGCATCATTGTGCTTTCGGCCATTCAGGTGGCGATCGCCTTCGTCGGGCATGACCTGATCCAGGCAACGGAGAAATACCTGGTTTATGTGCTCACGCTGGTGTTTCTGGCGCTGAGCTTTGTCGCGGTGAGGCACCTTGGCCTCTCGGTGCCGGAAAACGGGAAAGCCGAGGCCGCCGTGGGTGGTTTTTCGGGCGCGTTCATGCTCGCCACCTCGATCATGGTTGGGTATGTCGTCGGCTGGATTCCGTATTCCTCTGATTATACGCGCTATCTGCGCACCAACCAGAATCCCGCGGCGGTGAAGAAAACCGTGCGGACCTATGCGTTCTGGGGGTCGGTGATCTCAACCGTGTGGATTGAGGCGCTGGGCGCGCTGATCGGCGCCTCCGTGTCGTTTTCGAAACCCTCCGATCTGTTCACCAGTTGGATGCCCGAATGGCTGAAGACGCCGTTGCTGATCGCGGTCGTGCTGGGCACCATCAGCGCCAATATTCTGAACATCTATTCCGCGACGCTTTCGGCCCTGGCGATTGGCGTTAAGATTAAACAGCATTGGGCGGCGCTGCTGACGGGCACCATCGGCACGATCATCTCCGTGCTGGCGGCGGAAAATTTCATCACCAATTACGAGAATTTTCTGTTCGTGCTCGGCTATTGGACGGTGCCGTGGATTTCCATCACGCTGTTTTGCCACCTGAGCAAGCGCACCTCGCGCCTGGGAGGCGTTAGCGCCGCGTTCACCGCCTGGGTGGTAACGGTGGTGGCCTCCGAGCCGTTCTGGAACCAGACGCTGCATACGGGCTGGTTCGCGGCCGCCTATCCGCAGTTTGGCGACAGCACGTTTGTCGTCTCCTTCATCCTGGGCGCGGTGCTGTATTTTCTGCTGAGCGCGCCGGCCACGGCAACCGTGACGGCGCAATGAGCTCAAATATCCGTTGTGACCAAGGGGCTTTGCGGCCCTTTGGTGCGCGGATTATCGGACCAGCAGTTTGATGCCGGTGAAGGCGAGGATGAGGCCCAGGCAGGGCTTCATCACCGCGTCTGGGGTGTAGCGCGCCGCGTAGCTGCCGGTGATGATGCCGGGTATGGAGCCCAGCAGCAGCGAGCCGAGCAGGGCGAAGTCCACCGTGCCGAGATACCAGTGCCCGAGGCCAGCGAGCAGGGTGAGGGGGACGGCGTGGGCGATGTCCGAGCCGATGATGCGCACGAGCGGCAGGCGCGGGTAGAGGTAGATGAGGGCGATGGTGCCCAGCGCCCCGGCGCCGACGGAGGAGAGCGAAACCAGCGCGCCGACGAGAAAGCCGACGAGGATTGTCCGCCAGGCCGGGCTTTCGCGCCCGGATTCTGGCCAGCGTTTGCTGGCGCGCGCGATGATCCAATCTTTGAGGAGCAGGGAGATGGCGCTGAGCAGCAGGGCGATGCCCAGCGTGAGGGAGATGAGGTGCGTGACGGTTTTGTTGGCGGCGCCGAAATGCGCCAGGGCCAGCAGGGTGAGGATGGTTGCCGGCACGGAGCCGGTGGCCAGGCGGGCGACGATTGTCCAGTTAATGGTTTTGCCAGCGCTGTGGATGCTGGTGCCGGCGGCTTTGGTGACCGAGGCGAACAGCAGGTCTGTGCCGACGGCGACCGAGGGGTGCATGCCGAATACCAGGACGAGCAGAGGGGTCATGAGGGAGCCGCCGCCGACCCCGGTCATGCCGACGAGCAGCCCCACGAGCAGGCCGGAGAGTGCATAGCCAGGCTGAATGGCTAGATTCTCTATAAGCATCATAGGGTAATTTTACTTGGCTTCAATCCGTCATGCAAGCTACATAAATGAGACGGGGTCTACATCAACATCAACCCGGCTGGATTTATGGATATCGGTTTGCGCCAGCCAGTCGCGCAGCAGGGGCTGGACCGGGATGTGTTTCGCGGTTTTTAGCAGCAGGCGGCGGCGGAAGCGGCCGCGCAGCAGGGCGTAAGGCGCCGGGGCGGGGCCGAGTACCTCGATCCCCGGACCGTGCGGGGCGGTGCGGGCCAGGGCGCGGGCGGTCTGGTCGGCCAGTTTTTCGTCGGTGGCGCTGATGATGAGGGCGGCGAGCCGTCCATAAGGCGGCCAGTGGCCTGGGCGGCGCGCGGCGGCCTCCTGGGCGTAGAAATCCGGCAGGTTGCCCGAGATGAGCGCCGCGATGACCGGGTGTTCGGGCGAGAAGCTTTGCAACAACACGGTGCCGGGGGCCTGGGCGCGGCCGGCGCGGCCGGCGACTTGGTGGAGCATCTGCACCGTGCGCTCGCCCGCGCGCAGGTCGCCGCCTGCCAGGCCGAGGTCGGCATCTACCACGCCGACCAGCGTGAGGTGCGGGAAATGCCAGCCTTTGGCGACCATCTGCGTGCCGATGATGATGTCCGCGCCGCGCTCGGTGATGCGGGCGGCGGCCTCGGCGGCCTGTTTGGGGCTGGTGATGATGTCCGATGCCATGACCAGGGTGCGGGCGGCGGGGAAGAGCGCGGCCACCTCCTCGGCGATGCGCTCAACCCCGGGGCCGATGGGCACGAAACTGGCCTCGGCTTCGCAGGCGGGGCATGTTTCGGGGATCGCGGCGCTGTGGCCGCAATGATGGCAGATGAGGCGCGAATGGCTGCGGTGTTCGACCAGCCAGGCGGTGCAATTGGGGCAGGAGATGCGGTGGCCGCAGCGGCGGCAGAGGGTGAGCGGGGCATAGCCGCGGCGGTTGAGGAAAAGCATGACCTGCTCGCCGCGGGCGAGGGTCTCGCGCACCGCCTCCACCAATACGGGGGAGAGGAATTTGCCGCGCTCGGGCGGGCTGGCGCGCAGATCAACCGATTTTACCTGCGGCAGCACCGCGCCGCCGTGGCGGGAGGGGAGGTCCAGCCGGGTGTAGCGGCCCGAGGCTGCGTTCTCCACGCTCTCCAGGCTCGGCGTGGCGCTCACCAGCACGCAGGGCGCGGCGGAAAGGCGTGCGCGCACCACCGCCATGTCGCGCGCGTTGTACATCACGCCGTCTTCTTGTTTGAAGGCGCTCTCGTGCTCTTCGTCCACCACGATCAGCCCCAGGGCGGGGAAGGGCAGGAAGAGCGCCGAGCGGGCGCCGACGACGACATTGGCGCGGCCCTCGGCCACGGCGCGGAAGGTCTCGCGGCGGGCGGCCGGGGTGAGCTCGGAATGCCAGACGGCGGGGGCGGCGGCGAAGCGCTGTTCGAAGCGTTGCAGGAACTGCACGGAGAGGGCGATTTCTGGCAGCAGCACCAGCGCTTGGCGGTTCTCGCGCAGGGCCTGGGCCACGGCTTCCAGATAGACCTCGGTTTTGCCGGAGCCGGTGACGCCGTCCAGCAGGGTGACGCTGAATTTCTGGTGCGCCACCGAGTCGCGCAGGGCGGCGGCGGCGGCGGCCTGGGCGGCGGAGAGGATGGGGCCGGGGTGCGCCGGGTTGGCGCCGCCAAAGGTGAACGCCTTGCCGCGCTTCGGCGGCGCGGTGAGCAGGCTCTCCTTCAAGGCCAGGGCCAGGACCTCGCCGCGCGGGGAGAGCGTGTAGCGGGCGACCCAATCTATGAAGCCCATCAAGGGTTTGGGGAGCGGCGGGCGGGCAAGGATTTCAGCGATGGGTCTGGTTTTCACCCCCTGGTCAGGCGGATGTGACCACACCGCGCCCACGGCCATGCGCGCGCCCAGGGGCACGCGCACCAGCGTGCCGGGCGGCAGTGCTTGCGCCGCCGCGTAGGTAAAGGGCGTTTCAAACGGGTAGGGGAGCAAAACGCTGACGCGGTTGCTTCGACTTGGGGGCTCCATGCTATATGCTTTGCACCAGACTCCACATACCGGAAAGTGACCCATGAAATTCTTCGTCGATACCGCTGAGATCTCCGAAATCCGTGAACTGGCCGCCACCGGCCTGCTTGATGGCGTGACGACGAATCCGTCGCTCATCGCCAAATCCGGCCGCAACATACTGGAGGTGATTGCGGAGATTTGCGCGGTTGTTTCCGGCCCGGTGAGCGCCGAGGTGGCCGCCACCGAATACACGCAGATGCTGAAAGAGGCGGCGGTGCTGCGCAAGATCGCCCCGAATGTGACGATTAAGGTGCCGTTGACCCAGGACGGGCTGCGTGCGTGCCATACGCTCAGCCAGGAAGGCGTGATGGTGAACGTGACCCTGTGCTTCTCGGCCGCGCAGGCGCTGCTGGCGGCCAAGGCGGGGGCGGCGTTCATCTCGCCGTTTGTTGGCCGGCTGGATGACATCGGCCAGAACGGCATGGATCTGATCGCCGATATTGTGCAGATTTACGCCAATTACCCGAATATCAAGACCGAGGTTCTGGTCGCGTCCATCCGTAACCCGATCCATCTGATCGAGGCGGCGAAAATGGGCGCCGATGTGGCGACGATTCCGCCCAGCGTGATTAAGCAGCTTTACGCCCATCCGCTGACCGACAAGGGGCTGGCCGGGTTCATGGCCGATTGGGCGAAGACCGGGCAGAGCATTGCCTGAAGGCTTATCCGGGGAATTTTTGAGCTGGCTCGGCGCGGAACGCCGGGCCGCCGGAAAGACCCTGGAGACGTATGGGCGGGATGTGCTCGCCTTTCTGGAATTCTGTGCCACCCATGTGGGGGGCGTGGCTGATGTGGACATGCTGCGAAGCTTGCGCGCGGCGGATTTCAGGGCCTGGATCGCCGCCGGCGCCGCGGCGGGGGCGGGCAATGCGACGCGGGCGCGTAAACTCTCCGCGATTAGGACATTTTTCAGGTTTTTGAAGCAGCGGCACGGGGTGGACGGCGCGGCGCTCGCGCTGATCTCGCGCCCGCGCCCGAAACGCCCCTTGCCAAAGGCGCTGAGCCCGGATGACGCCAAGGCGGTGGCGCAGGACATCGGCGAGGCGAGCGATAGCGCGATGGTGCAGGCGCGCGATATGGCGCTGATGATGCTGCTCTACGGCGCGGGGCTGCGCATCAATGAGGCGCTGGTGCTCAATGTGGGGGAGTTGCCCCCGGCGGATGATGCGCTGCGGGTGACCGGCAAGGGGAATAAGCAGCGGATTGTGCCCCTGCTGCCCGCGGTGCGCGCGGCGGTGGCGGTGTATTTGAAGCTGCACCCGAATCCAGGGCGGGGTGAGCCGCTGTTTGTGGGGGTGCGCGGCGGGCGGCTGAATGCCGGGGTGGTGCAGAAAACGCTGCGCGACTTCCGGCGGGCAAACGGATTGCCCGAACATGCGACGCCGCATGCGCTGCGGCACTCTTTTGCCACCCACCTGCTGGCGGGCGGGGCGGATTTGCGCTCGATCCAGGAGCTGCTGGGGCATGCGAGCCTCTCGACGACGCAGCGCTATACGGATGTGGATACCGCGCAGTTGATGGAGGTTTGGCGCAAGGCGCATCCGCGGGCGTGAGGCGCGTATAAAAAAACGGCCCGGCGTTTGGCGCCAGGCCGTGTTTTCGGCTGGAATGCTGGTGCGGCTTAAACTTTTTCGCCCCGCGAGGGCGAGATACTATCCACCATCGCCTGGGCTGAGATCAGCCGGTCAGTGGCGAGGCGGTAGGCTTCCGCGTTGTTCATGTCTGTCGCGTCATACGCGGCCTGGGCGGCGGTGAGAGCTTCGGCGGCCTTGGCGGGGTCGAGGTCTGACTGGCGGATGATCCCGTCGGCCAGCACGGCGCAATAGCTTTCCGTGACTTCGGCGAAGCCGCCGGGGACGAAAAAACGGTCGGTGATGGTGTTGTTCTCGTAGATATCCACCAGCCCGCCGCGCAAGCCCGTGATGAGCTTGGCGTGGCCCGGCAGCACGCCGATGTCACGCTCGGTGCCGGTGATGACGACCATGTCGACATCCCGCGACAGCAGGAGCTTCTCCGGGCTGATGATTTCCAGGACGAGTGGCATTTTCAAGCCTTCGCGGCCATGGCTTCGGCCTTGGCGACCGCGTCCTCGATGGTGCCGACCATGTAGAAGGCTGCCTCGGGGAGGTGGTCGTATTCGCCGGCGACGATGGCCTTGAAGCTGCGGATGGTGTCTTCGACCTTCACGAACACGCCAGGGGAGCCGGTGAAGACCTCCGCGACATGGAAGGGCTGCGAGAGGAAGCGCTCGATTTTGCGGGCGCGCGCGACAACCAGCTTGTCGTCCTCGGAGAGTTCATCCATGCCCAGGATCGCGATGATGTCCTGCAGGGATTTGTAGGTCTGCAGGATGCGCTGCACATCGCGGGCGACCTGGTAGTGCTCCTCGCCCACGATGCGGGGGTCGAGCGAGCGGGAGGTGGAGTCCAGCGGGTCAACCGCCGGGTAGATGCCTTTCTCGGAGATCGCGCGGTTGAGCACTGTGGTGGCGTCCAGATGGGCGAAGGAGGTGGCGGGCGCCGGGTCGGTCAAATCGTCAGCGGGGACGTAGATGGCCTGCACCGAGGTGATGGAGCCCTTCTTCGTGGAAGTGATGCGTTCCTGCAGGGCGCCCATGTCGGTCGCGAGGGTGGGCTGGTAGCCCACGGCGGAGGGGATGCGGCCCAGCAGCGCGGACATTTCGGCGCCGGCCTGGGTGAAGCGGAAGATGTTGTCCACGAAGAACAGCACGTCCTGGCCTTCGACGTCGCGGAAGTATTCGGCCATGGTCACGCCCGAGAGCGCGACGCGGGCGCGCGCACCCGGCGGCTCGTTCATCTGGCCGTACACCAGGGCCACTTTGGAGCCTTCGGTGTCGTTCTCGCCCAGCTTGATAACGCCGGCGTCGATCATTTCATGGTAAAGGTCGTTACCTTCACGGGTGCGCTCACCCACGCCCGCGAACACGGACACGCCGCCGTGGCCCTTGGCGATGTTGTTGATGAGCTCCTGGATGAGCACCGTTTTGCCGACGCCAGCACCACCGAACAGGCCGGTCTTGCCGCCCTTCTGGTAGGGGGCCAGCAGGTCGACCACCTTGATGCCGGTGACGAGGATTTCAGCCGAGGCGGATTGTTCCTCGAAGGCCGGGGCGTCGCGGTGGATTGGCATGCGGGCGGTTGCCACGATCGGGCCGCGCTCGTCGATCGGCTCGCCGATGACGTTGAGGATGCGGCCCAGCGTGCCGGGGCCGACGGGGACGGAGATGGCGGCGCCGGTGTCGGAGACTTCCGCGCCGCGGACCATGCCGTCGGTCGTGTCCATGGCGATGCAGCGTACGGTGCGCTCGCCGATTTCCTGCGCGACTTCCAGCACCAAAGTGCGGTCCCCGATTTTGGTTTCCAGCGCGTTCTGGATGAAGGGCAGCTCGCCTTCGAACTGCACGTCGACGACGGCGCCCAGGATTTGCGTGACGCGACCAGTGTTATTGCTTGCCATTTTCTCTCTACCTTAAACGGCTTCAGCGCCGGAGATGATCTCGATGAGTTCTTTGGTGATGTTCGCCTGCCGGGCGCGGTTGTAGGTCAGGGACAGTTTTTTGATCATGTCGCCCGCGTTGCGGGTGGCGCTGTCCATGGCCGTCATCTGGCTGGCGTAGAAACCGGCGCTGTTTTCGAGCAGCGCCGCGTAGATTTGGACCGCGAGATTGCGCGGCAGCAGCCGCTCCAGAAGGGTGCCGTCGTCGGGTTCCACCTCGTAGTTCTGCTCCGGGGCGGCGTTGTCGTTCGCGGTGGGGGCGGCGGCCGGGATCAGCGGGGTTTCGGTCACGGTCTGGGTCATCACCGAATGGAAGCGGTTGAACACCAGGGTGCAGACATCGAAGGCTTCGTCACGGAACAGGCCGATGATGGTCTGCGCGATGGCTTCGGCATCGGCGAAGTCGATGGTTTTTTTGCCGACGAAGTTCTTGGTGCCGGCGATTTTGCTCTCAAGGTCGCGACGCAGCGAATCGTTGCCCTTGCGGCCGAGCGTGAAGATTTTCACGGTCTTGCCCTGGGCTTCCAGCGCCTGAACCTGGAGGCGGACGTGCTTGGAGATATTGCCGTTGAAGGCGCCGGCCAGGCCGCGGTCCGCGGTGACGGCCAGCAGCAGGTGGGTTTTATCCCGCCCGTTACCGACCAGCAGGGCCGGGGCGTTGGGGTTGGCGGCCTCGGCGGCGGCCAGGGCGCTCATCATCTCGCCCATGCGCTTGGCATAGGGGCGCGAAGCCTCCGCCTGCGCCTGCGCGCGGCGCAGTTTCGCCGCGGCGACCATCTTCATGGCGCTGGTGATTTTTTGCGTCGATTTCACACTGTTGATGCGATTGCGCAGGGTTTTCAAACTGGGCATCGG
>NZ_JABEVC010000092.1 GCF_013044125.1 Acidocella sp. | reverse complement strand
CCCCGGGCCTGAATCCCCGCGCCCCGCGCCCCGCCGTGGTTGGAAGAGTTTTGCACCCCGCTCCCCGATGTTGGGAGCAAATTTCTTCCAACTCCCCCGGGAGAGAGAGAACATCGGTTCATTCTTTTCAGCCTTGTTTCATCAGGGGGGCTGCGCGCCGGAACCGCCCTCCGCCCGCCCGGCCGGGCGGGTTTCAATCTCCTCGCCCATACCCTATTTCAGCTCAGCGCCCTGGTGGCGCGATGGTCCGAGTTCAGGGAAGCGAGTGGATTGAGTATGCCGTTAAGTATCATTTCCGCCAATCGTCTGCGTGATGGCGCCACCGTCTGGCGCACGGCCAGCGGCGAGTGGGCCGAGCAGGTGCAAGCCGCCGGTCCCCTCGATGCCGATGCCCTGGCGATCGGCCTGCAAGAGGCCGCCCTGCAGCCGCAGGTGGTGGTGGATGTCCACGAGGTTCCCGTCACCCTTGAGTCGGATGGCACCCCGCTCCCCGCCACCCAGCGCGAGGCAATTCGCGCCGAAGGCCCCTCCGTCCGCCCGGACCTCCCCGTCAGCACCTGGGGCGCGCGCGGTGGCGCCCTGCCGCCGCTGCCCTCGGCCACCTCAACGTCCCCCTTCGCCGGGATTTACCGCTACGACGATTACGACCGCCAGTTCCTGCGTGACCGTGCCGCAAGCTTCGGCGCGCAGGTTGCCCGCCGCCTTGCCGGCGAGCTGAGCGAGGATGAGTTCAAGCCGCTGCGCCTGATGAACGGCCTCTACCTCCAGCTCCACGCCTACATGCTGCGCGTGGCCCTGCCTTATGGCATCCTCAGCGCCTCGCAGCTGCGCCAGCTCGCCTATGTCGCCCGCCATTATGATCGCGGCTACGGCCATTTCACCACCCGCCAGAACATCCAGTTCAACTGGATGCGCCTGGAGGATGCCCCGGCGGTCCTGGCCTTGCTGGCCGAGGCTGACATCCACGCCATCCAGACCAGCGGCAACTGCGTGCGCAACGTCACGACGGATGAATTCGCCGCCGCCGCCGCGGATGAAATCGTTGACCCGCGCGTCTACGCCGAAATCCTGCGCCAGTGGTCGACTGACCATCCCGAGTTCACCTATCTCCCGCGCAAGTTCAAAATCGCCATCACCGGCTCCCCGCAGGACCGCGCGGCCGTGCGCGTGCATGACATCGGCATCATGGCGCGGCGCAACGCGCAAGGTGAGCCGGTGTTCCAGATCTTCGCCGGCGGCGGCCTCGGCCGCATTCCGGTCATCGCGGTCAAGCTGCGCGACGAGCTGCAGGTGCACGACCTGCTGCGTTATGTTGAGGCCATCCTGCGCGTCTACAATGCGCTGGGCCGGCGCGACAACATCCACAAGGCGCGCATCAAAATCCTCATCCGGGAGATGAAGCCCGAACACTTCATCCAGATGGTCGAGGACGAATTCGCCGCCATGCCCGCTGATTATTGCGTGCTCGCGGACGATGTGGTGGCCGCTGTCGGCGCCCGGTTCATCCCCCCGCCGTTTGAAACCCTGGAGGCAGAACCTGCGGCCTTCACCGAGGCGCTGAAGCGCGACCGCGCCTTCCGGGCCTGGGTGCGCACCAACACCCATCCGCATCGCCGGCCCGGTTACATCTCGGCGGTCATTTCGCTGAAAACCCCCGGCAGCATCCCTGGTGACGTCAAGGCCGGCGAGATGGACAAAATCGCCGATCTCGCGGATCGCTTTTCCTTCGGCGAGCTGCGCGTCACGCATCAGCAGAATATGGCCGTCCCGCATATCCGCAAGGCCGAGCTTCATGAATTCTGGTCTGAGCTTGTCACCCTCGGCCTCGCTGCGGGCAACATCGGCCTGGTGACGGACATCATCGCCTGCCCCGGCATGGATTATTGCGCCCTGGCCACGGCCCGCTCCATCCCGGTCGCGCAGCGCATCGCCGAGCGTTTCGCCGATCCGCAGCGCCAGCAGGACATCGGCCCGCTGGATCTCAACATCTCAGGCTGCATCAATGCCTGCGGGCATCACCATGTCGGCCATATCGGCCTGCTCGGCGTCGATAAAAGCGGCACGGAAGTCTACCAGATCACCCTGGGCGGCGCCTCGGATGAAAAAGCCGCCATCGGCACCATCATCGGCCCGGCCGTGCCCACCGAGCAGGTGCCCGAGACGGTGGAGAAAATCGTCAACGCCTATATCGCGCACCGCACCGAGGGCGAAACATTCATCGACACCTACCGCCGGCTTGGCCTGGCGCCGTTCAAGGAGGCAGCTTATGGCAATCATTAACGCACAGGGCCAGGAAGTTGCGGACAGCTGGAGCGCCGCCGCGCCCGGCGCCGCCCCCGCACCCTACACCATCATCCCCCTGGCGGAGCTGCCCCCGGCCGGCTCGCCGCTGCCCGCCCCGCTCGGTGTGCAAATCCCCCCTGGCGCGGCGCTGGAGACCATCGCCCCCCGCCTGGGCAGCTTCGCCCTCATCGCCATCGAATTTCCCAAATTCCGTGACGGCCGGGGCTTCACCCTGGCGCGCAACCTGCGGCTTAAATACGGCTTCAAGGGCGAAATCCGCGCCGTCGGCCATGTCATCCCGGACCAGTTCGCCGCCTTGCTGCGTTGCGGCTTCTCCACCTTGAGCACCTCGCCCGAGCACCCCGCCGCGCAGTGGCGCCTGGCGTCCAGCACGCCGGAAAACCCGGCGCATCCGGGGCAGTTGCTCTCGCGGCTCATGAGCCGCGGCCTGGCGGCGTAACAGCCGCCGCCACCTGTGCGCGGCACGCCAGAGCCTGATTGGTTTAAGTGAGATCAGGCTCTGGCCATTGTTTCTGAGGGCGATTCACGCTTTCGGCTCGCTCACCTGAGCGAGCCTCAAACGATCGCGCTAATCCGCCGCGCGCAGCACCGTCTTCAGGTTCATGAACTCATGCAGCCCATGTGTCCCCAACTCGCGGCCATGGCCTGAGCGTTTGATCCCACCGAACGGCGCTTCCGGCGAGGAGGCGAGCATCTGGTTGATCGCGGTCATCCCCGCCTCAATATCGCGGATGAAATGCTGCTGCTCCTGCGCGTCGCTGGTCCAAACTGAAGACCCCAGGCCGAAGGGAATATTATTGGCGATGCGGATCGCCTCATCGATATCCGCCGCGCGGAACAACATCGCAATCGGCCCGAAAATCTCCTCATGCATCAGCGGGCTGTCCAGCGGCACCTCGGTGAGAATCCCAGCCGACATATAAGCCCCCGGCCCCGGCAGCGCCTCGCCGCCGAACAATAGCTTGGCCCCCTGGTTTTTGGCCTCCACAAGCTGCTGCAGCACCGTGTCGCGCTGCTCGAAGCTGGAGAGCGGCCCCATATCAGTTGCCGGGTCCATCGGGTCGCCCGCTTTCACAGCCTTCATCGCGGTTGAGAACTTCGCAAGAAACGCCTCGTAGATATCCGCATGCACGATCATCCGCTTGCCGCAGATGCAAGACTGCCCGGCGTTCTGAATCCGCGCCTTCACCGCCATGCGCACGGCCGTATCCAAATCAGCCGAGGGCATCACGATGAACGGGTCCGATCCGCCAAGCTCCAGCACGGCCTTTTTCAGCTGCCGCCCAGCCTCCCCGGCCACCGCCATGCCTGCTCCCTCGCTGCCCGTCAGCGTCACCGCGACAATCCGGTCATCCGCGATGATATCCGCGACCGCCCCGGATTTTATAGCCAGATTCTGAAACAACCCAACCGGCGCCCCGGCCGCCACCACCATTTCCTCCAGCAGCCCCGCCACGCCCTGCACATTGCTGGCATGTTTCAATAACCCAACGTTGCCCGCGAGAATGGTGGGCGCGATGAACCGCACCACCTGCCAGTACGGAAAATTCCAAGGCATAACCGCCAGCACCGGCCCCTGCGGCAGCCAGTGCAGCTCCGCGCTCCCGCCGGTGCTCAGCGCATGGCGCAGCGGCACCAGCATGGCCGGGCCATGCTCGGCGTAATGATGGAACGCCGCGATGCATTTCTCGACCTCGCCAACGGCCGAGGCATAGGTTTTACCCATTTCCATCGTTGCCATGCGGGCCAGCCGGTCCTTGTTCACCTCATACTGTGCGGCGATTTTTCTAAGCAAATCCGCGCGCGCGCTGACCGGGCTTTCCCGCCAATGCTGATAAGCCGCCGCCGCCTTGCGGAGTTTATCCTCCACCTCGGCGCTGGAGAGTTCCGCGTAGGTTGCAATTTCCTGGCCGTTCGCCGGATTAACGCTCTTGAACATCTTTTGGCTCCCTTGAAAGACTGGCTTCTGAAAGACTGGCTGTTTGCAAAAAGCTAACGGCTGCCCCGCCGCCGCGCGGCGCCGCCCGGATATTCCCCGTCAGCTTATGCCGCTCCCCGGTTAGACACAACGCCGCCCCCGGCTCCCGGATTAATAAGGCTCCGCGGCGGCGGCGCGGCGGATGATCGCGCGCGGGTCCACCCCCTCCGGCAGCGTGCCAAATGTCATCCCTGCCGCGCCGTTCAGGCGCGCGGCGCAGAACGCGGCGGCGATCCCGGGCGGCGCGTGGCGCAGCAGCAGGCTGGCGGCAAGGCCAAGGGCGAGGTGTTCCGCCAGCCGCCTGGCGTTGCGTTCTTGCGGTTCCGGTGCGGCAGTCCGTAACCAGGCATCCAGCGCGGGGTGCCGGCCAGCGGCCAGGGCGATCTCCGCGCGCAGCAGCCCCGCCGCCTCCGGCTCGCGGGCGAGGGCGCGCAGCACGTCCAGGCAGATGACATTGCCCGAGCCTTCCCACAGCCCGTTCACCGGCGCATCGCGGTACAGCCGCGCCAGCACATCCTCCTCGACATACCCATTACCCCCATGGCACTCCATGGCCTCCGCCGCGACCACCGGCGCCCGCTTGCAGACAAAATATTTCGCCAGCGGTGCCAGCACGCGGTTCAGCACCCGCTCGGTAGCATCGCGCGGGGCGGCGTCCAGCGCGGCGGCGGCGCGCATCGCCAGCCACATCGCGGCCTCGGATTCCAGCGCCAGATCCGCCAGCACATTGGCCATCAGCGGCTGGTTGACCAGCCTGTGCCCGAAGGCGCGGCGATGCGTGGCGTGGTGGATCGCCAGCGCCACCGTCTGGCGCATCAGCGCCGCCGAACCTAGCGCGCATTCAAGGCGGGTGAGATGCGCCATCTCCAGCACAAGCCTGATGCCATGCCCCTCCTCGCCCAGCATCACCGCCTCCAGCCCGCGGAACTCCACCTCCGCCGAGGCGTTGGAGCGATTGCCGCATTTATCCTTCAGCCGTTGCAGCAACAGAAAATTGCGGCTGGCGTCATCGCGCCAGCCTTGCGCCAGAAAGCAGGAGACTCCCCCCGGCGCGCGCGCCAGCGTGAGAAAAAGATCGCTGGTGGGAACCGAGAAAAACCATTTATGCCCGGTCAGCCGCCAGGTGCCGTCACCCGCCGCAACCGCAACGCTCTGCGTCTGCCGCAAATCCGAGCCGCCCTGTTTTTCCGTCAGCGCCATCGCCACGCCGAGCGCGGTTTTTTGCTCCGACGGCAAGGGGCGCGGGTCGTATCCGGGGGAGAGAATTTTATCCTGGTATTTCGCCAGCGCCTCCGGCTGGTGGCGCAGCGCCGCGATGGCGGCGAAAGTCATCACCGCGGGGCAGCCAACCCCGGCTTCCCCTTGCGCCCATAAATATGAAAGCCCCGCCCGCGCCACATGCCCGCCGGGGCGCGCGGCGGTCCAGCCCAGCGCGTGCACGCCATCCGCGCGGATCATCCCCATCAACTCATGCCACGCGGGAGAAAATTCAACCATATCAATGCGGTGGCCAAAGCGGTCATGTGTGTGCAGCTCTGGCACGCAGCGGTTGGCGATACGGGCCAGATCCTGCACCTGCGCGGAGCCCACCCGCGCGCCGCAGGCATGCAGCCTGTCCTCCGCCCACCCGGCGCCAAAAACCTCAATGGCGGCGCGCAGCGCGGCATCGGTGGTGTAGGCGTTAAAGTTGACCAACTCGCCGGGCTGGTTGGTTACCTCATGGGTCGCATAGCCTGACATGTTCCCCTCCGCTTTATAAAGCAGCGTTATGAGGCACATGGGGGTGGCGCCGGCTTTTTGCCAGCACCGGCGCCGGGCTGGCGAGGGTTTTAGCGCGCCAGACGCTGAATTCCGGCGTTGATCTGGTCCACCAGCGCGTAACGGGCGCGCCAGGCGCTGCGCTTAGGCGGCGCAACCTCCTCGATTGAGCGGCGCGGGCGGATTTTGGGCAGGAGGAAGAAATCCCCCGCCACCCGCACGCCGCCCAGTTCTTCCCAAAAGGAGTCGTAATCGGCGTACCAGCCGGTTTTTTTCTGCCATAGGCCATGGCGGAAATGCCCGGCGTTGGAAATCGCCATGAGGTCGGCGGTGCCAAGCCGCTCAGCCAGCGCATAGGCGGCATGGACCACCGCATCCTTCGGCCGCAAGCCGAACAGCTCCTTGGTCGCCAGCACGGTGACAGCCTTGCTGTCCGCGCGGCTAGCCCCCTGCAAACCCCCGATCCACAGGCTGGGCGGCGCCCCCGGCTTCATCGCGCCCGCCACCAGGGAGAGGCTGGCCACGCGCACATTTCCCTCCACCCGGAACAGGTCGACGCTCAACTCACCCTCGCGAAAGTTCAGGAAATTGAGCGACAGCGAAATGCGGTACAGCGCATCCTGCTTGCCCTTCAGCTCCACCAGAACGCATGGTTGCTCGCGCAATACGCCGGCGACAAAAGCTGTGCCGAGGGTTGCCAGCAGATGGTCATAATGCGTGGTGAGCAGATTGTGTTTGGCCGCCTGCGGCAGGGAATGGTGCAGATAGCGCTGCCCGCTTTTGCGAACCACGTCATAGGGGATCTTCTCCAGGCCGCAGATCGTGCGGATGCGTTCCAGCTCATCCAGCCAGCGCAGCGTCGCGATGGGCGAGCGCGCGAACCGCCAGCCCAGCCGGAAGGCCTTGCGGACATCTTTCCGGGCGATCTGCGCGGCAAGCTGCTCATGCAGCAAGCCCCAGGCGCTGGGGGGGCGGATGCGGCGCGGCTCGTCCGTGCATGTGGGGTCAGTCTGTGCCTGCGGCGGCACACCAGTAACAGTCTGCAATGAAATACCTTGGGCGGCGGCGCCCGGTTTGATGAATGAATCCGGTCTTGCCCGGTTCATCGCACAAGTAACGAAACAGGTCCATTGTAATTGTGAGATTTAGTTCCACAGTAGCCGCGCTAGGTTTCCTCCATGCGCACGCCGGGGTGGAAATAAGCATATACCGCGCGCGCGGTGGCGCGGTTGATACCGGGGACGGCCTCCAGGTCCTTCAGCCCGGCGCCGCGCACATCGCGCGCCGCGCCGAAATGCATCAGCAGCGCTTTTTTGCGCGCGGCCCCCACGCCGGGCACATCATCCAGCTCCGAGGTGGTGATTTTCTTGCTGCGCGCGTTGCGATGGGTACTGATGGCGAAGCGGTGCGCCTCGTCGCGCAGGCGTTGCAGGAAGTAGAGCACCGCATCGCGCGGCGGCAGTTGGAAGGGCTCGCGCCCGGCCATGAAGAACCATTCCCGCCCGGCGTCGCGGTCCGGCCCCTTGGCGATGCCCACCAGGGGAATATCGGAGAGGCCGAGTTCCTCCATGATCGCGCTGGCCGCCGAGAGTTGCCCGGCGCCGCCGTCAATCAACACCAGGTCCGGCCAGTTCTCGCTCTCGCGGCCGGGGTCTTCGGCCAGGGTGCGCGAGAAGCGCCGGCGCATCACCTCGCGCATCATGCCAAAATCGTCGCCGGGGGTGATGGCGGATTTGATGGCGAACTTGCGATAGGCGGATTTGTTGAACCCCTCCGGCCCGGCCACGACCATGACACCGTAAGCATTGGTGCCCATGATATGCGAGTTGTCATAGGTCTCGATGCGTTTTGGCGGCTCGGGCAGGCCAAACAGCTCCGCCGCGGCGGCGAGCAATTTGCCCTGGCCGGCGGTCTCGGCGAGCTTGCGTTCCAGCGCCTCGCGCGCGTTGGTCTGGGCGTGTTGCACCACGTCGTGTTTTTCACCGCGCTGGGGCACCAGCAGGGTAATTTTCCGCCCGGCCTTCAGCGAGAGCGCCTCAGCCAGCAACTCCGGCTCCTCGGCCTCATGGCTGAGCAGGATGAGTTGCGGGGCGGGCTTGTCGTCATAGAACTGCGCGATAAAGGCGCTGAGCACCGCGCCGGGTTCGGCGTCCCTGGCCTGCGAGGGGAAGAAGCTGCGGTTGCCGTTGTTGCGCCCGCCACGGATGAAGAACACCTGGATGCAGCTCTGCCCCGCCTCCTGGTGCAGGGCGACCACATCGGCATCCGTCAGGCTGGCGGGGTTGATGACATCGGTGCCCTGGATATGCGAAAGCCCGCGGATACGGTCGCGGATGGCGGCGGCGCGCTCAAACTCCAGATGCCCGGCGGCCTCCTCCATGGCGGCGGCCAGCTCCTGGCGCACCGCGCCTGACTTTCCCGAGAGAAACGCCTTGGCCTGGTCCACCAGGGTTTTGTACTCCGCCTCGTTCACCCGGCCCACGCAGGGCGCGCAGCAGCGCTTTATCTGGAACAGCAGGCAGGGCCGGGTGCGGTTGGCGAACACGGTGTCGGCGCAGGTCCGCAGCAAAAAGATGCGCTGCAGCGCCTGCACAGTCTGGTTGACCGACCAAACCGAGGCAAACGGCCCCCAATAGCTCCCCCGGCGCACCTGTGCGCCGCGATGCTTGGCGATCTGCGGAAACGGGTGGTCCTCGCTCAGCATCAGCCAGGGGTAGGATTTATCGTCGCGCAGCAGAATATTGTAGCGCGGCTGCAGGCGCTTGATGAGATTGGCCTCCAGCAGCAGCGCCTCGGCCTCGGTATGGGTGGTGAGAATCTCCATCGCGGCGGTCGCGGCCACCATGCGGCGCAGACGCTCAGGCAGGCGGGCGAGCTGGGTGTAGGAGACGACGCGTTTTTTCAGGTTGCGCGCCTTGCCGACATAAAGCGCGTCGCCCTTGGCATCCAGCATCCGGTACACGCCAGGGTTGCCCGGCATGGTCTCCAGCGCCGTCAGGATAATTTCGACGCCTGTGGGAATATCGGCCTTATCCCCGTTTGTCATGATAACCTTGTGGATAACTCTGTGGAAACTGTGTAACGCGCGAGGCCCCGGCGGGCAGATGATCAAACCGTGCAAAACGCCATAATTTCGACGGGAAAATATTTAACATTATGATTTTGCAGCAAAAAATACGAATGTCATGTAACACGCATGAAACAGTTGCGGCCCGGAACCCCTTGACTCAACGCAAGTTTTGGGAAGTGGACAACTAAACGTTCCGCCGCTCGATCTCCACACCGGCCGAAGCCGCATCCTTGAAGACATCCAGCTTTTCCACGCGCACCCTGGCGGTGCGAACCCGCTCGTCGCGAAGGCAAACCTCGCACAACCGTTCGGCCAGCGTCTCCACCAACTGCACATGGCCGGCGGTCGCCATGGCGCGCACATTGTTCACAATTGTCTCATAATCCACGACACGGCCAAGCTCATCCTGCCCAACGGCGGCGCGCGAGAGGTTGGCGGCGCCTTCGTCGGCAACGGCAAGGTCGATATTGATACGCACCCGCTGCCGGCCGTTATGTTCGTGCGGATGCACGCCGATGGAGGCGTTGAGCATCAGGTCGCGAATGAACATGTGGCGCGTGGCGCGCGTGGCGTCGGCGTAACGGGGCTGGTCCATGGGAGCAGGTTTTGCGCCGCCAGCGGCGCCGTGGCAATCTCCACGGCGCCCGGCAGCAATGTTTAACGCGCCGCGCTCACGCCGTGAGCGAGGCCATGTCGATCGAGAACCGGTACTTCACGTCGCTTTTCAACATGCGCTCATAGGCTTCGTTAATTTTCTGGATCGGGATGATCTCGACATCGGCGGTAATGTTGCGCGCCGCGCAGAAATCAAGCATCTCCTGGGTTTCCGCGATCCCGCCGATCATCGAACCGGCAAAATTGCGCCGTTTCATGATGAGCGGAAACACCGCGATCGGGAGCGGGTGCTCCGGCGCGCCCACCTGCACCATGGTGCCTTCGCGCTTGAGCAGGTTGAAATAGGGTGTCAGGTCATGCGAGGCGGAAACCGTATCGATGATCAGGTCGAAGCTCTCCGTATGCGCGGCCATCTGCGCGGCATCCTTCGAGATTACCACCTGCTCGGCGCCCAGCTTCTTGCCATCCTCGACCTTGCCGGGCGAGGTGGTGAACAGCACCGTCTGCGCGCCCATGGCGTGCGAGAGCTTCACCCCCATGTGGCCGAGGCCGCCCAGCCCGATGATGCCGACCTTCTTGCCAGGCCCGGCGCCCCAGTGCTTCAGCGGCGAATACAGCGTGATGCCCGCGCAGAGCAGCGGCGCGGTGCTGGCCAGGTCCATCCCTTCGGGGATGCGCAGCACAAAGGACTGATCCACCACGATGCTGCTGGAATAGCCGCCGAACGTCGGCCCGCCGATCACAGGCTCGGTGCCGCCGTAGGTGCCGACGTTGCCCTTGTCGCAATACTGCTCCAGCCCTTCAACGCAGGAGGGGCAGGTGCGGCAGGAATCCACCATGCAGCCAACGCCGACATATTCGCCCACCTTGTACTTGCTCACACCCGCGCCAACGCTGGTCACGCGGCCGATGATCTCATGCCCCGGCACGGCGGGGTATACGGTGAAGTGCCATTCGTCGCGGGCGAAATGCAGGTCTGAATGGCAGACCCCGCAATAGAGAATCTCGATCTGGACATCATCGGCGCCCACGTCGCGCCGGTTGAAGGTGATGGGCGCAAGCGGCGTGGTCGGGCTGGCGGCGGCAAAGCCGGTGCAGGTAAGCATTTAGACATCTCCAGTATTGTAAGGGCTTGTAGTTATGGTCGCCCCCCGCAATGTACAATACGCGGCGCACATAATGCGGGCGGCAGTTGGCAGCGCGCGGCCAACAGAATAAGGGAGCGCAGGAATTTTGTATCGAAGGAATGAACTGATGCCGGATGTGAACGTGGCGGCTGACTACAAGGTTAAGGACATCTCCCTGGCAGCCTGGGGCCGCAAGGAGATCGAGATGGCGCAGGACGAAATGCCCGGGTTGATGGCGTTGCGCGCCGAGTTTGGTAAGGACCAGATCCTGAAAGGTGCCCGCATCGTCGGCTGCCTGCACATGACCATCCAGACCGCCGTGCTGATCGAGACGCTGACCGCGCTGGGCGCCTCGGTGCGCTGGTCCTCCTGCAACATCTTCTCCACCCAGGACCAGGCCGCCGCCGCCATCGCCGCGACCGGCGTGCCGGTGTTCGCCTGGAAGGGCATGAGCGAGGAAGAATTCTGGTGGTGCATCGAGCAGACGGTGACCGGGCCGGACGGCTGGGTGCCAAACATGATCCTCGATGACGGCGGCGATGTCACCAAGCTGATGCACGACAAATACCCGGACATGCTGAACCATGTGAAGGGCATCTCCGAGGAGACCACCACCGGCGTGCACCGCCTGTGGGAAATGGCCCGCGCGGGCGAGCTGCTGGTTCCGGCCATCAACGTGAACGATTCCGTCACCAAGTCGAAGTTTGACAATCTCTACGGCTGCCGTGAGAGCTTGGTGGATGGCATCCGCCGCGGCACGGATGTGATGATGTCCGGCAAGGTCGCCGTGGTCGCCGGCTTTGGCGATGTCGGTAAGGGCTCCGCCGCCAGCTTGCGCAATGCCGGCTGCCGCGTGCTGGTCACCGAGATCGACCCGATCTGCGCCCTTCAGGCTGCGATGGAAGGCTATGAGGTTGTCACCATGGACGATGCCGCCCCGCGCGGCGATATTTTCGTCACCGCCACCGGCAATGTCGATGTCATCACCATCGAGCACATGCGCGCCATGAAGCACCGCGCCATCGTCTGCAACATCGGGCATTTCGACAGCGAAATCCAGATTGAGTCGCTGCGGAACCTGAAGTGGGACAATGTGAAGCCGCAGGTGGATGAGATTGAGTTCCCTGACGGCAAGCGCCTGATCGTGCTCTCCGAGGGCAGGCTGGTGAACCTGGGCAACGCGACCGGGCACCCGAGCTTCGTGATGTCGGCCAGCTTCACCAACCAGGTGCTTGCGCAGATCGAGCTGTGGACAGCCCCGGCCGGCAAGTACGAGAACAAGGTGTATGTGCTGCCGCGCCATCTGGATGAAAAGGTCGCGGCGCTCCATCTCGCCAAAGTCGGCGCCAAGCTGACGCAGCTGACCACGAAGCAGGCCGATTATCTTGGCCTGTCGCAGCAGGGGCCGTTCAAGCACGAGCTTTACCGCTACTAATGCCAACCACCGGCAACATCCTGGTGGCGCTGGGCTTGGCGGCCCTGACCGGCGGGATGTTGTTTTTCGGCGCTGTCATGGCGCCGCTCGTGTTCACCAAACTACCGGCGGAAGCGGCGGGGAATTTCATCCGCGCCGCTTTCCCGTTTTATTATGCGTATATCATCGCCACATCCGCGCTGGCGGCGGGCGGTTTTTTGCTGCGCAGCCAATATGGCGCGGCCAGCGCCTTGTTCGCCCTCATGGCAGTAACCGTATGGCTGCTGTTCGGCTGGATGCCACACCTTGAAGCGATGCGTCTGGCGGGAGACACCGCCGGTTTCGCGCGCGGGCACCGCATATCTGTATGGATCAACGGCGCGCAGCTGCTCACCGCCCTGGCGCTGCTGGTCCGCAACGCCTGATCATTCGTCCTTCAGCGCCCGGCCCATCAGCTCGGCCATGGTCTGGGCGATGCCCGCGCCCCCGGCCAGCAGCTTCGCCACCGCGGCGGTAATTGGCATGTCCACCCCGGCGGCGGCGGCGCGCGCGAGCAGCGCGGGCGCGGTGGTAACCCCCTCTGTCACAGCCGTCCGCCGGCTGAGAATTTCCGCCAGCCGTTCGCCCTTGCCCAGCGAAAACCCCAGCGAGAAATTGCGGCTGCCCGGCCCGGTGCAGGTGAGCAACAGGTCTCCCAGGCCCGAGAGGCCGGAGATGGTTTCCGCCTTGCCGCCCAGCGCCGCGGCCAGCCGGGAGATCTCCGCAAGCCCCCGGGTGATCAGCGCGGCGCGCGCGTTTTCGCCAAGCCCTGCTCCCATCACCACGCCGGCGGCGATCGCGATGACATTTTTCGCCGCCCCGCCAAGTGCGGCCCCCAGCGCATCGGCGCTGCCGTACAGGCGCAGCGTATCGGTTTTCAGCGCGGCGATCAGCATTGCCCGCAACCCGGCATCGGGCGTGGCGAGCACGGCGGCGGCGGGCAGCATGGCGGCGACCTCATGCGCGAAATTCGGCCCGCTGAGCATGGCGGCGGGGCGCTCGGTCACGATCTCCGGCGCCAGCAGCAGGCTGGCGCTCTCCAGCCCCTTGCAGCACAGCACCAGCGGCGCGTTGCCCGGCAGGTTCGGCAGCGCCGCGCGCAGGTGCTGCATCGGCACCGCCACCACATAAATATCAGCGGCGGGAACCTGCGCGGTGATGCGCAGATTGTCCGGCAGCACCGCGCCAGGCAGGCGAATGTTGTGGCGGGTCACGCGCATGATATCCGCGCGCTCGGCATCGCGCGCCCACAGCGTAACGTTCTTGCCGGCCTGGGCCATCAGCACCGCCAGCGCCGTGCCCCAGGCCCCGGCGCCGATCATGGCAATTTGTTCACTCATCGGTTATTCTCTCAATTCCCGCCGCGCTTCCTGGTTCGCCCAGAATGACCCTCAAGGCATCTAATACCGGCAGCGCCGCCTGCGCAAAACCATAGGGCGGGTTGATGACGAGCACGCCGCAGCCATTGAGCCGCGCCGGGTCCAGCGCCGGGCGGCGCAGCAGTTCGGTGGCGATGACATCGCGCACCCCGCCCAGTTGCAGCGTCTCGAAAAACGCCCGCACCGGCGCTCGGTGCTTGATGGGATACCACACGGCATAAACCCCGGTGCGGAATTTGGCGTAGGCGGCCAGCAGGTTCTTCGCCAGGGTGGCGAATTCGTCCGGGCGCTCGAACGGCGGATCGATCAGGATCAGCCCGCGTTTTTCCGGCGGCGGCAAAAATGCGCGCAGGGCCTCAAAGCCGTCGCGCTCATGCACTGCCACGCCCGGCGCGTTGCGGAAATTACGCCGCAGCGTGGCGGCATCCTCCGGGTGCAGTTCGCAGGCCACCAGGCGGTCCACCGGACGCAGCAGCGCGGCGGCGATGGCGGGGGAGCCGGGGTAGAGGCCAAGCTGCCTGATCAGCGTGGTGTACTCCGCCAGCGCCGGGTCGTGCGCGGCCAGCACCCGGCCGATCCCCTCGCGCCATTCGCCGGTTTTCTCCGCCGGGCCGCCTGTAAGGTCGTAGCGGCCGATTCCGGCATGGGTGTCGAGCACCAGCAGCGGCTTATCCTTGCGCTGCATCGCGCGCAAAAGCTGGATCAACAGCGCATGTTTCACGCAATCAGCGAAATTCCCGGCGTGGAAGGCGTGGCGGTAGTTCATCGCACCCCGTCTCGCGCCAAATCTTCCAGCGGCCAGCGTGGTTTGCAGGGCGCGGTAAGCGGGTCGGTCAGCCCGGCACGCAGGCGCTCAACGCCGGCCCAGGCGACCATCACGGCATTATCGGTGCACAGGCGCAGCGGCGGCGCGATCAGGTTTTTGCCCTGGGCGGCGCAAAGCGCCTCCAGCCGTGTGCGAATCGCTGTGTTCGCGGCCACGCCCCCGGCGATGATCACAGCCGAGACATCCTGGCGGAGCACGAACGCATTGGCCAGCCGGTCAGCCAGAATATCGGTCACCGCGGCCTGGAAACTGGCGGCGATGCTGGCGGCAAGCGGGCGGGGCAGGGCGGCGCTGCCTTGCGCCGCCACCAGCTGCGCCACAGCTGTCTTCAGCCCGGAGAAGGAGAAATCGCACCCAGCCCGGTGCAGCAGCGGGCGGGGCAGGGGGTAGGCGCTCGCATCGCCCTCGCGCGCCAGCGCTTCCAGCGCCGGCCCGCCGGGGTAGGGCAGGCCGAGCAGCTTCGCGGTCTTGTCGAATGCCTCGCCCACCGCGTCATCCAGCGTGGTGCCAAGCTTGCGGTAGCGCCCTACGCCCTCCACCACCACGCACTGGCTGTGCCCGCCCGAGAGCAGCAGCAGCAGATACGGAAATTGCGGCTGGGCGGCGCTCAACCCCGGCAGCCGGGCGGTGAGCGCATGCGCCTCCAGATGGTTGATGGCGATATAGGGCAGGCCCGCCGCGATCGCCGCGCCCTTGGCAAAGCCGGTGCCCACCAGCAACCCGCCGATCAGCCCCGGCCCCGCCGTGGCGGCAATCGCGCCCAGCTGCGCATAGCCAACCCCGGCCTCGCGCAGCGCCGCGCGTACCAGCTCCGGCAGCGCCGCCAGATGCGCCCGCGCGGCGATTTCCGGCACCACCCCGCCCCAGGGCGCATGGTCGGCGATCTGGCTCAGCACCAGCTCGGAGAGAATCCGCCCGTCCGCCGCCAACACCGCGGCGGCGGTTTCATCGCAGGAGCTCTCGATGCCCAATACAATCTGACTCATTGCCACTACTTTTCTTTCCTCGACGCACGCTCTAGACCACCCTCGTGAAAACCGTAACACCCCCCCTGAAACCGCACCGCCGCGACCTGCCCCTCAAAGCCGGCACCCGTGGCTCCCCGCTCGCTCGCGCCCAGACCGCGACCTTCCTGGCCCTGCTGCGCCAGTTCTGCCCGGTTCTGCGCGGTATGGAGGTGTTCGAGGAACATATCATCGTCACCACCGGCGACGCGGTGCAGCACCGCCCCCTCGCCGAGATCGGCGGTAAGGGCCTCTTCGCCAAGGAAATTCATGAGTCGCTCCAGGAAGGCCGGATCGATTTCGCGGTTCACAGCCTGAAAGACCTGGAAACCACCCTGCCCGAAGGCGTCACCTTGGCCTGCACCCTCAAGCGCGAGGACGCGCGCGATGTGCTGATTTTACCATCCAGCCATGCCGCCGTTGATGCCGCCGACCCCTACGCCGCCCTGCCTCATGGCGCGCGGGTTGGTTCCGCCTCGGTGCGCCGCCAGGCGCAGCTCAAACACGCCCGGCCCGATCTTGAGTTCTCCCTGCTGCGCGGCAATGTCGGCACCCGGCTGGCCAAGGTCGAGACCGGCGAGTTTGACGCGACCCTTCTGGCCTACGCTGGGCTGCGCCGCCTCGGCCTCGCTGACAAGGCCAGTATCGTGCTGAGCCCTGAACACATGGTCCCCTCCGCCTG
>NZ_JABEVC010000091.1 GCF_013044125.1 Acidocella sp. | reverse complement strand
GTTGCGGAATTCCGGGGTGAACATGCGCTTGATCGCATCCTCATCCTCGCCCTGGCGCACGGCGCGGCCAAAGCCGATGCCGGCCTTCGCCATATCCGCCGCCCCTGCATTGGTGGTCATGATCAGGATGACGTTGCGGAAGTCGATCTTCTTGCCGTTATGGTCGGTCAGCTTCCCATGATCCATGATCTGCAACAGGATGTTGAATAGATCCGGGTGCGCCTTCTCGATCTCGTCGAGCAGCAGCACGCAATGCGGATGCTGGTCGATGGCGTCGGTCAGCAGCCCGCCCTGGTCAAACCCGACATAGCCGGGCGGCGCGCCGATCAGCCGCGAGACCGAATGCCGCTCCATGTATTCCGACATGTCGAACCGCGTGATCTCGATCCCCAAAGTCGCCGCCAGCTGGCGCGCCACCTCGGTCTTGCCCACGCCGGTCGGGCCGGAGAACAAATAATTGCCGATCGGCTTCTCCGCGTCGCGCAACCCGGCGCGCGAGAGCTTGATTGCGGCGGAAAGCGCCTCGATGGCGGCGTTCTGGCCAAACACCATGTTCTTCAGGTCGCGCTCCAGTGTCCGCAGCACCTCTTTGTCGTCGGCCGAGACCGATTTGGCTGGAATCCGCGCGATTTTCGAGACCATGTCCTCGACATCCTTCAGCGTCACGGTCTTGCGGCGCTTGTTCTCCGGCTGGAGCATCCGCGCGGCACCTGCCTCGTCGATCACGTCGATCGCCTTGTCCGGCAACTTGCGGTCGTTGATGTACTTGGCCGAAAGCTCCACCGCGGCGCGAATCGCATCATCGGTATAGCGAACCTTGTGGTGCTTCTCATACGCGGTCTTCAGCCCGCGCAGGATCTTCACCGCATCCTCGACCGAAGGCTCGTTCACGTCGATTTTCTGGAAGCGCCGCACCAGCGCGCGGTCCTTCTCGAAGTAGTTGCGGAACTCCTTATAGGTGGTCGAGCCGATGCAGCGCAGCGTGCCCTGGGCCAGCGCGGGTTTGAGCAGGTTGGAGGCATCCATCGCTCCGCCGGAGGTCGCCCCGGCGCCGATCACCGTATGGATCTCGTCGATGAACAGAATCGCGCCTGGCGTGTTCTCCATCTCGGTGACCACGGCCTTCAGCCGCTCCTCAAAATCACCGCGGTAGCGTGTCCCGGCCAGCAGCGCCCCCATATCCAGCGCGTAGATTGTGCAGTTGAGCAGCACCTCGGGCACATCGCTATCGGTGATGCGCTTGGCCAGCCCCTCGGCGATGGCGGTCTTGCCCACGCCCGGGTCGCCCACATAAAGCGGGTTGTTCTTGGTGCGGCGGCAGAGAATTTGAATCGTGCGCTCAATCTCATGCTCGCGTCCGATCAGCGGGTCGATCTTCCCGGCCTGCGCTTTTTTGTTCAGGTTGACGCAATAGGTGGAAAGCGCGTCCTGCCCGCGCTTGGGCGGGGCTTTTTCCTCGCGTTCGCTCTCGGGCTGGTCCTGCGCGCCGGTGGGCGTGCGCGGGGCGGATTTTCCGGGCGATTTGGCGATGCCGTGCGAGATGAAATTCACCGCGTCGAGGCGCGTCATGTCCTGCAACTGCAGGAAGTACACCGCATGGCTTTCGCGCTCCGAGAACAGCGCGACCAGTACATTCGCCCCGGTCACCTCATCGCGCCCCGAGGACTGCACATGAATCGCCGCGCGTTGCACCACGCGCTGGAACCCGGCGGTCGGCTTGGGGTCTCCGGCGCGCTCGGTCGCCAGCCCGGCCAGGTCCTTGTCCAGAAATTCGGTGAGGTCTTTCTTTATTTTTTCGATATCCACGCCGCAGGCCCGCAGCACCGTGAGCGCGTCGGCATCCTCCACCAGCCCGAGCAGCAGATGCTCCAAGGTTGCGTATTCATGCTTGCGGTCAGCCGCGAGTGAGAGAGCGCGGTGCAATGTCTGTTCAAGATTGCGAGATAGCATGGATCTAAACCGTTCCTTCACGCCGATCTCCGGCGCTCCTATTTCCAGGCGTCTGATATGCCCGCCCGGCCGGCATTTTTATGCTGTCCCCGGCACCCCGGCGCCGGTCCAGTCTCGATACACATAGTGATCGCGCGTCAGAATACAGGGTCATTCTTTCTCAATCGTGCATTGCAGCGGATGCTGGTTCTGGCGGGCCAGATCCATTACCTGCGTTACCTTGGTCTCGGCCACCTCATATGTATACACGCCGCACACGCCAACACCCCGGCGATGCACATGCAGCATGATCTGCGTCGCCTGGTCGCGCGACTTCTGGAAGAACCGCTCCAGCACATGAACGACGAACTCCATCGGCGTGTAGTCGTCGTTGAGCATCAGCACTTTATACATCGTCGGCTTGCGGGTCTTGGGCCGCGGCTTCACCACCACGCCGGTATTCGGCCCCTCGCTACCTTTGCGTTTGTCGTTGTCACTCATATCCGGCATCCTGAAACATCTACCCCGCTTTGCCTATGGCTGAATTTCACCGTGACGCGCCATGAGCCCACTATACATGACCCCACTATAACAGACTTAAGCTTAAGTATGCGCATATCGAATATTTTGCAGGGTAGGAAAGAACGAAAATGGCGCGCGGGGCGGAAAACCTGGCCTTGCGCCCTGCCCGCGGGCGATGAACCGCGATTAACCATCCCGCCAGTGTCCTGCCCCTTCCGTCCGTGGCGTCTCGCGGTGGGCGGAAGGGGTAAGGCAAATACTGAAAACAAAAAAAGACCGGCCCTATCCGGGGCCGGTCTTTTTCCAACGCGTGGCCAGAGGCCGGCCCCAGGCGCGCGCGCCGGGCCCGCAAACACTGGGAAAGCTTAGTTGGCCTTGCCGAAGGTCTCGACGGCGAGGGCGACGCGGGCGGTCAGCGGGGCAATCGCCTGCTCGGCGAGCTTCACGGTCGCATCGGTCAGCTTGTTGCTCTCGGCGACAGCCTTCTCGATCGAGGCCTTCGCAAAACCGGTCTGCAGGTCAACCGCTTCCTTAACAGACTTAACGCCCATCAGAGTCTTGGTGAACGCAACGGTCTCTTCGATCGAAGCCTTGCTCGAAGCGGCGAATTGCTTGGAGATGTCCTGGAAACCGGCGGCATAAATCTGGCCGGCCTTCATCGCGGCTTCCAGGTTGCCCTGGTTGAACGCAAAAATTTCTTCACTCTTCTTCACGGCTTTTTCTACGCCTTCCTTCAGTTTGGCCTGCGATGTCTCGAGGCCCTTGGTGGCTTTCTCAATGCCTTCCTTCACGGCGGCAATGGTATTGTCGAAGCCCTTGGTGGCGGCTTCAGCGGTCTGCTCGATGGTGGTGGCCGGCGCCGCTTTGGTTTTCGTGCTGCTCATAATACGCAATCTCCAGTTAGGACTAAGTTCAGTGGCTGCACGGCCCCAACCCGGCGAGCGTGTACGGCATTTACCGCAGTGCAGCAAAAGCGTTATAGAATACCGTTTCAGCCCCGTCAACAAGTTTTTGTGCATCGCACAAAAACTGTCATTGAGCTGACATTTGCTCTCGCCCCGTGCCGAATCCGCCCTCCGTCCGGGCCGGATCTCAACAGCCTGCATTAACCCATTGGCTTTTCGGTTCTTTCGCGGTTTTTTGGCTCGTTTCCGGCTGGACATCACACGCCGGAAGCGCCTACATTGGCCTGGTTTAATGTTGGGGTGCCGTTCATGCAGGCTTGGAAGGCTGTTTCCTTGAAGAAATCCCTGGTGGTTGCCGGGCTTTGTCTTGCTGTCTGCGCGGGCGCAGCCCCTGCCCAGGCGCGCACGGAACATTACGAGCGCCACATCTACCACCCGGCCTATGTTCCGGCGGCAGATGCCGCCACCGCCAATTTCGGCCCCACATCGCCAGGCGTCAGCAGCATCGTCATTGACGCCGCCTCCGGCCAGGTGCTCGCCGCCAACGGCGCCGATATTCCGCGTTACCCCGCCAGCCTGACCAAGCTGATGACGCTCGATCTCGCTTTCCAGGCCCTGCATGATGGCCGCATGACCCTGGATACCCGGATCCCTGTTTCCTTCCATGCCGCCAGTGTCGAGCCGGTGAAGCTCGGGCTGCAGCCGGGCAGCACCATTTCCGTGCATAGCGCCATTCTGGCCATGACCACCATGTCCGCCAACGATGCGGCAACCGCCCTTGGCGAGTATCTCGGCGGCGGTTCCGAGGCGAGATGCGCCGCGTTGATGACCCAGCGCGCGCATGCGCTCGGCATGGCGCAGACCCAGTTCTATAACGCCTCCGGCCTGCCCAATCCGGGCCAGGTCACCACCGCGCGCGACCTTGCCATCCTCGCGCGCGACATTGTTACCAACTACCCCGAGGATCAGCCCTTCTTCGAGGTGCAGGAATTCAACTTCCGCGGCCATCCGGTCTACAGCAACAACCAGATGCTGAAATCCTATGCCGGCGCCACCGGCATGAAGACCGGCTACACCGATCTGGCGCGCCACAACCTCGTCACCAGCGCCAAGCGCGATGGCCGCGTGCTCATCGGCGTGGAGTTGCACGAGCCATCCTGGGGCGCCAGCTATCAGCAGATGACCGCCCTGCTCGATAACGGCTTCGGCGGCCATGTCCCCGTCACCGCCACGCAGATCGCCCGCGCCCAGCCTCGCCCCGCGCCGCAGCTGCGCCGCCTGGCCGCAGCCCCGCGCCCGCACGCTCCGGTCTACCACCCGCGTGATGTTCGTTTGGCCAGCCGGCTCCGCAAGCCGGCCACCGGCAGCTGGGTTGCCCAGCTTGGCCTGTTCTCGCGCATCAGCAAGGCCCGTTTCGAGGCGGTTGCCGCGCGCGACATCAGCGGCGCCGGCTTTGCCCGCATCGCCCGCGTGGAACGGCACGGCAAAACCCTGTGGAACGCGCAGGTCGCCGGGCTGAGCCTCGCCGCCGCGCATCAAGCCTGCGACGTTATGGCCGCGCGCGGCAATTCCTGCCACATCATCGCCCCCCCGGAGGACCATCTGGCGATGGAAACCACCGCCACCAGGGATGGCACCTAAAGCCCCCCGAGGGCAGGATTTGAGCATTTTCCCGGCTGGCTCTATGTGAGCCGTCATGATCGTCACCGAATTTGTGAACCTGCTGGCCGTTGAAGCCGGAGCCAAGCCCCTGCAGGCCGCGATTATCGTAGGCGGCACCTTTATCCTGGAGGATGCGGCTACCCTGCTGGCCGCCATGCAGGTCGCCTCCGGCGCGCTTTCGCTGCCCTTGGCGCTGGCCTCTCTCTATACCGGCATCGTGCTGGGAGACCTCGGGCTTTACGGCCTGGGCTGGCTCTCCGCCACGCACCCCTGGGCCAAGCGGCTCATCCCCAGCGCCCGGCGGGATTTGGGGCGCGAATGGGTGCGCCCGCGCATTTTCTATGTGGTGCTGGTCAGCCGGTTCGTGCCGGGGCTACGCCTGCCCACTTACACCACCCTGGGGTTTCTGCGCGCGCATCTGGGCAAGTTCACCCTGGCGGCTATCGGCGCCACCCTCATCTGGACCTCCGGGTTATTTTTCGTCAGCCTCAAGCTCGGGCTGGTGATGATGCGCTATCTTGGCGCTTGGCGCTGGGCTGGTCTCGGCGTATTCCTCATTGTGCTGGTGGTTGTCGGCCGCGTCGCCACGCGTCTTTATAATAATAAGAGGATAACGCCATGAGCGTAACATCGCTGCCCGTATCTCTGAATGCCCCCGCCGTGCACGCCGCCGCCGCCCGGCGCAAAAGCCCGGTTTCGTTTTTTGAATTCTGGCCCGGCTGGCTGTTCTATGCCCCGGTCGCCGCCTTCTGGGTTCTCAAATCCCTCCGTTACGGCAGTCTCACCCTGCCCACCCTGGCCAACCCGCGCATCAATGCCGGCGGCATCTGCGGCGAATCCAAAAACGAAATCCTCGGCCTGGCCGGCCCCTTGGCGCGGCAATGGATCGCCCCTTACGCGCCGCTCACCACCTCCGGCCATAATGATGGCAACGACCTCACCCTGGCCCTGGCCGCCATGGCGCGCGCCGGTCTTGTCTTTCCCGTCGTCGCAAAGCCGGACATGAGCTGCAACGGCGTGGGCGTGCGCGTGGTGAACGACGAGGCTCAGCTCGCCGCCTATCTGGCGGCCTTCCCCCGCGCCACCGCCCTGCAATTGCAGGCGCTCATCACCTATGAGGGCGAAGCCGGGATCTTCTACATCCGCCACCCCGGCGAGGCGGCCGGACGCATCACTTCCGTGACCCTCAAATTCCCCCCCGCCGTCACCGGCGACGGCAAGCGCAACGTGCGCCAGCTCATTGCGGCTGATCAGCGCCTGAATGCGGTTTCCAACCTGCTGCTGCCCCAGCTTGGCGCCAAGGCGGACCACATTCCGGCGGAGGGCGAAAGCGTGCGCCTGGTTTTTGTCGGCAACCACTGCCGCGGCTCCACCTTCAAGGACGGTCTGGACATCGTCACCCCCGCCCTGGCCGCGCGGATCGACGAAATCGTCAAGGACATGCACGAGGTCTATTTCTCCCGCCTGGACCTGCGCTACGAATCGCTGGAGGCCCTGCGCGAGGGCCGTAATTTCCAGATCATTGAATTCAATGGCAGCGGCTCGGAGGCCACCCATATCTGGGACCCTGAGATGACTCTGCGCGCCGCCTACGCCACGCAGTTCTTTCATTATGGCGAATCCTTCAAAATCGGCGCCGCCATCCGCGCGCGCGGCCTGCGCCCCTCCGGCCTGCTCAAGCTGGCCTCGCTCTGGCGGCATCAGAAAAAATTAATGGCCGCTTATCCGGCTAACGACTGAGCCGTCCGCCGAATCCGCCTCTCAATTATAAGCGCCGAGGGCGATTGGGACTGCAAATGGGCCCGCGAAACGGGTCAATTTTCAATCATCGCATGTTACTGCGCCGCTACGCTGAAACCGGCGCCTCGGATTGCCTCGACGAACCTCTCCGCCGCGCCATTGCCGCCGATGACCACCTTCTTGCTTTGCAGATCAGCGGCAACCGTGGCCTGCGGGTCAACTTCATGCACCGCCGAGGTGATCGCGCGCACGCATGAGGAACAATCCATATCCGGCACGCTAACTTCCAATTTCGTCTCGCTGGCCATGATCTTCTCCAAATCCTGATACTTTAATAAGGGGGGTTGCGGCGGCGCGGTCAAGGCTTGACCGTGCCGCCGCGGGCGCCACATAGTCTCGCATGGATCAGCCTATCCGGCCCGCGCAGACAATCGACCTCGCCATCGGTGGCATGACCTGCGCCAGTTGCGTCTCCCGGGTGGAGAAAACCCTTGGCAAGGTTCCTGGCGTGCAGAGCGTCGCGGTCAACCTCGCCACCGAGAGCGCGCATCTGCTCGCGGACCCTGGCACCAGCGTCGAGTCTCTCACGGCAGCGGTCGCCCGCGCCGGTTATACAGCCGTTCTGCGCGCCCAGGCCCGGCCGCAATCCCACCGGCGCGAGAAGCTGGAACTCATCGCCGCCGTGGCGCTTTCCGCGCCGCTGTTCGCCTCCATGCTCATTCCCCTGCCGGGCGGGCTGGCGCTCGCCCTCGCCACACTCATGCAGTTCTGGCTCGGCGCGCGCTTCTACATCGCCGGTTTTAAGGCCTTGCGCGCCCGCACGGGGAACATGGACGTTCTGGTGGCGCTCGGCACCACCGCCGCCTACGGCCTCTCCTTGTGGGATTTCGCCACCACCGGCCCGCTTTATTTCGAGTCCTCCGCCGCCATCATCACCTTCATCCGCCTTGGTAAATTCCTGGAATCCCGGGTTAAGCGCGAGGCCGCCAGCGCGATCACCGGCCTCAACAGCCTGCGCCCGGCGCTAGCGCATGTGCCGGGGCGCGGCGATGTTGCGGTGCAAAGCCTCATCCCCGGCGATGAGGTGGAACTGCGCGCCGGCGAGCGTGTCCCGGCTGACGGCGTGATCCTCAGCGGCATCTCCAGCCTGGATGAAAGCCCGCTCACCGGCGAATCCCTGCCCGTCGCCCGCGCCCCCGGCGAGCACCTGCTGGCCGGTGCCCTGAACCTGGACGGGGTGCTGCGCCTGCGCGTTACCTCCCGCGCGGGCGAGTCCTTCCTCGACCGCATCGCCCGGCTGATCGAGGCGGCCCAGGCCTCCAAGGCGCGGGTGCAGCATCTGGCGGACCGTGTTGCCGCCGTCTTCGTGCCGGTCATCATGGTCATCGCCGCGCTCACCTTCCTCGGCTGGCTCCTGCATGGCGCCAGCCTGGCCACCGCCATCATCAACGCCGTCTCCGTGCTGGTCATCGCCTGCCCTTGCGCGCTGGGCCTGGCCACCCCCGCCGCCATCCTGGCTGGCACCGGCGCGGCCGCCAAGCTGGGCATCCTGCTGCGCAACGCTGATGCCATCGAGGCCGCCGCGCGAGTCAACATGGTGGTGTTCGACAAAACCGGCACCCTCACCAGCGGCCAGCCGCACCTCACGGACATTCCCTTCCTGCGCGGCATCAGCGTTGAGCGCGCGTTGGATATCGCCGCAGCCCTCGCCGCTTCGGACACGCATCCCCTCGCGGCGGCCCTGCGCCGTCCTAACCCGCCCCAGGCCGAAGCGGTGCGCGCCATGCCGGGCCGGGGGGTGGAAGGCATCATCGCCGGGCAACGTTATATTCTCGGGTCTGCCGCGCTCATAGCGGATGCCGGCGGTGCCGTCCCGGAGGTCGCAACCACCGCCACGCTCTCCTATCTGGCCCGGGCGAACGGCACCTGCCTTGCCGCCTTCGCCTTCGCCGACACCTTGCGCCCCGGCGCCCGCGCGGCGATCGAGCGTCTGAAATCCATGGGCATCGGCGTGCAGTTGCTCTCGGGCGACCGTGAGGCCGCCGCCCAGGCCGTGGGCCAGGAACTTGGCATTGAGCAGGTTATCGCCCACGCCACGCCGGAGCAGAAAATTGCCACCATCCATGCGCTGCGGGCCGCGGGAAAAATCACCGCCATGGTGGGCGACGGCATAAACGACGCCCCGGCCCTGGCCGCCGCCAGCCTCGGCATGGCGATGGGGCAGGGGGCTGACGCCGCCATCGAGGCGGCTGATATCTCGCTTCTGCGGCCTGATCTCGCGCTGGTCCCCGAGGCCCTGGCGCTCTCGCGCCAGACCTGGCGCGTGCTCTGGCAAGGCCTGTTCTGGGCGATGATCTACAATCTCATCGGCATTCCGGCGGCGGCTTTCGGCCTGCTCAGCCCGACCATCGCCGGCGCGGCCATGGCGGCGTCCTCAGTCTGTGTGGTGGCCAATGCGCTGCGCCTGCGCAAATGGCGGCAAAAATGAGCCCGCCGGGCGTCCTCCAGGCCATCACCGATGGCAGCCGCCGCAGTAAACCTTGACTTTGCGGCCCGCTTTGCCGATAGGAAGCTTAAGGAAAATAGCGCGGTTTGCGCTAGGCGCGTTGTCGCGCGCACGACCACAACACGAACGGGTTCAATTTTTGTCAGACACTCCTGAGACCGGCGCACAGACCACTGCGCTCGATGAGACCATTCAAGACCTCGGCGCGGAGCACATCGCCGTAAGCGGGATCGTCGAAGCCCCGACCGCGGAAGTCCCAATTGCGGAAGTCGCAACCGCGCAAGCTTCCGGCTTGGTGGAGTCCGATGAAACCGTGAGCGGTGAACCCGGCGGTGATGAAGCCGATGCCGACACGCGGGTGAGCGATGCGGCTGAGCTGGAAGCCGATGGTTTTGCCCCGCTGGGCCTCTCCGAACCAATTTTGCGCGCCCTGCATGACAAGGGCTACCTCCGCCCCACGCCCATCCAGGCCCAGGCCATCCCCACCGTTCTCATGGGGCGCGACGTTCTCGGCTGCGCCCAGACCGGCACCGGCAAAACCGCCGGCTTCACCCTCCCGCTGCTGGACATTCTCTCAGGCTCGCGCGCCCGCGCCCGCATGCCCCGCTCGCTCATCCTGGAGCCGACGCGCGAACTGGCCCTTCAGGTTGCCGAGAATTTCGTCGCCTACGGCAAATATCTGAAGCTAAATCACGCGCTGTTGATCGGCGGCGAGAGCATGTCCGACCAGAAGGAGGTGCTGGCCAAGGGCGTTGATGTCCTTATCGCCACCCCCGGCCGCCTGATCGATCTGTTCGAGCGCGGCGGCCTGCTGCTGCGCGATGTGCGCGTGCTGGTGATCGACGAAGCCGACCGCATGCTGGACATGGGCTTCATCCCGGACATTGAGCGCATCGTCGCGATGCTCCCCGCCACCCGGCAGACGCTCTTCTTCTCCGCCACCATGGCGCCTGAAATCCGCCGTCTGGCGGATGCCTTCCTGAGCAACCCGAAGGAGATCACCGTCTCCAAACCGGCCTCGGTAGCTACCACCATCATCTCGGGCCTGGTGCTGGTCAACGAGCATGACAAGCGCGAGGCCCTGCGCCGGCTCATCCGTTCCGAGGATGTGCAGAACGCGCTGATCTTCTGCAACCGCAAGCGCGATGTCGACATTCTGCTCAAATCCCTGCTCAAGCACGGCTTCTCCGCCGGCGCCCTGCATGGCGATCTGGCGCAGTCCGTGCGCTTCGCCACCCTGGAAAAGTTCAAGGCCGGTGAGCTGCGCCTGCTGGTCTGCTCCGATGTCGCCGCCCGCGGCATTGATATCGGCGGCCTTAGCCATGTGTTCAATTTTGACGTGCCCCACCACAGCGAAGACTACGTCCACCGCATCGGCCGCACCGGCCGTGCCGGCAAGGAGGGCCACGCCTTCACCATCGCCACGCCCGATGACCGTCTGGCCGTGGAAGCGGTTGAGAAACTGATCGCCGCCCCCATCCCGCGCATCGAAATCCCAGGGCTGGATATTGTTGAATGGGCGGAAGGTGATTCCCGCCGCGGCCGTGGCGGCCGCACAGCGCGCGGCAAGCCCGCCGCCAAGGCGCCCGCGCGCGCCGCCAAGGCCAAAGAGGAAGAGCCCGCCCGTGAGCGTGAGCGCGAACCAGCCCGCGAGCGCACCCCGCGTCCGCCGCGCGCCGCGAGCCGCGCCGAACCGCGCCGCGAGGAGCCCGCCATCCGTGCCGAGGAACCCCGCCGCCGCGAGCCGCGCACCATCTACGCGAGCGACAACAACGGCCCCAGCGTGCGCGGTTTCGGCGCCGATGTTCCGGCCTTCATGCTCATCCGCAAGCGTGGCCCGCTCACCGCCATTCTGGACGAGCCGAACGAGACCGAGGAAGACGATGTGCTTCAGCCCACCGGCGGCAATAACGATGAGGGCATCGCGGCTTGACCTTCAAGCCCGCTTCGCCTGTCCGCCCCGGCCTGAACTAACCTCATGAGCCACTGCCTGCATTATGGCATCTGCGGCGGCTGCGCCACGGATACCCTGGCCGCGCCGCAGAAATCCCTGGCGCTGTCTCAGGCTTTGGCCCGAGCCGGGTTCGCGGACGCCCCGATGTCCCCGCTGGTGGAAACCCCGCTGCGCAGCCGCCGCCGCGCGGACCTCGGCGCCACCCGCAAAGCCGGTGACATCTCTCTCGGCCTGCACCGCACGGCCAGCCCCGCGGTGGTGGACATGCGCGAATGCGCGCTGCTCCTGCCGGAAATCGTGGCGCTGCTGCCTGATCTGCGAATCCTCCTGCGCAGCCTCCAGGCTTTCCGCAGTTCCGGTTCCGTCGTCATCAACTGGCTGGATAACGGCCCGGATATCCTCCTGCGCATGGACGCCGCATTCACCGGCCCTGACCGTACCCGGATCATCGCTTTCGCCCGCGCCCATAACGCGCCGCGCATCAGCACCGCCACGGGGGCTGAGCTGCCCGAGCCAGCGGTCATCCTGCAAACCCCCGCCATCAGCTTCTCCGGCATCCCGGTAGACCCCCCGCCGGGCGGCTTTCTCCAGGCCAGCCGGGCAGGGGAGGCAGCCATTATCGCCGCCGTGCTCGCGGGCCTGCCCAAACTCAGCCTCAAATCGCGCATCGTCGAACTCTACGCAGGTGCCGGCACCCTCTCCTTCGCCCTCGCGCAGCACGCGCGGGTGGAGGCCTATGAGGGCGATGCCAGCGCCACCCAATCGCAGGACAAAGCCATCCGCCTGAACAATCTGGCCGGGCGCATGCGCGTTACCCAGCGTGACCTCCACCGCCGCCCCCTGCAAGCCGCCGACATGACCGGCGCCAAAGCCGTGGTCCTAGACCCCCCCTACGCCGGCGCCACCACCCAAATGCGCTTTTTAGCCGCCAGCGGCGCCGCCCGCATCATCTATGTAAGCTGCAACCCCGCCGCTTTGGCCATCGACGCCGCCGTGTTGCACCGCGCGGGCTACACACTACGCACCGCCACCCCGATCGACCAGTTTCCGTATTCGGAAAATGTTGAGAGCGTGGTGGTGTTTGAGAAGTTAAAGTAGCGACGAACTCTGGAAATTAACTGCTCATAAACCAGAATCGGGTAAGGTTTTATGAGAGAAATTTGGAATTCTGTCATGGGCGTTGATATCTATCTCCGGGACAGGCGGAAACAGACCGTCATGATTGACAGCTTTCCAAAGAGCGTTGGATTATTACGCCGTCTTTCGAAGATCACCGAACTCAATGAGGCGCGGCTCGCGCAGATCGCCGCTACGAACGAGGCATTCCGGGGTAAGCCCGCGCCGCCAGCCGCCATCGTCCCAAATGCTTTTGAATGCCGCTTGTCAGGTAGCCCCGATCGGCTTGTTCAAGGTTATCTGGTAATCGGATGGGACGCGGAGCGCACCGAAGTCACAGATTACGGCTGGGACGATTTGCCCATCCTCGGCTATGCGGTTCGTACGGATGGTACGGCTGAGCTTGTCCTGCATGAGGAGAGGGGCGGACTTCTGCATCCGCTGTCATTCAGCCGGGCGATTGAATTGGGCATTTTGAGCAAGACCGGGAAGTTTCATCGGCCAAATTAAAAAGCAAGCCTCGTCTCAGAAGCGTTGCGACTCGGATGCGTGCTGATAGACTCGGGCAAGTGAACCACTATACAGCGTCAGCGATAAATCGGGGTAATCATGCTTAGTTCTGTGGAAATGTGCGCTGGCGCGGGTGGCCAAGCCCTTGGCCTGGAACTGGCTGGCTTTGAACATGAGGCATTGGTTGAAATCGAAAAAGATTACTGCAAGACACTGCGGTTCAACCGGCCGCAATGGAATGTGCTGGACCAGAGCCTCGTAGATTTTAAGGCCACTCCCTATAAGGGAATTGACCTCCTCGCCGGCGGTCTGCCGTGCCCGCCATTTTCAGTTGCGGGCAAGCAATTAGGCGAGAACGACGAGCGCAATCTGTTCCCGGAAGCTTTGCGCCTGATTGATGAATGCCGCCCCCGCGCGATTATGATCGAAAATGTCAGGGGTTTTCTTGATGCCGTATTCGAGGACTACCGGGGGCACCTGAAAAGCCAACTCAAAAAGCTTGGATATGAGGCCGATTGGCGGCTGCTGAATGCATCCGAGTTTGGCGTCCCGCAGCTTCGTCCCCGCGTCGTGATTGTTGCGATGAAAAAGGATATTGCCAGCGAATTTGAATGGCCTGCCGTTGCCGCTCACAACCCGGCAACAGTTGGCGAGACGTTGTTCGATTTAATGGCAGCTAACGGCTGGCGCGGCGCAAAGAATTGGAAAGCGCAGGCTAATGAAATTGCGCCGACCATTGTCGGCGGGTCCAAGAAACATGGCGGCCCTGACCTTGGCCCAACCCGTGCGCGAAAGGCCTGGGCAAGTCTGGGGGTCAATGGTTCCACCTTGGCGGAAACAGCCCCGGAACGGGATTTTATGGGCATGCCACGGCTGACGATCCGCATGGTCGCCCGTCTCCAGGGATTTCCTGATTCCTGGCAGCTTGTGGGCAAGAAGACGATTGCATACCGCCAAGTTGGCAATGCCTTCCCGCCGCCGGTCGCTCAGGCAGTCGCAACGCAGATTAAAAAGGCGCTGTCGGCTAGCAAAGGGGCGATGAAGCTGCGCTTGAAGGCAGTATAAAGTTAAAAATCGTTTAATTTTGTTCCGAAATCACGATTTAAGGGCCGGCAAACGCTTAAATACATGAGACACTCGAATTGTATAATTCAATTTGGGTGAATCAATTTGGCCAGACAAAGCGGTTCTAAAAGGCTTCTCCTGACCCATTTCCTGGCGAATATTAACCGGGTTATGGATGGAAATGAGTTGCGCCCAGTTGCAAATAATAAAAGTGAGTGGGCGCGTAGAGTTCGTGAACTCCGTGACGAACAAGGCTATCAAATTCTTACGCACACTGATCGCGATGACTTAAAGCCGGGTCAATATGTGATGATTTCGGCGGAGAGAAAGGAGGCGGCTGAACGTGCGATTTCAAAAGAAACACGGGCGCGAGTGTTGGAAACTTATGGGTCCGTTTGTTATTCCTGCGGAGCCATAGCTGGCGAACCTCACCCCTCTTCAGGCAAGCAGACAGTTTTACATATGGGGCATATTGTTGCGAAATCGCATGGAGGGGATGATAACCGATCGAATCTCCGGCCTATATGCATGGTTTGTAACACAGGAGCATCGAATATTTCTCCGGAGCTTCCTACATCGAAAAGGTTGATTTCAGAGTTAAGAAAATCGCCAAGAGATGAACAGATAAAGGTTCTTGATTGGCTTAAAAGCAAATTCGAAAGCGGCTAATTGGCAGACAGTTTAACTCCAGATCGCCGCGCAGAAAACATGCGGCGCATAAAAAGCAAAGGCATGAAGCCGGAGCTTATCGTCCGCCAATTAGCTCATCGCCTAGGTTACCGCTTTCGTCTGCATCGCAAAGACTTACCGGGCAAACCCGATCTGGTATTTCCATCCCGGAAAAAAATCATTCTGGTAAACGGCTGTTTCTGGCACGGCCATGATGACCCCAATTGCGTTGACGGCAGCCGCAAGCCAAAATCAAACCTTGATTATTGGCTGCCCAAGCTCGCACGCAACAAAGAAAGAGATAAAACGCAGCAGGCCCAACTTGCGGCTCTGGGCTGGTCCATATTGGTCATCTGGGAATGCCAAACGCGCAGCCAGGACCATTTGGCAGAGCGGCTAAAAGAATTCCTTAACTAACCCCTACCCCTGCTTCCAGGGCAGCCCCTCCGCCTTCCATCCCCCCACATTCCCGCGGTGCCCCCGCGCGTCCTGCGGCCCTTCAAACCCGTCCTTCACATTATACACATGCTTATACCCGGCCGCCTTGGCCGCTTGTGCCGCCGCCATGCTGCGCGCGCCCGAGCGGCAGATGAAATAGATATGGCCGTCATGCTCCAGCTTCGCCGCCGCCAGGGCCTCCAAAAATTTCGGGTTGTGCTGCATGCTGGGGTACACCTGCCACTGCACCAGCACCGGCTGCTTGCCGGTCTGCGTCAGGTCCGGCAACCCGACAAAATTCCACTCGGCATTGGTGCGCACATCGCACAAAGCAGCATCGGGATTGCTCATTAACGCTTCCCAGACCTGTCGCGGCGCCAAATCTTCGATCATAATGTCCCCCGCAAGTATTGTATGCCGATTACGGCCAGCATAGCGGGGACATTGGGCAATGGAAACAGTCGTGGATGGTTTGATCGGCGCAATCGGCGGCACGCCGCTCATCCGGCTCAGGCGGGCCAGCGCCGCCACGGGCTGCGAGATTTTGGGCAAGGCCGAGTTCCTCAACCCCGGCGGCTCGGTGAAGGACCGCGCTGGCCTCGCCATCATCCGCGCCGCCGAGGCTGACGGCACGCTCAAGCCCGGCGGCACCATCGTCGAGGGGACGGCCGGCAACACCGGAATCGGCCTCACCCTGGTTGCCAACGCGCTGGGGTATAAATGCGTGATCGTGATGCCCGAGACGCAGAGCCGCGAGAAGATAGACTTTCTGCGCATGATCGGCGCGGACCTCCGCCTGGTCCCCGCCAAACCCTTCAAGGACCCCGGCAATTATGTTCACGTCTCGCGCCGCCTGGCCGGGGAGCTGGGCGCCCTCTGGGCCAACCAGTTTGATAATCTGGCCAACCGCGAGGGCCACCGCGCCACTACCGGCGCCTAAATCTGGTCTCAGACCGGCGGCAAGGTGGATGCCTTCACCTGCGCCTGCGGCACCGGCGGCACGCTGGCCGGGGTCAGCCTCGCGCTGAAGGCCCGCAACCCGGGCATCCGAATCGTCCTGGCCGATCCGGAGGGCAGCGGTCTCTACGGCTGGGTGAAAAACGGCGATCTCACCATCACGGGCTCCTCCATCACCGAGGGCATCGGCCAGTCCCGCGTGCCGGAAAACCTGGGCGGCATTAAAATTGACAATGCCGAGCGCATCCCCGACCCCGAGGCGCTCGAACAAGTGTTCGATCTGCTGATTCACGAGGGCCTCTCCGTCGGCGGCTCGGCCGGCATCAACGTCGCCGCCGCCGTTCGCGTCGCCAAAACCCTCGGTCCGGGCCATACCATCGTCACCATCCTGTGCGACGGCGGGGCCCGCTACCAGAGCAAGCTCTTTAACCCGGAATTCCTGCGTTCCAAGAACCTGCCGGTGCCGGCATGGCTCTAGAAGACCCCTCAACGCTCGACGCCGAGGAACTGCTGGCCGCCTACGCCGCCAAAACCCTCACCCCGCTGCAGGCGCTGCAATCCATCACCGAGCGTATCGCGCGGCGCAACCCCGAGATCAACGCCTTCGCGGTGATGAATCCCGGCGCCCTGCGCGACGCCCAGGCCAGCACCGCCCGCTGGGCCGCCGATGCGCCACAAGGCATGCTGGACGGTGTGCCCGTTACCATCAAGGACATCATGGATGTTGCCAGCCTGCCCACCCGGCGCGGCAGCAAAACCACCAGCGCGGCACCCCAGCCAGTTGACTCCCCCGTCGTTACCGCCCTGCGCGTGGCCGGGGCGGTGATCCTGGGTAAAACCACCACCACCGAATTCGGCTGGAAAAGCCCCGGCGACTGCCCGGCCACCGGCATCACCCGCAACCCCTGGAACCCAGCCCACACCCCCGGC
>NZ_JABEVC010000002.1 GCF_013044125.1 Acidocella sp. | reverse complement strand
GCAACACTCACCGAAAACAACGCAGCCACCGCGCGGCACGAGCGGCCAGCCAAAACCGCCGCCGCAACACGTTCCCTCAGATCATTCGAATAATGTCGTTCCATCCCGTGCTGACCTCCGATCCAGCAATAAGCTTGAATCAGATTTTCAGTCGCGCCGGAATCCCAAAACGATTCAGATTGTAGCGCGACAAACTGGATGAGAATTAGCGGCAATCTGGATGAGAAAATTCTGGCCGCGATGTGGTTGAGGGTATCGTGTTTGCGGTTGAATGCAAGTGCTAATCGGGGTTGATTGTCGCGGCGCGGCAATCAAGTTGCGTCAATCAAGCAGTTCGTCGACTTCTGTGATTGTCTTTTGTGTTTGGCGTGCTGCTGGCCGGCCGACGGTTTGTTTACGGTCGATTGCCGCGCGGCGCCGGTAGCTTTCCACGTTCATTTCGAGAATGGTTGAGTGATGAACGAGGCGGTCGACAGCGGCGAGCGTCATGGCCTGGTCTGGAAAAATATGATTCCACTCGCCAAATGCCTGATTTGCGGTGATCAGGATGGATCGATGTTCGTATCTGCGACTGACAAGCTCGAAGAGCACCGAGGTCTCAGCTTGGTCTTTGGTGACGTAGGAGATGTCGTCAAGGATGAGCAGGTGGTAGCGGTCGAGTTTGGCGATCGCCGCTTCGAGGGCAAGTTCATGGCGTGCGACCTGCAGCCGCTGCACCAGATCGGTGGTTCTGGTGAACAGGACACGATATCCGGCTTCGACAAGCGCCAGACCAATGGCTGCCGAGAGATGCGACTTTCCGGTGCCGGCCGGGCCAAACAGCAACAAATTGGCGCCGGTCTCCAGCCAGGCATTGCCGGTGGCGAGCGCCATGATGTGGGCCTTGCTGATGACGGGGACGGCATTGAAGTCGAAGCTGTCGAGGGTTTTGCCAACGGGCAAACGGGCTTCGAGCAGATGGCGCTCAGTGCGGCGCATGGCGCGCTGGGCGAGTTCATGTTCGGCGAGTGCTGCGAGGAACCGCGCGGCAGGCCAGCCTTGCTTGTCTGCCTGGGCGGCGATATCCGGCCAAAGAAGCTTGATGGCCGGCAGGCGCAGTTCGTTCAGCAGAAAGGCCAGACGGGCGGTATCGGCAGCGTTGGAATCTTTGGTCATGCGGCATCTCCGATGCGGCCGGTGCCAAGTTCGTCGTACAATCCGAGTGACACGCTCTGAATAACGACGGCTGGCAGGCGGGCGAGGTTAGGGCGGAAGCGTTCGCGCAAGATGTCGAGACAGGGCAACCGGCCGGCGTCGAGTTCGATATTGAGCGCTTGGGCCAGTTCGGCCTCGCAGGCGTTGTCATGGGCCAGGCCAAGCAACTCCACGGTGATTTTGCAGGCGGATTGGTCTGACCGGCTGGCCAGCAGGGCATCGAAGGCCCTGGCATAGGCTGGCCTTGGGAACAGCTGATCGCGATAGACCAGGTTACGTAGGGCCATTGGCTTGCGGCGAAGCGCGTGGATGATGTGATGATAATCGATGACGTGGCTGTGCCGGCCACTGGCATGATCCGGCCTGCCGCGCACCAGGCTGAGCACCGGGCTGGCGCCGAGGAAACATTCGAGCCTGTCGTCATAAAGGCGCACACGCAGGCGCTGGCCGATCAGCCGTGACGGTACGGTGTAGAAAACCTTGCGCAGGACGAACGCGCTGGTTGACGTGACGTGGACGAGGACCTCCTCGAAATCTACCGCGCGGTTTGCCGGCAATGCGGCCAGACTGGCGCGTTCGATGTCGATGGCTTTGGCGCGGTGTGCGTTATGGCGGCCGAAAATATCGTCGATGAAGCGCCGGTAGGCGGTCAGGCTGTCGAATTGCCGGCTGCCTCGCAGCAAAAGGGCGTCCGCGATGGTCTTCTTGAGATGCCCGTGCGCGCTCTCGATGGCACCGTTCTCATGCGCAACACCGGTGTTGTTGCGCGTCGGCTCCATGCCGAAATGCTGGCAAAGGGCGGCGTAGCGGGTGGTAAGATCCTGGGCCGCGGCGGCGTCGAGGTTGCGGAATGCCGCGGAAAGGCTGTCCGTGCGATGACGGGCAGGCACCCCGCCGAGGGTGAACAAGGCGTTTTGCAAACCCTCGGCCAGGGCGGTGAAGCTCTCGCCGCCGAGAATGACATGGCCGTTCTGGAAGCCGGAGTTTGGCATTCGGAAATGATAGAGCAGATGGTCCAGCCCCCCGCCGGCGATAGCCACGCCGAGATCCGCCATGTCGGTGAAATCCGACAGACCGAGTGCCCCGGGCGGATGGATTTGCCGGAACATGACATCCTGCGCCGGCCCATGCAGGCCGCGCCAGAGCCGGATGCGGCGTTCCAGGGTGCGGCGCACGCCGGCATCGATCTCCGGATGACGGCGGCGAAGCTCCTCGAGGACAGCGACGGCACGAAGCCCGGGTGCGGCGACGAGAATTGGCACGACCTCAGTCTCCCACACCGCTTCCAGCGGGTCGGGCCGGCGCCGGCTGCGCGGTGGCTTTTTCTGTGACGGCGGTCGCGGGTCCTGCAGGGCCCGGTAGGCGGTGGCGGTGCTGAAGCCGGTCTTGGCGGCGGCTTGTCGTAGTGTGTTTCCATGGTCGCGAAGGTTCATGAACAATCTCATCTGCTGATCGGTGATTGGGCGACCGGTCAAGGTAGTGGTGCTCCTTTTAACGAAGCCCAGACCTTACCCGGCCGATCACGGCCAGCCAGACACACCCAAAAAGGGAAATGTGTCCCGTGTGGGGGGAGCCTGCTCGGGCTACGCCCTCACAGCCTCCCCCCACACGGGATTCTCATCCTGATTGACGCGCGTTCTCATGTTGATTGTCGCGCGGCATCATCGTCAGAAAGAGACTCTAATACCAGCAGCCCTAAAGATTGACGCATGCCCAGTCTCTGGTTCCGATTGAGGTAATTCGAGCTGCGTCATTGGCGATGAAATTCCAGGCTTCT
>NZ_JABEVC010000090.1 GCF_013044125.1 Acidocella sp. | reverse complement strand
TATCCGCATATCATGCCGGGGATGTATTACACCGCGACGGGGACGAATTCCTGCGCCTCGGCGCATCGCTGGCTGCGCGATCTGATGTTCGCGCAGGGTGGGTTCGCGGAGATGGACGTGCTGGCGGGCGAGGTGCCGGCTGGGGCGGATGGGCTGCTGTTTCACCCGTATTTGCAGGGTGAGCGCGCACCCTATTGGGACCCGCTGCTGCGCGGGGATTTCATCGGGCTGACGATTTCCCACACGCGGGCGCATTTCGCGCGCGCGCTCTATGAGGGGATTGCGTTTTCGATCAGGGATCTGCTGGAGGCGGCACGCGGGCTGGGGCTGGAATTTGGGGTGATACGGCTGATGGGCGGCGGGGCGCGCAGCGCAACCTGGCGCAGGATCATCGCTGATGTGACCGGGCTGGTGGTGGAGCGGACCGAGGCGGGCGATGCCTCGTTTGGCGCGGCGATGGTGGCGGGGGTTGGCGTGGGGATGTTTGCCTCACCCGAGGAGGCGGTGGCGCGCTGCGTGCGGCTGGTGGACAGCGTGGCGCCCGAGCCGGTGGTGCATGCGATGTATGGCCGGTTGTTCCGGATTTACAAAGATGCGCAGGCCGGGCTGGTGGAGGTTAACCACCGGCTCTGGGATGTGGGGTGACGCTCCACGTGGAGCGTTTGTGAGATTTTTGGTGGAAGTGGTTGGTTTTGCTGGTGAATTTTTTGCTTGCACCCCAGTTTGGGCGGGTTTGGTACGGAAAAGGAATGATTTTGCGGGTCAGGCCGCGGTGCCGCCGACCGTGAGGCCGGACATTTTCATGGTCGGCTGGCCCACGCCCACGGGCACGCCCTGGCCGTTTTTGCCGCAGGTGCCGATACCGGGGTCCAGCTCCATGTCGTTGCCGATCATCTCCACCTTGGTCAGCGCGTCCGGCCCGTTGCCGATGAGGGTGGCACCTTTCACCGGGGCGGTGATTTTGCCGTCCTCGATCATGTAGGCCTCGGAGGCGGAGAAGACGAATTTGCCGGAGGTGATGTCCACCTGGCCGCCGCCGAAGTTGACGGCGTAGAGGCCGCGCTTGATGCTCTTTATCATATCCTCCTTGTTCGCCGCGCCGCCGAGCATGATGGTGTTGGTCATGCGCGGCATGGGGGCGTGGGCATAGGATTCGCGCCGCCCGTTGCCGGTGGGGCGCATGTTCATCAGCCGGGCGTTCTGGCGGTCCTGCAGGAAGCCAGTGAGGATGCCGTCTTCGATTAAGACGGTGCGCGAGGTGGGGGTGCCTTCGTCGTCAATCGTCAACGAGCCGCGGCGGTTGGGGATGGTGCCGTCGTCAATCACGGTCACGCCTTTGGAGGCGATGCGGCTGCCCATGAGCCCGGCGAAGGCGGAGGTCTGCTTGCGGTTGAAGTCCCCCTCCAGCCCGTGGCCGATGGCCTCATGCAGCAGGATGCCGGGCCAGCCGGCGCCCAGAACCACGGGCATTTCACCGGCGGGGGCTGGGATGCTCTCAAGGTTCATGGCGGCCTGGCGGATGGCCTCATGCACCGCGCCCTGCCAGTAGGCGGGGGCGATGAGCGGCGCGTAGGAGGTGCGCCCGCCCGCGCCATGGGAGCCGGATTCACGCCGGCCGTTGTGTTCCAGCACGACGGAGATGTTGAGGCGGACCAGGGGGCGAAGGTCGGCCAGGCGGGTGGCGTCGGCGCGGATGATCTCGATGGCCTGCCATTCACCCGCGATGGAGGCCATGACCTGGATGACCCGCGGGTCAGCCGCGCGGGCGAAGGAGTCAATCTCCTGGAGCAGCCCGGCGCGGGTGGAAAACGGCATTTCGGCCAGCGGGTTGAGCCCGGCGTAAAGCGGTGTGGGGGCCGCGGCGGGCCCGGCGGCGGTGGCGGAATGTTCCAGCGATTTGGCGGCCTTGATGGTGGCGGCGGCGCGGGCCAGGGCTTCATCGGTGATCTCGCCGGCATGGGCGTAGTAGCTGGCCTCGCCCAGCACCGCGCGCAGGCCAAAGCCGCGCCGGGTATCAAAACTGGCGGCGCGGATGCGGCCATCCTCCAGGCTGATGGATTCGGACTCCCGGTATTCGAGGAACAGCTCGCCGTCGTCCGCGCCATCGGTCGCGGTGGCGATGTGGCGGGCGGCGGTGTGCGGGTCCAGCCCGTTGGTGCCGTGGAAAAGGGTGGCGGCGGTGGTCAGGGCTTCGGACAATTTATTCTGCTCCAACGGCAAGGGATGGGCTGAGGCGGTGTTGCGCGGTGGCGCCGCGCAGGCCGTGGCGGGCCAGGGTGGTGGCGCCGAACAGCAGCACGGCGTTGAGTTCGTGGACATAGCCCAGCTCGGGCGCGGCCAGGATAAGGGTGGTCATCCCGAGCAGGTATTGCAACGCCACCAGGGCGGCGACGAGGAGAAAATTGTCGCGTAGGGCCGGGGGCAGCGGCGCGCGCAGGCCGAGGATGGCGGTGGCGAGCACGGTGAGCGCGGTGATGGTGGCCAGCAGCCGGTGGCAGAATTGCACGGTGGCCTGGTTGGCGATGAAGTTCCACCAGAGCGGCTGGAAGGTGAGGAAGCCTTTGGGGATCCACTGGCCGTCCATGGTGGGGAAGGTGTTGAACACGGTGATGGCATTGGTGGTGGCGACCAGCGCGCCATAAAACATGGTGAGGAGGATGAGGGCGAGGCTGGCGCTGGTGAGGCGGCGCAGCAGGGCGGCGCCGGGCAGATGCGCGGGTGTGGGGGTGCGGATGCTCAGCCCGGTCCAGAGCAGGGCGAAGAGGACCAGCATGGCGGAGATGAGGTGCGGCCCGGCCCAGGCGGGCGGCGGCGAGAGCACGCCGGGATACATGCCGGTTTGCACCATGTACCAGCCATAGGTGGCCTGGCCTGCGCCGGCCAGGAAGATGGCGCCGAGCCAGAGTTTGAGGCGCCGCGAGAGCTGCCCGGTGGACCAGAAATAAACGAAGGGGATGATGAAGGTGAGGGCGATGAGCCGGCCCCAGCAACGGTCAAGGAACATGGGCCAGAACAGCGCCTTGTAGGCGGCGAGGCTGATGGGGTGGGACTGGAAGAGCGCGGTTTTTTGGTAGAGGCCGAAGAGGTAGGACCAATCAGCCGCGGTCATCGGCGGGATGAAGCCGGTGATCGGCCGCCAGACCTGGATGGAGAAACCCGCGTTGATGGTGCGCGCGTGGCCGCCGCCGATGACCATGCCAAAGATCATGCAGGCGAGCAGGATGAGCCAGTTGCCGACTTGTTTATTCTGGCGCGTGGCCGCCCCGCCTGCCCCCTGTGTGGTGCTCATGCCGTGGCGCCGCGCAGCCGGTGCAGCAGCAGGATGCAGGCGGTGAGGAGCAGCACCGCGTTCATCTGATGGGCGACGCCGAGGTCGATCATTTTGGAGACCAGGGCGCTGACGCCCAGGGTGAATTGCAGCAGCACCAGGCAGGCGATGGTGAGCCCGGCGTCGCGGATCGGGGCGCCGGCGTTGCTGCGCAGGGCCTTGGTGGCGGTGATGAGCAGCGCCAGCGTGGTGAGGGTGGCCAGGGCCTGGTGGTTGAAGAGGATGGTCGCCTGGTCGGAGAGGAAGCTGGTGTGGGGGTAGCCCGGCGGGGGCATGCCGATGCCGATGGATTTCGCGGGGTCGAACACCGAGATGGCATGCGTGCCCGAGACGAAGGTGCCCGCGAACATGGTGCAGAACAGCAGCAATATGGCCAGCATGGTCAGGCGTTGCAGGCCTCGCTGCTCGAAGGGGGCGGTGGGCGTGGGGTGGCGGACGGTGAGCGCGGTCCAGAGGACCGAGACATAGAGGACCATGGCGGCGGAGAAATGCAGCGAGAGGCGCCAGGGCTCAACCGCCGTGCTGCCCGCGAAGAAGCCCGAGGAGACCATGAACCAGCCGATGGCGCCTTGCAGCCCGCCCATGACGAAGAGCAGGAGCAGCCAGGGGATCAACCGTTTTTCAAGCCGGCCGGTGAGGGCGAAGACGATGAGGGGCAGGAGCAGGACAACGCCCATGAGGCGGCCCCAGAGGCGATGGATGTATTCCGGCCAGAAGAGGGTTTTGAAGCCGGCGAGATCCATGCCTTTGTGCAGGATCTGGTACTGGGAGATGGTTTGGTATTTGGCGAAGAGGGCGTTCCAGGCGGCGGTGCTCATGGGCGGGAGCGCGCCGATGATGGGGTCCCAGTTCATGATGGAGAGGCCTGAGCCGGTCTCGCGCGTGTAGCCGCCGATGCCGACCATGATCCAGATCATGAAACAGAGGAGGTAGAGCCAGGCGGAGACAAGGGGGCGGCTGGTTTGGCCGGCGGCGGTGGCGGCGCTGGATTTGGACAAGCTCAGGCTCCTGTTGGGCGCGGTGGTACGGGCGGCATATAGGGCGTGGCGGCGTAATTCGCCAGCAGCGGGGGGTGGATTCAGCCCTTTTGGATGACCAGGAGCCAGCTGCCGTCGGGCTGTTCGAGCAGGTCCAGCGGGTCGTGGCCCTGGTCAGCCGCGGCGCGCGGGACGTTGGCCAGTGGATCGGCGCCCTTGAGGCGCACCAGCAGGATCTCGCCGGTCTGCATTGTGTCGAGCGCCAGACGGGTGCGAACGAAGGTCATGGGGCAGGTTTCGGCTGTGATGTCGATGGCTTTATGGTGCGCGGGGAGGCTTGTTATCATCATACTGTCTCTCGCAAGGCTGGACCGGAGAAAAAACTTGGGCCACAAGGCAGATGATGGATATAAGCATCGAGCGCCTGTGCATAGAGAACGGGCTGAAGATGACAGGCCCGCGCCGGGTGATCGCGCGCGTGCTGTCCGAGGCGACCGACCACCCGGATGTCGATGAGTTGCATCGGCGGGCGAACAAGGTTGACGCGCGGATCTCTTTGGCGACCGTGTACCGGACCGTGCGTCTGCTGGAAGCCAAGGGCATTCTGGCGCGGCGGGACCTGGGCGGGAAACGCGCGCGCTATGAACCGACCCAGGAGCGGACGCATTTTCATCTGGTTGACCAGGAAAGCGGCATGGTGCTGGAGTTTGCCTCGCCCCAGGCCGAGGCGCTGCTGCGCGATGTGGCCCGGATGCAGGGGTTTGAGGTCGATATTATTAAAATCGAGCTATTTGGCCGGCGGATAAAAAAATGAATGAAAGTATCAGGCCGGAATCGCCTCGCGTTGCCACGGGCGGCGCGGCGCCAGGTTTTGCTGAATTGCGCGCGGGGAACCTCGGCGTGCGGCTGGCGGCCACGCCAGGCGAGCTGGATGCCGCGCTGGCGCTGCGCTACCGCGTGTTTTACGAGGAGATGGGCGCGCAGGCGGATGCCGTGGCGGTGGCGGCGCGGCGCGACAGCGACGAGTTTGACGCGCTGGCGGACCATCTGCTGGTGATCGACCATGACCGGGGCGAGGGCGCGGCCGGGGTGGTGGGAACGTACCGGTTGATCCGCGAGGAGGCGGCGGCGAAGATTGGCCGGTTCTACAGCCAGGCCGAGTATGATATTTCAGCACTGCAGAGCTTCCCGGGACGCAAGCTGGAGCTGGGGCGCAGCTGCACGGATGTGGCGTATCGCTCGCGCGCGGTGCTGCAGCTGCTTTGGCGGGGGATCGCGGCCTATGTTTTCCATCATGGCATAGATATAATGTTCGGTTGCGCCTCGCTGAGCGGGACGGACCCGGACGCGGTGGCGCTGGAGCTGACGTATCTGGCCACGCACCATTTGGCGCCCGAGGCGATACGCCCGCGCGCGCTGCCCGGACGCTATGTGGAAATGCGCCGCTGCGACCCGGCCGCGCTGGACGCCAGGCAGGCATTGCTGCGCCTGCCGCCGCTGGTAAAAGGCTATCTGCGGCTGGGCGGGTTTGTGGGGGACGGGGCGGTGATCGACCACCAGTTCAACACCACCGACATTGCCGTGGTGGTGCAGACGGATCTGGTGACAGATAAATATTACCGGCATTACGAGCGCGAAGCGCGTTGAGGCCTGTGCTGAGCAGGCGGCTTTGGGGGATGGTTGATGGCTGACGACGATTTGAATGTGCCGGATTCGCTGCTGCCGTATGATGAGTGGACGCAGGAAGCGTTGCGCCATGTGGTGGTGAGCGCCTTGCGCCATGCGGCGGCCGAGGGGCTGCCGGGCGGGCATCATTTCTACATTACGTTCAAGACCGCGTATCCGGGGGTGAAGATCCCCGAGCGGCTGCGCGCGCAGTATCCCGACGAGATGACCATCGTGCTGCAGCACCAGTTCCATAGCCTGAGCGTGGACGAGCAGGGAACGGAGATGAATGTGGGGCTCGCCTTTGGCGGGGTGCCGAGTATTCTGACCATCCCGCTGGCGGCGATTACCAGCTTTGCCGACCCGGAAGTGCGCTTTGGCCTGCATTTTGAGGTTGCGGTGCCGGAGCCGATCAAGGTCGCGGATATACCGGCGCCGGAGGGTGATGATGTGCCCTCGCGCCCCAATGACGGGCCAGCCGATGTGGTGAGCCTGGATGCCTTCCGGAAGAGACAGAAAGATTCCTGAGAGATGAACGTGACAACGCAGCTGAAACCAGGGTTTGCCTATTCGCCGATGCTCCCGCTGGGGGAGGATACGACGCAGTATCGCAGGTTGGATATCGGGGGCGTGTCCACCATCGAGGTGGACGGCAAGACGGTGCTGAAGGTGAGTCCGGAGGCGCTGAGCGAACTTGCGTTCGCGGCGTTTCATGATGTTTCGCATTTGCTGCGCCCGGCGCATCTGGCGCAACTGGCGAAGATTTTGCGGGACCCGGAGGCGTCTGAGAACGACCGCTACGTGGCGATGGAGTTTTTGAAGAACGCCTCGATTGCCGCCGGCGGGGTTTTGCCGATGTGCCAGGATACCGGCACGGCGCTGGTGTTCGGCAAGAAGGGCCAGCGGGTCTGGGTGGAAGGCGATGAGGAAGAGGCGCTGAGCTGGGGGGTGCACCGCACCTATACCGAGACCAACCTGCGTTATTCGCAGATGGCGCCGCTTGGCATGTATGATGAGGTGAACACCGGCAATAATCTGCCGGTGCAGTTTGATATCATGGCCGCACCTGGCGAGCACCATGCCGATGAGTTTCATCTGATGTTCATCGCCAAGGGCGGGGGATCGGCCAACAAGACGTATCTGTACCAGGAGACACGGGCGGTGCTGACGCCTGAGAAGCTTCTGGCCTTCATCGAGGCGAAGACCAAGACGCTGGGGACCTCGGCCTGCCCGCCGTATCATCTCTCCATCGTCATCGGCGGCACTTCGGCCGAGATGAACCTGAAGACGGTGAAGCTGGGCTCGACGAAATATCTGGATGCGCTGCCGACACAGGGCAGCAGGCTTGGCCACGCCTTCCGCGATGTGGAGATGGAAGCGCGCGTGCTGGAGATGACCCAGCGCATCGGCATCGGCGCGCAGTTTGGCGGCAAGTATTTCTGCCATGATGTGCGGGTGATCCGCCTGCCGCGGCACGGCGCGAGCCTGCCGATCGGCATTGGTGTTTCGTGTTCGGCGGACCGGCAGATTAAAGCCAAGATCACGAAGGATGGCGTGTTTCTGGAGCAGCTTGAGACCGACCCGGCGAAGTATTTGCCGGAGGTGACCGAGGCGCATCTGGGCGGCGAGGTGGTGGCGATTGATCTGAACCAGCCGATGGCCGGGATTTTGGCGGAATTGACGAAACACCCGATCAAGACCCGGGTGGCGCTGAGCGGCACGATTGTGGTGGCGCGCGATATCGCCCATGCCAAGCTGAAGGAACGGCTCGACCGTGGCGAGGGCATGCCTGATTATATGAAGAACCATCCGGTGTATTACGCCGGGCCGGCCAAGACCCCCGAAGGAATGGTGACAGGCAGCTTCGGCCCGACCACCGCCGGGCGGATGGATAGCTATGTGGAAGAGTTCCAGGCGGCGGGCGGATCGTTGATCATGCTGGCCAAGGGGAACCGCTCGCGCGCGGTGCGTGATGCGTGCAAGGCGCATGGCGGGTTCTATCTGGGCTCCATCGGCGGGCCGGCGGCGGTTCTGGCGCAGAACAACATCACCAAGGTCGAGGTTCTGGAGTATCCGGAGCTTGGCATGGAGGCGGTCTGGAAAATCGAGGTGAAGGATTTCCCGGCGTTCATCGTGGTGGACGACAAGGGCAATGACTTCTTCAGTGAGCTTGCCTGATGAAATTCACAGTCGACCGTATCGACCATGTGGTGATGACCTGTAACGATCTGACCGAGACGGCGGCCTGGTATCAGCGCGTTCTGGGCATGGAGCGGGAGGAATACGGCGGGAGCAACCGCACGGCGCTGCGCTTTGGGGCGCAGAAGATAAATCTGCACGAGGTGGGGAACGAGGTGTTGCCCCATGCGCGCGAGGCCCGGCCGGGGACGCTGGATTTGTGTTTTGTGATCGCGGTGCGGCCGGAAGACGCGATTGCGCAATTATATGCCTGCGGGGTGCCGGTGGAACGCGGGCCGGTTTCGCGCATCGGCGCGCTGGGGGATATAACCTCGGTTTATTGCCGTGACCCGGATGGCAACCTGATTGAACTTGCCTCGTATATGGGGGATTGATTTCATGGGTGGACACCCATGAAACTATCCGATTTTGGGTATGAATTGCCGCCGGAGCGCATTGCCACGGCGCCCGCCCGCCCGCGTGATTGCGCGCGGCTGCTGCATGTGGCAGGCGAGCTGCGCGACTGGCGGGTGCGCGATCTGCCGGGGCTGCTGCGGCGTGGCGATCTGCTAGTGGTCAACGATACCAGGGTGATACCCGCGCAGCTGAACGCCTATCGCGGCGCGGCGCGGATCGGCATTACGCTGGACCGCCGCCGCGATGATGGCAGCTGGCGGGTTTTGTTGCGCAACGCGCGGCGGGTGAAGGCCGGGGATGTGCTGGTGATTGATCCGCAATTCTCCGCCGAGGTGCTGGAGGTTCTGGAAGGCGGCGCGGCGTTTCTGCGCTTTGTGGCGGATGATTTCTACGCCGCACTGGCGCGCAGCGGGGCGCTGGCGCTGCCGCCCTATATCGCGCGGCCGGAAGGGATTACCGCGCAGGACAAGGCGGATTATCAGACCATGTTCGCGGCGAATGAGGGCGCGGTGGCCGCGCCCACGGCGGGGCTGCATTTTACGCCGGAGCTGGCTGCAAGTTTGGAGGAAGCGGGGGTCGAGATTGTGCGCGTGACCCTGCATGTGGGGGCGGGGACGTTTTTGCCGGTGCGGGTTGAGAATCTGGCGGAGCACAGGATGCATGCGGAGCGCGGCTATGTATCTGCCGCGGCGGCGGCGCGGATTAACGCGGTGCGGGCAGCGGGCGGACGGATTGTGCCGGTGGGAACAACGGCGCTGCGGGTGATTGAATCAGCCGCGGGCGATGATGGTCTGGTGAAATCCTTCGACGGCGAGACGGATATTTTCATTTTGCCGGGGTATAGGTTCAAGGTCGCGGATTTGTTGTTCACGAATTTTCATCTGCCGCATTCCACATTGCTGATGCTGGTTTCGGCCTTCGCGGGGGTGGAGCGGATTCGTGGCGCGTATGCGCATGCGATTGCGGCGGGCTACCGGTTTTATTCCTATGGCGATGCCTGTCTGCTGGAGAAAGCATGAGTTTTTCATTTGATTTGCTGGGCCAGGATGGCGCGGCGCGGGCGGGGATGCTGCATACGGCGCATGGCGATGTGCCGACGCCGACGTTCATGGCGGTGGGAACAGCGGGAACCGTGAAGGCGATGACCGCTGATGCCGTGCGCGCGACGGGCGCGAAGATCGTGCTCGGCAATACTTATCATTTGATGTTGCGGCCGGGCGCGGAGCGGGTGGCGCGGCTCGGCGGGTTGCATAAAATGATGGATTGGCCAGGGCCGATCCTGACAGACTCCGGCGGGTTTCAGGTGATGTCACTCGCCAAACTGCGCAAGATGGATGAGACGGGGGTGACATTCCGCTCACATATCGACGGTTCGGCGCATCATCTGACCCCTGAGCGCTCGATGGAGATTCAGTATCTTCTGGATGCCACGATTACGATGGTGCTTGATGAATGCACCAAATTTCCGGCGACGCATGAGGAGGCAGCAAAATCGATGCGGCTTTCCAGCCGCTGGGCGAAACGCTCAAGGGACGCTTTTGTGGCGCGCGACGGCTATGGGCAGTTCGGCATCGTGCAGGGGAATATCTATAAGGATTTGCGCGAGGAATCAGCCGCGGCGCTGCGGGAGCTGAACTTCGAGGGTTATGCCATCGGCGGGCTGGCGGTGGGTGAGGGCCAGGAGATGATGTATGCGATGCTCGATATCACGGCACCTTTGCTGCCCCAGCAAAAACCGCGCTACTTGATGGGCGTTGGCACGCCTGATGATCTGCTGGGCTCGGTGGCGCGCGGGGTTGATATGTTTGACTGCGTGATGCCGACCCGCGCGGGGCGGACGGCGCGCGGGTTCACCTCGCACGGGGTGTTCAACCTGCGCAATGCGCGGTTTATTGATGACGGCACGCCGCTGGATGAGACTTGCGGCTGTTTGTGCTGCACGCGCCATACGCGGGCGTATCTGCATCATTTGTTCCGCGCGCAGGAGATTCTGGGGCCGATGCTGCTGACAATGCATAATCTCACCTATTATCAACGCCTGATGCAGGATGGGCGGGTGGCGATTCTGGCAGGTAATTACGATGAATATTGCCAAGCCACGCGCGCCGGATGGGAGGAGGCGAAACATGGTTGAGGAACGCTATGCCGGCTTACAGCAACTGGGCAGCGCCACGCAGGCGCCTGATTCGCCCGAGCGCGCGGTGCTGGAGCGGGTGGCGGCGCAGACCGGGGGGAAGGATGTGGTGGTGCGCTTTACCACGCCCGAGTTCACCTCGCTCTGCCCGCTGACGGGGCAGCCGGATTTCGCGCATATCGTGATCGATTATATCCCCGGCGAATGGCTGGTGGAGAGCAAGTCGCTGAAACTGTTTTTCCATAGTTTCAGGAATCATGGCGCGTTTCATGAAGCGTGCACCATGATGATCGCGGACCGGCTGGTGGAGCTGCTGCGCCCGAAATGGTTGCGGATCGGGGCGTACTGGTATCCGCGCGGGGGAATCCCGATTGATGTGTTCTGGCAGAGCGGGACGCCGCCGGAGGGAGCGTGGATCCCCGAGCAGGGTGTGCCGGGGTATCGTGGCCGGGGGTGATGCCGCGCGCGGGGAAAAGGCAGCGATACGCGCGCGGGCGGCAGCGCTGGGGTTTGAGGCGGTGGGGTTTGCCCGCGCGGTGATGCCGCCGGAGCGCCAGGCGGGGTTAAGGGAATTTTTGGCGGCCGGGCGGCATGGCGGCATGGGCTGGATGGCGGCGCGCGCCGATGAGCGGGCGGACCCGCGGGTTTTGTGGCCCGAGGCGATGAGCGTGGTCTCGCTCGGGATTTCCTACGCGCCGGAGGGTGACGCGCTGGCCAGCGTGGGTGCGCCCGGGGTGGGCAATATCTCGGTCTATGCGCGCGGGCGCGATTATCATGATGTGGTGAAGGGAAAGTTGAAGCACCTGGCGCAGTTTATCGCCGCGCGCGGGGCGGGGGTGAAGGTGTTTGTGGACACCGCGCCGGTGATGGAGAAGCCGCTGGCGGCGCTGGCGGGGCT
>NZ_JABEVC010000089.1 GCF_013044125.1 Acidocella sp. | reverse complement strand
TGCACGCCGCGCGCGATGGCGGGCTGGTCCTCGGGGTGGCCAAGCTGGGCGAGAAAGGAGATGCAGCGCGCGGTGACATCCTCGGTCGGCGGGTCGAGCAGGGCGCCATGGTCCGCGAAGGGGATGTGGTTGAGGTATTGGCGGTCGTTATTGATATCAAACGCGCCCCAGGCGCCGTTGGTGGACTGCATGCCGATGATCCATTCGCGCGCGCGGGCGATGGCCCCGGCGTAGCGCGGCTCGCCGGTGCGGTGCATCAGCATGGCGACCACGGCGGTATCGTCGACATCGGGGTAGTGGGCGTTGTTGTACTGGAAGGCCCAGCCGCCGGGGCGGGTGCCGGGGGTGTTGTCCGCCCAGTCGCCCGCGACATCGAGGATTTGCCGGGGCGCCAGCCAGTCGCACGCGGCGGCGGCGGGGCCGGGGGCGCCGGCTTCCAGCAGGGCGTGGCCGGCGAGGCCCGTGTCCCACACCGGGGAGAGGCAGGGCTGGCAATAGGCTTCATCGTCCTTGACGACGAGGAGCTTTTGCACCGCGGCGAAGGCGGTGTCGAAATGTTCCCGGTCGCCGAAATGGTCAAACATCATCGCCGCGTTGGCCATCGCGGGGTAGATGGCGCCCAGCCCGTCCTCGCCGTTGAGGCGCTCAATGGTCCAGGCGATCGCCTTGTTGATGGCGCGCGCGCGGTATTTTTTTGGGAACCAGGGTTCGGCCGCGCGCAAAACGGTGTCCAGATGTTTGAAGAACGGCCCCCAGGCGGATTTGTAGGGGCCGCGGATCCAGTCACGCACCTGGGCCGGCGGGGTGGTGAACAGCTCGTCGATGCGGATGTTGCGCGGGTTGCGGGCGAGGGGTTTTTCGGCGGCGAGGACCATCAGCGGCGTCATCACCGTGCGCGACCAGTAGGAGACCTTGCGCATGTTGATGGGAAACCAGCCCGGCATGAGCATCAGCTCCACCGGCACGACGGGGCTGGCATCCCACGGCACGGCGCCGAAGAGGGCCAGTTGGATGCGGGTGAAGACATTGGCGCGCGCGGCGCCGCCATGTGCGAGGATGGCGGCTCTGGCGCGGAGCATGTGCGCAGCTTCGGGGGAGTCACCGATGGCCTTCAGCGCGAAATAGGCTTTCACGCTGGCCGAGAGGTCAAACTTGCCGCCATGAAAGAGCGGCCAGCCGCCTGGGTTGGTGGTGTGCTCGCCCTGGATGCGCCGCAGGTAGACGCCGATTTTTTCCTGTAGACCGGGGGTGATGCGGTCAAGATAATGTTCCAGCAGCACATATTCGGCCGGGATGGTGGCGTCGGCCTCCAGCTCGTAGAGAAAATGCCCGTCCGGGCGCTGCTCGCCGCGCAGGGAGGCGCTGGCGCGGTCAATCGCGGTGTCGAGGTTGGCGTTCATGCTACGCCGTTTGGCAAAATTCCGCGCGGTTTGCCAGGGGCGGGCTCAAGGCCCGGCGAGCAGCACGCCAGGCGCGGCGGCGGTGACGTAGCAGACATGGTAGCGCTCGATGATGTGCCGCCCGAGCAGGCGGGTGAGGGTTGCGGGCGGGGTTATGCAGTCAGGCGGCTGGTAGCGGGTGATGAACAGGCCGGTTTTGTTCTGCAGATTGGCCGGGGGGAAGGTAAAATAGGCCCAGCGGTAATCGTCAAACCCGGCGACGGGGATGTTTTTGGGGCCGTAATAGGCCAGGGCGGCGGCGGTGGCGTAATCGTCGGAGGCGAGTAAGGCCGGGCGCGGTTTGAGCGCGCCGGCGGCGCGCCCGAGGCCCCGCCAGCCGGCCATTTGCAGGGCCGAGGGGTCAGCGCGGGGCGGCAGCGGCAGGAAATGCGTGAGCGCCTGGGCATAAACCACGGCGGTGAGGAAAAACCCCAGCGCCACGGCGGGGTTGAGCCAGCGGCGCAGGGTTGGCGCGGGCAGCGAGGCGGCGGCGAGGCAGGCGGAGGGGTAGAGAATGGCGAGCCAGTTGGCTTGCACCCGGCCCTTGAGGACATGTTCGAGAAACACCGCGCCGGGCAGCAGGGTGAGCCAAAGGAGCAGACGCGCGGCCGGGGCGGGCGAACGGCGCAGCGCCCACAGGCCGCCCAGGACGAGGAAGAAGATGACCGGGGTGAACAGGCCGAGCTGGCCGCCCCAGAACTCGCCGAAAAACTGCACCGGGCGCGGCAGGCTGAAGCCGTGCGGCGCGGCGGGCGGGCCGAAATTGAGCGCGGGTTGGGGATGCGGGGGGGTGAGGAAGCCGGTGATGTCCGCATGGCGCAGCGGATGGAAATATTCGCGCCCGCCCTGTTTGAGGTAGCTGACCCATTGGTGGGCGGCGTTCCAGGCGATGTCGGGCGCGAAGACCAGGAAGGCCAGCGCCACCGCTGCCCACGGCCAGGGGGTGCGCAGCGCGGCGCGGCCGGCTGGCGCGGTGAGCAGCCAGAGGAACACTGAGGCGATCAAGAGCACGGCGGTGTATTTGGAGAGCAGGGCCAGCCCGGCGGCGAGGCCCACGGCCAGCCACCAGCGCGGGTTGCCGCTGGAAAGCAGCCGGGCCAGGGCGGCGATGCCGGCGGTCCAGAAAAACAGCAGCGGGGTGTCGGGCGTCATCAAAATGGCGCCGGTGCCAAACATCAGCGTGGCGTTGAGCAGCGCCGCCGCCGCGAGCCCCGCCTGGCGGCGGGGGAAAAGCTGCTCGCCGGCATCCCAGAGCAGCAGAGAGCCGAGGGCCGCCGAGAGCGGGCCGAGCAGGCGGATGCCCAAGGGCCCGGTGCCGAGCAGGGTGGTGCCGGCGCGGATCCACAGCGCGACCATGGGCGGGTGGTCAAAATAGCCAGGCTGGAGATGGCACGACCAGAGGAAGTAATAGGCTTCATCCGGCGCCAGGGGCACGCTGGCCGCGAGCGCCAGCCGCAGCAGCGTGAGCGCCGCCAGCGCCAGGAGGGCTGGGCGCACGGCTAGCGCACGCGCCAGACCAGCGTGGCGGAGACCGCGTAGTTCCACACCACGCCGACGGCCGCGCCGGCCGCGCCGGAGAACAGGGTGGAACCGTTCTCGGCATACAAGGCGCGGGCGATGCCGACGTTGGCGATGGCGCCCAGGCTGCACACGGCCAAAAACAGCACCAGGCCGCGCCAGGCGCGCGGACCCTTGAGCCGCTGCGCACGGTAGGTGAGCTGGTTGTTGAGCTGGAAGTTGGCGACCATGGCGACGATGGTGCCGATGGTCTGGGAGGTTGCGAAATCCAGCCCCGTGGAGCGGGCGAGTTGGAGCACCAGCAGGTTCACCAGCACGCCGAAGCCGCCGACCAGCGCGAAGGAGATGAAGCGCAGCGGCACCGCGCCGCCGAGCAGTTTATCAATGAGCAGCCCGGCGAACTGGGCCAGGACCAATACATCGAGCTTGCTCTCGCCCGCGATGCGGGGGCGGAATTTATAGGGGATCTCGGCGATGGTGAGGCGCGAGGGCGCGGCGAGGATGAGATCCAGCAGAATTTTGAAGCCCTGGCCGGTGAGCCGCGATGCCAGTTGCTCAAAGAGCGCGCGCGGAAGCAGGAAAAATCCGCTCATCGGGTCGGTGATGCTGGTCTTGGTGACCATCTGGGCGACGCGGATGCCGGTCTCGGAAAGTTTGACCCGCAAGGGCGAGGAGAGGCCCGCGGAATCCCCGCCCTCCACATGCCGCGAGCCGACCGCCATGTCCGCCCCGTTCACGACGGCCTGGAGCATGAGGGGCAGGCGGGTTTCATCATGCTGCAAATCGCCGTCGATCACCGCGATGTAATCCGCCGAGGAGGACAGCGCCCCCTCGATCACCGCCGAGGACAACCCGCGCCGCCCGATGCGGCGGATGCAGCGCACCCGCGGGTCATGCCGGGCGATCTCGTGCGCCGCCGCGGCCGTGCCGTCGGGGCTGTCATCATCGACGAAGACCACCTCCCAGGCCAGGCCGGCGAGCGCCGCATCAAGCGCCGCGACCATGGGTGCTACATTGGCGCGCTCGTTATAACACGGCACGACGACGGTGAGGGTGGTGCTCAAGCTCTGCGATCCCCCGAGGTGATGACCTTGCGGCCCCAAGGATTCAGAGCGCTTCGAGCACAGCCTCGGCGCGGCTGATGTCAAACCCGCCGGGTTCCTCGACGGCGAGATGGGTGACGATGCCATCCTGCGCGATGAGGGCGAAGCGCTGGCTGCGGATGCCAAGGCCACGGGCGGCGAGGTCCAGCTCCAGGCCGAGGGCCTTGGTGAAGGCGCCCGAGCCGTCAGCCAGGAAGGTGATGGAGTCACACGCTTTGTGTTCCTTGGCCCAGGCGCCGAGGACGAAGGCGTCGTTCACGGCCATGCAGATGATGCGCTCAACGCCCTTGGCCTTGAATTCGGCCGCGTGTTCGACGAAGCCGGGCAGGTGCTTGGCCGAGCAGGTGGGGGTGAAGGCGCCGGGGACGGCGAACATCACCACCTTGCCGGGGCCGAAGAGGGTTGCGGTATCAGCCTCGCGCGGGCCTTCCGGCGTGGCGATCATGAGTTTCATGGCTGGAATTTTATCACCGGTCTTGATCATGGCTGGCCCCTTGTTTCCAAATAGATGCGCCTACCTATACGAAGTGGCCTGGGCCGTGAAGAGTTGCCGCGCGATGGCAAATGGGGCTGGCGGGCGCCGGGCGGCGATAATATGGTCAGGGTTATGGCAAAGAGAGAGACACAGGGGTTTAAGGAGCCGGACTGGCTGACCGGGCAATTGCTGATCGCGATGCCGGCCATGCAGGACCCGCGTTTCGCGCAGAGCGTGATTTTTATTTGCGCGCATACCCCCGAGGGGGCGATGGGCGTGATGCTGAACCGGCCGGTGAAGACGCCGGGATTCAACGCGCTGCTGCGCCAGCTGGGGGTGGAGCCGGTGCCGCCCAAACGCGAGATCCGCGTGGGTTCGGGCGGGCCGGTGGAGGATTCACGCGGGTTCGTGCTGCATTCGTCCGATTGGGTGACCGAAGGGAGCATGGCGGTGGACGAGGATTATGTGCTGACCGCCAATCTGGAGGTGTTGCAGGCGCTGGCCGAGGGCGGCGGGCCGAGCCAGGCGCGCCTGCTGCTGGGCTATGCGGGATGGGACGAGGGGCAGCTTGATGAGGAAATCAGGCAGAATTCATGGCTGAGCGTGCCGGCTGATGAAGCGCTGGTGTATGACACGGCGTATCTGACCAAGTGGCAGCGCGCGCTGGCGAAACTGCGGATCGACCCGGGCATGCTCTCGCACGAGGCGGGGCGGGCATGAGCGCGGACCGGCCGAAGCGGATTTTGATCGCCACGCATAACGCGGGGAAACTGAAGGAATTTGCCGCGCTGCTGGCGCCGCTGGGGATAGAGGCGGTGGGCGCGGGCGCGATGGGCCTGGCCGAACCGGCGGAGAGCGCGGATGATTTTGCCGGAAATGCGCGGCTGAAGGCGCTGGCGGCGGCGCGCGCGGCGGGGATTGCGGCGCTGGCCGATGATTCCGGGCTGTGCGTGGCGGCGCTGGGCGGCGGGCCGGGCGTGTTTTCCGCCAGGTATGCGGCCGGGGATTATGGGGCGGCGTTCGCGCGGATTATCGCAGCCTGCGCGGCGGCGGGGGAGTGGCGGGCGCGGTTTGTGTGCGCGCTGTGCCTCGCGCAGCCTGATGGCACGACTGCGACCTTCATCGGCCAGGCGGACGGGACGGTCGCGCGGGAAGCCGGGGGCGCGGGCGGGTTTGGCTATGATCCGGTGTTTGTGCCCGATGGGTATGAGAAAACCTATGCCGAACTGGGCAGCACGGTGAAGGACGCGATCAGCCACCGGGCGCGGGCGTTCGCGCAGGTGGCGGCGCGGCTGGCCAGCTCAGCTGTTGCGGGGCGCACGGTGGGCGGCTAGGCCCTGGCTGTTCATCAGCGGCAGCACCAGATCGGCGATTTTATTCGAGGTGTTGAGCACCATGGCGCTGGCGAATTGCCGCACGGAGGATGGCGAAACATGGTCGCTCTGCGCAAGCGCGAAGAACGGCGACAGTATGACAATGGCCCAGAGAACTCGCCGCATCCGAAACACCCTCCTTCTATCCACCACGCCCTTATAACCCGGCTTTGTTGCTGGCTTATTTCTGCAAGATAAATAGTCCTTAACGGCTCCCCCGCAGCGCCGCCTGCACCTCTGCCGATGTGAGGATTTGCGGCAGGATGAGCGGGGTGGACGCGCCGGGGGCATAATAAAGGTAGAGGGGCACGCCGTCGCGCTGGTTGGCGGCGAGCAGGGCGGTGATGGCGGGGTTTTTGTTGGTCCAGTCGCCCACGAGCAGGGCGGTGCGGGTGGCGGCGAAGGCGGCTTCAACGCCGGGGTTTTTGAGGGTTGTGGCCTCATTGACCAGGCAGGTGACGCACCAGGCGGCGGTGAGGTCTATGAAGACCGGGGTTTTTGCCGCGCGCAGCTGGGCGAGGCGGGCGGCGGTGTAGGGCGTTGCGCCGGGCAGGGTGAGCGCCGGGGCGGCGGCCTGGGTGCGCAGCAGGGGCAGCAGCAGGAGCAGCGCCAGGGCCAGCGGGCGCAGCGGCTTGCGGATGAGCGCAGCGGCAAGGATGGCGGCGCCCAGCAGCAGCAGCAGCAGGCCCGGCGTGCCGGTCTGGTGGAACAGCACCCAGGCGAGCCAGGCGAAGGTGGCCGCCATGGGGAGAGCGAGGGCGCGTTGCAGCCAGAGCATCCAGGCGCCGGGGCGCGGGATGAGGCGCGCCAGGCGCGGGATGCTGGCGAGCAGCAGGAAGGGCGCGGCGAGGCCGAGGCCGAGGCTGAGGAAGATGCCGAGCGCCATGAACGGCGGCGCGGCCAGGGCGGCGGCGACGGCGGAGCCCATGAAGGGCGCGCTGCACGGCGTGGCGACAATGACGGCCAGCGCCCCGGTGGAGATACTGTGCTGGACCGGGAGCCGGCCCAAAGCGGCGGGGGCGGAGAGCGCGAACAGCCCGGCGAGGTTGAGGGTGAGCGCGAAGATGACCCAGGCGATGAGGGCGACGAAGATGGGCGACTGGAACTGAAAGCCCCACCCGGCGGCGGTGCCCAGCGCGCGCAGGGCGAGCAGGGTGGCGCCCATGGCCAGCATGGTGGCAAGCACGCCGAAGGTGTAGCCGAACGCCTCGTGGCGGATTTTGGTGTCCACGCCGCCGAGGCGCGAGATGAGCACGGCCTTCATCGCCAGGATCGGGAAGACGCAGGGCATGAAATTAAGGATCAGCCCGCCGAGGAACGCCAGCAGCAGATAGGGCGGATGCGCGGGCGCGGCGCCGGGCGCGGGCGCCAGGGTGAGCGCTTGGGTGGCGCCGGAGGGGTCGGTGAGTTCGAGCAGGCCGGTGAGCGGCTTGTGGCCGGGCGCCAGGGTGAGGCCGAGGGTGAGGCCGGTGGCGGTGAAGGCGAGGCGCTGTGGCGCGCCGTTGGCCAGCATGCCCGGCGCGGCGGGGAAGAAATGGGCCGCGGCAACCTGGGCGGCGGTGGGGCCGGTGAGGGTGAGGGTGCCATCCGGCGCGATGGTGGCCGGGAAGGGCGAGGCGATAATTTTGGGGCCGGTGAAGAGCGCGGCCTCGGCCGAGGGGCCGCCGGGCAGCGGCAGGGTGAAGCTTGCGTGCTCGGGGATGCAAATGTTGGAGCAGACCAGCCAGGACGCGGTGGCGGTGACGGATGACCCCGCGTTATGGGCCATGAACGCCAGCAGCACATTGCCCGAGAGCACATAGGCGGTGACGGGGCCCTGATGGAATAATTCCGGCGGCGGGAAGCCGAGCGGGCCGAGGCTGGCGGGCGCGGCGGCGGTGATGCCGGGGGGGAAACCGGCGTCACCCGGGTTGGACCAGTAGATATGCCAGCCGGGGGCGAGTTGGAATTGCAGCGCCAGTTGCACATCAGGGCCGGTGTTGCTGGCGGAGATGAGGCGGACGGAATCCCGCGGGGAGGTGAAGACGTTGCTGGCGGCCCCGAAAGCAAGGCCGGGGAAGAGCAGGAACAACAGGAGCAGGGCGCGCATGGGGGGAATATCGCACGGTTGGGCTTGTGGTGGTATCCGGGGGCGATGACCGACGATTTACCCGTGAATGATGTGCTTCCGGCGCTGCTGGAATGCTTGCTGAGGCAGGAGAAAAACGCCGTGCTGGTAGCGCCGCCGGGCGCGGGCAAGACCACGCTGGTGCCGCTGGCGCTGATGCAAGCGGGGGTGGGAGGCAAAATTCTGCTGCTGGAGCCGCGCAGGCTGGCGGCGCGCGCGGCGGCGCAGCGCATGGCGGGGATTTTGGGCGAGGCCGTGGGGCAGCGGGTGGGGTTTCGCACCCGGCTGGAGAGCGCGGTTTCAGCCGGGACGGTGGTGGAGGTGATCACCGAAGGGCTGCTGACCAGCCGCCTGCTGGCCGACCCGGGGTTGAGCGGGGTGGCGCTGGTGATTTTTGACGAGGTGCATGAGCGCAGCCTGGATGCGGACCTCGGCCTGGCGCTGGTGCTGGATTTGCAGCGCACTTTGCGCCCGGAGCTGCGGATATTGGCGATGTCTGCCACGGCGGAGGCGGAGAAGATCGCGGGGCTGCTGGCGGCGGCGGTGATTGAGAGCGGCGGGCGGATGCATGAGGTGGCGGTGAGCCACAGCAAACGCGATATCCCCACCGTGCGCGAGCTGCCCGAGGCGGCGGCGAAGGCGGTGCGCGAGGCGCTGGTGGCGCATAAGGGCGATGTGCTGGTGTTTCTGCCGGGCATGGCGGAGATAAGGCGCACGCAGGCGGCGTTGCAGGGCGCCCCGGCGCTGGTGCTGCCGCTGCATGGGGATTTATCGCCGGCGGCGCAGGATCTGGCGTTGCGCGCGCATGAGCAGCGCCGGGTGGTGCTGGCGACCTCGATCGCCGAGACATCGTTGACGGTGCCGGGCGTGCGGATTGTGATCGACGGCGGGTTCCGCCGCGCGCCAAAACTGGATGTGGCAAGCGGGCTGACCCGGCTGGCGACCTTGCGGATAAGCCGCGCGGCGGCGGTGCAGCGGGCGGGGCGCGCGGG
>NZ_JABEVC010000088.1 GCF_013044125.1 Acidocella sp. | reverse complement strand
TCAGCCTCATCAATGCCGACCACCCATGAATCAGTCAAAAGCCGATTCGGGAAGCCTAAAAATAACCGAAGTCAATAAAATATGCCAAAGTAGTGCTAGGACGTGATATAAGCCCGCAGTGAGGCAACTTCGAACTCAGCTTCTTCCAGCCGCGCCTTCACAAGATCGCCGATGCTCACAATCGCCACCAGCGCGCCATTTTCGAAAACCGGCAGATGGCGGCATCGCTTGTTGGTCATCAGCAGCATTGCGTCCAGGATGGTGCTCTCCGGCGTACAGAAGGCAACCAAATCGGTCATTACATCCGCGGCTGTCCGCGTTGTGATATCGTTGCCGAGTTCCCCGACCAGACGCATAACATCGCGCTCGGAGAGCATTCCGGCCATGCGCCCATTATCGTCAACCACTGGCGCCGCGCCAATCCGTTTGGCGGAAAGAAACCGTGCGACTTCAGGAATCATCTGATCAAGCCTAAGTGTAATCAGATTCCACCCCTTCTGGTCGAGAATCTGCCGGATGGTTGTCATAATTGTTTCTCCGCATTTCGTGCCGAAACGATTCAAACCATCAGCCTGCGTACCGCGCCGGCACGAACAATGCTGATACCCTTTCCAGATGGCTGGTCCTGAATATAGTGCCTGATATCAGCATGTTCGGCACGACGCATGACGGCCATCCTGAAATGATTATGCGCTTTTTTTAACGCCCGATCCAGCACATCAATGTTTGAGAACACAGTTCAGCCATGCAAATTGCACTGCGGTAGAAGTGCTGGGTTTATCCGGCGACCGCGCCGGCCGTCAAACGGATCAGCGCGATTGCAGGCGCCGGGTAGGTGCCGAGCATCAGCAACAGCGCCAGAAGCACCGCGATCACCACGTTGCCGAACAGCGGCGCCGTGGCCGGCGGGGCGGCGCTGCGCGCGGCTGGCACCGGCATCGCCATCGCAACCAGCACGCGCAGATAATAATAAATGCCGATCACGCTGCCAACCACGAGCGCCGCCACCGGCCAGAACAATCCGGCGCCCACACCCGAGGCGATGAGGTAGAACTTTCCAATGAAGCCCATGGTCGGCGGCAATCCGGCAAGGGAGAGCAGCATCAGAGCAAGGCTGCTTGCCAGGAACGGGCGGGTACGAAAGAGGCCGTGATAATCCTCCATCCGGTCGGCGTCGCGGCCCGCCCCAGGCGTGCTGAGTTGGGCGACGATGCCAAAAGCGCCGAGGCTGGTAACGGCATAGGCCGCGAGATAATACGCGGCCGCCTCGTTGCCGAGCGCTCCCCCGGCCAGAAAGGCAACCAGCAGATAGCCGAGATGCGCGATTGAGGAATAAGCAAGCAGGCGCTTCACATTGTTCTGCATTAGCGCGAGCAGATTGCCGCCGAGCATGGAGAGGATCGCGATCATGGCCAGACCCGCCCGCAGCGAGGCGTCGGCCTGGCCATCGGCAAGGATGAAATAGCGCAGGATCACCGCGAATACGGCGATCTTTGAGACCACCGCGATGAAGGCCGTGACCGGTGCCGGCGCGCCCTCATAGATGTCGGGCGTCCACATATGGAACGGCACCAGCGAGAGTTTGAAGCCAACGCCGGTTAAAATCATGGCGGCACCAACCAGGCGGAAGAGATCGTGCGGATTTCCCGCGCGGGCCAGCGCGCCGATCTGGGCGAAGGACATGGTGCCGAGATCGGCATAGATCAGCGCCATGCCAAACAGCAGGAAGGCGGAGGACGCGCCGCCGAGGATGAGATATTTGATCCCGGCCTCCGCCGATTCTTCGCGCGGGCTGGCATAGGCGATCAGTCCGAGCAGCGAGATGCTGAGTGTCTCGAGGCCGAGGAAAAACGAGGCGAAATGCACGCTGGCCGGCAACAGCGCGGCGCCGAGCGTGGCGGTGAGCAGCAGCAGATAATACTCCTCGCGCGGCCCCTGCTCGGGCCCGCCGAGGTAGGCGTAGGAGAGGATGGCGACAACCAGCGCCGAGCCGAGCACCAGCCCGGAGTAGAAGATTACGGACCCATCGACCACGAAAAGCGGCGTCACCGCGATGGGCGCCGCGGGTGCGGCCAGTGGCAGCGCGATGCAGCAGAGCAGCAGCCCCGCGATGGTCGAGAGCGCGGCGAGATGATGGTTGCGCCGCACCGCAATCAGCAGCATCACCGCGATTGTCACCACGCCCAGCAGGGTAAACGGCGCAAAAGCCTTGAAAGCCGCCGCGTTCATGGTTGCCCCTCCATTGGCGTGTTCCCTGGCGGCGTGCCCTCATGTTGCAGCGCCGCCAACCCTGGCGCCACCTGGTCGAACACGGGTTGCGGATACAACCCGAGCCCGATGATCGCGAGCACAAGCCCCCCCATCACCGCAATATGCCGCGCGGTGAGGTCGAAGGGTTTGGCGCTGCCAGGCTGGGCCGTGGTCCTGCCGTGGAAGGCGCGCTGCACCAGCAGCAGCGCGTAGGCCGCTCCCGCCACCAGGCCGAGGCTCGCGACCACGGTGAAGGGCACGCTGGCGCGGAAACTGCCGAGCAGGATCAGGAATTCCCCGATGAAATTGCCGAGTCCGGGCAGCCCGAGCGAGGCGATGGCGAAGATCATGCCAAACCCGGAGAGCCGTGGCATGGCGCCCCACAGCCCGCCCATCAGCCGCATGTCGCGGGTGTGGATACGTTCCTGCAACGCGCCGACGAGAATGAACAGCGCCCCGGTGCTCACGCCGTGCGCCAGCATCTGCACAACCACGCCCTGAAGCGCCAGCGTGTTCCAGGCGAACACGCCCAGCAGCACAAACCCCATATGGCTTACGCTGCTGTAGGCGATCATGCGTTTCATGTCGTTCTGGCCAAAGGCGAGTAACGCGCCGTAGAGAATTCCGGCCACCCCGAGCGTCATCGCAACCGGCGCGAATTCATGGGCGGCGGCGGGAAACAACGGCACCACGAAGCGCAGCAGGCCGTAGGCGCCGGTCTTCAGCAGTACGCCCGCCAGCAGCACGGAGCCTGCGGTCGGCGCCTCGGTATGGGCATCGGGCAGCCAGGTATGAAACGGCACCGCCGGCAGCTTCACCGCGAAGGCGATGAAAAAACCAAGCATCAGCCAGAATGCGGTGGCGGAGCTCATCTTGGTGCCGAGCAGCGCCAGATAGTCGAAGGTGAGGTGCCCTGTCGCCCGCTGATGAATGAAGACGAGCGCCAGGATCGCGACCAGCATGAGCAGGCTGCTGCCCTGGGTGAAAATGACGAACTTGATCGCGGCATAGAAGCGGTGCTCGTGCCCCCACAGTGCGATCAGGAAATACATCGGCACCAGCATCAGTTCCCAAAAGAAGAAGAACAGGAATAGATCGAGCGCGAGAAACACGCCGATCACGCCGGTGGTGGCCCAGAGCAGGTTGGCGTGGAACAGGCCAACTCGCTCGGTGATCTCGCTCCAGGAGATGACCACCGAGACAAGGCCGAGCACGATCGTGAGCAAAATGAGAACCAGGCTCAGCCCATCGAGATTGAGCTCGAAGGAGATGCCGAGTTGCGGGATCCAGGGCAGATCAATACTCGTGATCCAGGCGCTCTGGCCGGGCATCACGGCCCGGCCGATCAGAGGCAGGGTGAGGAGCAGATCCGCCGCGAGCGCGAATATTGCGATCCAGCGCGGCCAGTCCGGGTGCCGCGCGCCGGAGAGCCAGGCGAGCACGCCGCCGATGGCCGGTATCAGGAGGAGCAGGATAAGGAGCATGTTCATCGGATCATCGCAATCGCGATCAGGGAAATCGAGCCGATGGCGAGGCCGGCCGTGTAGAAGCGTACGCGCCCGCTCTGGGTCCGCCGCACCTGCTCATGCAGCGTCCGCGCCGTCCAGGCGATGGCGTCATACACGCTGTCGATGACATCATCGGCCCCCTCCCGCGCCGCCCACAGCACAGGGCGGACCAGCAGGCGGCCGTAGAGCCAGTCAAACCCGGCGGCAGCGTGCCAGAAGCGCCAGAGCGGCGTCTCGGCCGGGGGCCGCGCGGGCCGCCAATACAGCACCGCCGCCAAGCCGATGCCCAGCAGCCCGGCGAGGCTCGCCACCAGCAGCGGCACTACGCTGGCGGCCTCTTTGGTGGCAGGCAGTACCGGGGCGAGCAGGTTGGAGAGCAGCGTGACATGCCCGAACGCGGGCGGCAGCTCGATCAGCCCGCCCAGCACCGAGAGCACCGAGAGCACGGTCAGCGGCAGGATGACGCGCCAGCCATAACGTCCGCTCACCTCCGTATGCGCCTCGCCGAAAAAGGCGATGAACACGGCGCGGAATATGTAGAGCCCGGTGATGAACGCGCCGAACACCCCGGCCGCCCACAGCACGCGCCCGCTGCTCCCATCCGCCCAGGCGCCGGAGAGGATCGCCTCCTTGCTGTAGAAGCCCGCGGTGACCAGCGGCAGCGCCGCCAGCGCCGCGCTGCCAATCAGGAAACTCCAGAACGCCACCGGCAGCCGCCGCGCGAGCCCGCCCATTTTGAAGATATCCTGCTCGTGATGCAGCCGCATCGTCACCGCGCCCGCGGAGAGGAAGAGCAGCGCCTTGAAGAAGGCATGGGTGAGCAGGTGGAACATCGCGGCGCCCCAGGCGCCCACGCCGAGCGCCAGAAACATGTAGCCGATTTGGCTCATGGTCGAATACGCGAGGATGCGCTTGATGTCGTTCTGCGCGAGTGCGCTGAAACCGGCGAGCAGCAAGGTCGCCGCGCCAATGCCGCCGACCGTGTATTGCGCCGCCGGCGCGAGCAGGAACAGCGCATGCGTGCGGGCGATGAGATACACCCCCGCGGTCACCATTGTCGCGGCGTGGATCAGCGCGCTCACCGGCGTCGGGCCCGCCATGGCATCGGGCAGCCAGGTCTGCAACGGCAACTGCGCTGATTTGCCAACCGCGCCGCCAAGCAGCAGAAAGGCGGCCAGGGTCGCGAGGGGAGAGCCGGCTGGCCAGCTCTGCGCGGCGTTGTGCATGGCGCCTGCGATGTTGAGCGTGCCGAGGCGGCTTGCAATCAGCAGCAGGCCGATCAGCAGCGCCGTATCGCCGATGCGCGTCACGATGAAGGCCTTGCGCGCGGCGAGGCCGTTGGCCGGGTCGCGCCACCAGAAGCCGATCAACAGGTAGGAGCAGAGCCCAACCCCCTCCCAGCCGGTGTAGAGGGTAAGGAAATTATCCCCCAGCACCAGCAGGAGCATGGCGGCGACAAACAGGTTGAGATAGGCGAAGAACCGGCCATAGCCTTCCTCGCCCTCCATGAACTCGGTCGCGAACAGATGGATGAGGAAGCCGACGCCGGTGATCACCAGCATCATCACCAGGGAGAGCGGATCGAGGCGCAGGCCGATCGTCACCGAAAGCCCGCCAACATCGAACCAGCGCCACAGCGTCTGTTCATAGGCTGCCCCCGCCGGCGGGCTGAGCAGAAAACCGCCGGCGATGGTGAAGGCGATAACGGCCGCGAACCCGACGGACAGCGCCCCGGCCGCGGCCTCGGCGCGGATGGAAAGCCGCCCCGCGCCCAGCATGAGAATAACCGAGCCGAGCAGCGGAAGCGTTGGGACGAGCCATAGGAGTTCGTGCATTGCCTACCCCCTCAGATGATAGCTTGCATCGGCATCGAGCGTGCTGTTGCGCCGGTGCATCAGCAATATCAGCGCCAGGCCGACCGAAACCTCGGATGCGGCGAATGTGAGCACGAGGATGAACATGATCTGCCCATCCGCCGCCGCCCAGCGCGCACCTGCAACCACGAAGGCCACACCCGCCGCATTCAGCATCACCTCGAGTGACATCAGCATGAACAGCAGGTTGCGCCGGACCAGCACGCCAGCCAGCCCCAGCGCGAAGAGCGCCGCGGCAAGCCCCAACCCCTGATCGAGCGGGATCGCCGTCATCGCCCTATACCCCCCTCATAACGGCGCGGCCCAGATGGAATGCCGCGACCACGGCGGCCAGCAGCAGAAACGACGCAATCTCAACCGCGAGCATATACGGGCCGGTCAGCGCGATGCCGACCGCCTGGGGGCCGATCACCGCGGCCGCGGGCCGCGCCAGACTGCCGCTCGCGGCGAGCGTGCCCAGTTCGAGCGCGAGCAGCAGGGCAAGAGCCGAGGGGCCGATCCAGGCCGCCGGCTTCAGCCAGTCGTTCTCCAGCGCCTCCGCCTCGCCGCCGATGTTCAGCATCATCACCACGAACACGAACAGCACCATGATGGCCCCGGCATAGATGATGACCTCCAAAGCGGCGGCGAACGGCGCGCCGAGGACGAAGAACACCATCGCGACCGCAAGCAGCGAGACGGTGAGATAAAGCAGCGCATGCACCGCCGAGGGGCGCGTGATCATCATCACGGTCGCGAGCACAGCAATGCCCGCCGCGATGGCGAACATGGCGTTCATGGCAGCAGGCTCCGGATGTCGATGGGCGCGCGTTCATGCTCGGCCTCGCCTTTGTCCTTGCCCGGGACCGCAAGACCGGAGACGCGGTAGAAATTATATTCCGGATACTTGCCGGTGCCGCTGATCAGCAGGTCCTCTTTCTCATAGACGAGATTCTGGCGGACATATTCGCTCATCTCGAAATCAGGGGTGAGCTGGATCGCATAGGTCGGGCAGGCCTCCTCGCAGAAGCCGCAGAAAATGCAGCGGGAGAAATTAATGCGGAAAAACTCAGGGTACCAGCGCCCCTCGCTCTCGGTCTTTTGCAGGCTTATGCAGTCCGCCGGGCAGGCGACCGCGCAGAGATTGCATGATACGCAGCGCTCCTCGCCGTCAGGGTCGCGGGTGAGCACGATCCGCCCGCGATAGCGCGGCGCGAGATAGGGCATTTGCTCAGGGTATTGGACAGTAACATTGCGCTGGAACAGATGTAGGAAGGTATACCAGAGCGTGCGTAATGAACTCAGCATTGTCTCCTCCCTTATGCCGGTCCCGGCAGGCCGAGCATCAGCGCGCCGGTAACCAGGATGTTGAGCAGCGTCAGCGGCAGCAGCAGCTTCCAGCCGAAGGCCATGAGCTGGTCATAGCGCGGGCGCGGCAGCGCGGCGCGCAGCAGGATGAAGAAGCAGATGAGCAACCCGGTCTTGATTCCGAACCACATGAACGGCGGCAACACCGGCCCGTACCAGCCGCCCAGGAACAGCACCGTCGTCATCGCCGAGATGAGCATGATGCCGATGTATTCGCCGACAAAGAACATGCCGAATTTCATGCCTGAATATTCGGTGTGGAATCCGGCGCCCAGCTCGCTTTCGCCCTCGGGGAGATCGAAGGGGAGCCGGTGCGTCTCCGCGATGCCGCCCAGGAAGAACACGATGAAGCCGAGGAACTGCGGCACCACATACCACATATGCTGCTGGCTGCGCACAATGTCGGTGAGGTTGAACGAACCGGCGAGCATCACCACGCCCACCAGTGAGAGGCCCATGAACACCTCGTAGCTCACCATCTGCGCGGCGGCGCGCATCCCCCCCAGCAGCGAGTATTTGTTGTTCGAGGCCCAGCCCGCGAGCACCGCCGAATAGACGCCAAGCCCGCTCATGGCGAGGAAGAAGAGCAGGCCGACATTGAGATCGCCGATGATGCCGATCAGCGGCGTGGCCGGGATCACGGCCATGGCGAGCATGACCGTGATCATCGAAATCGCCGGCGCCAGAACAAACACGCCCGCATCGGCGAACGGGGGGATCCAGTCCTGCTTGAACAGGAGCTTGATGCCGTCGGCCGCAACCTGCAACACGCCAAACGGACCCACGCGGTTTGGCCCAGGGCGGTCCTGGAAAAAGCCGAGCAACCGGCGTTCCACCCAGGTGAGCAGGGCTGCCGTTATCATCAGGAAGGCAAGGCCGAGAACCACATTGAGCAGCCCCGCGACGATTGCGTGAGAATGGCTCATGATGCCCCCGCTCCGGCCGGGCTGGGTCCGCATCACCACGGCCGGAGCGGGGGCATCATG
>NZ_JABEVC010000087.1 GCF_013044125.1 Acidocella sp. | reverse complement strand
CTGCGAGCGGCGCAGAGCGAAGTGCAGCATGCCGGCCGCCACCGTGGCGTTGGTGATTTTATCAATGAGGATGAAGCCGCCCAGCGTGTGGCTGGTTGCATAGGGCTCGAAGGGGATTGGCCGGTCGGTGGCGAGATTGGCCACGCCGATGGCGTTCAGCTCCAGCGTTTTTGCCGCCATATGCTCCATGGTGTTGATGTTCACCTGGTATTTCGGCGCCTGCACCGTGGCGGTTAGCGTCTGCGTGCCGAGCTTCAGCCAGTAGGGCCGGCCGGGGATCAGCGCCTCATCGGCCATCCAGACGATCACGGCCTCGAACTGGTCCGCCACTTGCGCCGGCGCATCGGCGATGCAGATGACATCGCCGCGTGAGCAGTCGATCTCATCGGCGAAGCATAAGGTCACCGACTGTCCGGCCACCGCCTGTTCCAGATCGCCGCCGATGGTGACGATGCGGGCGATGGTGGAGGTTTTGCCCGAGGGCAGCACGCGGATGGTATCGCCAGGGCGCACGGTGCCGCTGGAAATCAGCCCGGAAAAGCCACGGAAGTCCAAATTCGGGCGGTTGACCCATTGCACCGGCATGCGGAACGGCTTTTGCTGGTCGGCGGTTACGTCCAGTTCGACCGTCTCCAAATGGTCCATCAGCGTGGGGCCGCCATACCATGGGGTGTTGGCGGATTTGCTGGTGATGTTATCGCCCATGAAGCCGGAGATCGGCATCGGGGTGAATGAGTTGATGCCGATGGATGCGGCGAATTTTGTGTAATCGGCGACGATGGCGTTATATTTTTCCTGATCATAGCCGATCAGGTCCATTTTGTTCACGGCCAGAACGATGTGGCGGATGCCGATGAGATGCGCGAGGTAGGAATGGCGGCGCGTTTGCGTCAGCACGCCTTTGCGCGCGTCGATGAGGATGACCGCGAGGTCGGCCGTGGAGGCGCCGGTGACCATGTTGCGGGTGTATTGTTCGTGGCCGGGTGTGTCAGCCACGATGAACTTGCGTTTTTCGGTGGCGAAGAAGCGGTAGGCGACATCGATGGTGATGCCTTGTTCGCGCTCGGCGGCGAGGCCGTCGACCAGCAAAGCGAAGTCTATATTCTGCCCCTGTGTGCCGACCCGTTTGGAATCCGCCTCGAGTGCGGCCAGCTGATCCTCGAAGATCATCTTCGAGTCGTACAGAAGCCGCCCGATCAGCGTCGATTTGCCGTCATCCACCGAGCCGCAGGTGATGAAGCGCAGCAGTGATTTGTGCTGATGTTGCAACAGATAAGCGTCAATATCGGTGGCGATCAGCGCGTCGGTCTGATAGGAGGATGCTTGTGTGGTTGTAACGGACATCAGAAATACCCCTCCTGCTTTTTTTTCTCCATGCTGGCGGCCTGGTCATGGTCGATCGCACGGCCCTGGCGCTCCGATGTCGTGGTCAGCAGCATCTCCTGGATCACCTGCGGCAGCGTGGTTGCCTCCGACTCCACAGCGCCGGTGAGCGGGTAGCAGCCGAGCGTGCGGAAGCGCACGGATTTCATCTCCGCCACCTCGCCGGGGCGCAGGCGGAAGCGCTCGTCATCGACCATGATGGTCAAGCCGTCACGCTGCACCACCGGCCGCTTCGCCGCGAAATACAGGGGCACGATCGGGATGTTCTCCAAATGGATATATTGCCAGATATCAAGCTCGGTCCAGTTGGAGATGGGGAATACGCGGATGCTCTCGCCCTTGGCTTTGCGGGCGTTGTATAAATTCCACAGCTCCGGGCGCTGGTTTTTCGGGTCCCAGCGGTGGTTGGTGGAGCGGAACGAGAAGATGCGCTCCTTCGCGCGCGATTTCTCCTCATCGCGCCGCGCGCCGCCGAAGGCTGCGTCGAATCCGTATTTATCCAATGCCTGCTTCAGCCCTTCGGTTTTCCACATGTCGGTGTGCAGGCCGCCATGGTCAAACGGGTTGATGCCGCGCGCGGCGGCCTCGGGGTTTTGATACACCAGCAGCTCCATGCCGCTCTCGCGCGCCATGCGGTCGCGCAGCTCGTACATCGCCTTGAACTTCCAGGTCGTATCGACATGCAGCAGGGGAAAGGGCGGCGGGCTGGGGTAGAACGCCTTGCGGGCCAGGTGAAGCATCACCGCGGAGTCCTTGCCGACCGAGTAGAGCATCACCGGCTTTTCGGCCTCGGCCACCACCTCGCGCATGATGTGGATCGATTCAGATTCCAGCCGTTGCAGATGCGTGAGCTGACTGGTGGGCGAGGGGGTGGGCGTGGTCATTGCGGCGGCGGCTCCGGTTGGGCGGGATAAGGCACAGGGCCGCAGTTTAGTCCGCACGCCGCGATAGGTAAAACCTTGTTGGAAAAAAAGAAGTTTTTACCAAAAGCCGCGCGGTTGAAGGAAAAAACCCGGCGGCGGGATGCGCGCGGGCGGAAGATTAAACGGCGGCTGGTTCAGGACAGGCCGCCGATTTCGCCATTGGCGTCGAGGAAGATATGTTCGGCCGCCGGGTGGCGGGGCAGGCCCGGCATGGTGAGGATGTTGCCGCAGAGGGCGACGATGAACCCGGCGCCGGCGGCGAGGCGGACCTCGCGGATGTTAAGGCTGAAGTGATCCGGGGCGCCGCGCAGGGTTGGATCAGCCGAGAAGCTGTATTGGGTTTTGGCCATGCAGACGGGCAGGGCGGCGAATCCGGCGTTGGTGAATTCGCGGAGTTGCTTGGTGGCGGCGGGCTCGAAGGTGACGTCCGTGGCGCCGTAAATTTGTGTGGCGATGGTGCGGATTTTTTCCGCCAGCGGCAGATCGTCAGGGTAGAGGAGTTGGAAGCTGGAGGGGGTATCGCTAAGCGCGCGCACCGCGCTGGCCAGCTCCAGGGCGCCCGCGCCGCCCGCGGCCCAATGGTTGCAGGCAACCACCCTGATGCCGGCCCCCGCGCAGGCGGCTTCCACCGCCGCGAGTTCGGCAGGGGTGTCGGCGGTGAAGCGGTTGATGGCCACCACCACCGGCAGGCCGTATTGGCGCATGTTGCCGGCGTGGCGGAGCAGATTGGCGCAGCCGGCGCGCACCGCCTCCACATGCTCCGTGCCCAACTCGTGCAGGGGCACGCCGCCATGCATCTTCAGCGCGCGCACGGTGGCGACCACGACGCAGGCGGCGGGGGTGAGCCCGGCCTTGCGGCATTTGATGTCGAGGAATTTCTCGCCCCCCAGATCGGCGCCGAAGCCGGCTTCTGTGATGACGAAATCAGCCAGGCCGAGGGCGGTTTTGGTGGCGATGACCGAGTTGCAGCCCTGCGCGATGTTGGCGAAGGGGCCGCCGTGAATGAAGGCCGGGGTGCCTTCGAGCGTTTGCGCCAGGTTGGGGGCCAGCGCGTCGCGCAGCAGAGCCGCCATCGCGCCGGTGGCGTTGAGTTCACGCGCGCGCACCAGGCGCTTGTTCATGTCGCGGCCGATCACGATGCCGCCCAGGCGCTGCTCCAGATCCGCCAGCGATTCCGCGAGGCAGAGGATGGCCATTACCTCGCTGGCGGCTGTGATGTCATAACCGGTTTGGCGGGGCGCGCCGTTGCCGGGGCCGCCAAGCCCGCTCACGATGTCGCGCAGGGCGCGGTCGTTCAGGTCCACCGTGCGCGGCCAGGTGATGCGCCTTGCGTCCAGGTTGAGCGCATTGCCCCAGTAGATGTGGTTGTCGATCATCGCCGCCAACAGGTTGTGCGCGGCGGAGATGGCGTGCAGGTCACCGGTGAAATGCAGGTTGATCTCGCTCATCGGCCCAACCTGCGCTCGCCCGCCGCCGGTGGCTCCGCCCTTGGCGCCAAAGCATGGCCCCAGGCTCGGCTCGCGCAGGCAGATGGCCACTTTGACGCCCTGGCGGCGCAGCGCGTCGCCCAGGCCGATGCTGGTCGTGGTTTTGCCCTCGCCGGCCGGGGTGGGGCTGATGGCGGTGACCAGCACGAGCTTGCCGCGCGGCGCGGCCATGGCGCTGGTTGCGAAATCCAGCGGCACCTTGGCCTTGTAAGGGCCGTAGCGGTAGAGCGCCTCGGGCGGGATGTTCAACGCCGCGGCGACGGCCTCGATGGGTTGCAGGGGGGTGGCGCGGGCAATGGCGAGGTCGCTGGCGGGATCAATGGTTCTGAACATGGCAAGGGGCCTAGCACGGGGCGGCGGCGGGCATAAAGGGGAAGCTCATGCGCCGCCTATCGCGGATGTTATTCGCGCGGCCAGCGTGCCGGCGGCGAGGTTGCCGGGGAAGGCGCTGATGAAGCTGCCACTGGGCGCCATGAGGTAGATGAAGTCGCTATGCGTGATTTCGCCGCCTTGCGGGCCGGCGGGGGCGGCATACACATGATACGCCTGCATGGCTTGGGCGACCTGCGCCGCTGTGCCGGACAGGCCGATGATATCGGGCGAGAACAGGCGGGCGTAGCGGCTGGCCGCCGCCGGGGTGTCACGCGCGGGGTCTATGGTGATGAACAGGCATTGCAGGCGTTGCGCCGCCCCGCCCATTTTGGCCAGCGCCAGGGCGATATGGTACATCGCCGCCGGGCATTCATCCGGGCAATGCGTGTAGCCGAAGAATATAAGCAGAAATTTGCCGGGGAAATCCTGGTTGGTGACGCTCTGGCCCGCGCCGTTAGTGAGGTTGAAAGGGCCGCCGATGGCGCTTTGCGCGCGCGCCGGGGGGATGGCCAGGGCCAGCACGGCCCCGCCCAGCGCGCCGCGCCTTGTCAGCCGCATGGCGGGATCATGATTCCACGAGTTGCCGCGCGCGCGGGGTACGCGCGGGGGCGGCTTGGATGTCGCCCACATCGAACCGGGCGGCCTGTGCCGCCAGCTGGCGCACCTCCTGCCCCAGGCTGTGCGCCGCGGCATTGGCCTCTTCGACCATTGCGGCGGTGCGCTGGGTGCCATGGTCCATGCTGTTCACCGCGTCGTTCACCTGCGCCAATGCCGCCGCCTGCTGCCCCGCCGAGGCGCTGATCGCGTTCACGGCAAGGTCGATCTCGCCGACCTGCACGGCCAGACGCACCAACACCTCGCCGGTTTTCGCCACACGGTCCACGCCTTCGCGCACCTGGGCCTCGGAAGCCTGGATCAGCGCTTTGATCTCCTTGGCGGCATCGGCCGAGCGTTGCGCCAGCGCCCGGACCTCGGTGGCCACCACCGCGAAGCCGCGCCCCGCATCGCCCGCGCGTGCCGCCTCCACCCCGGCGTTGAGCGCCAGCAGGTTGGTCTGGAAGGCGATTTCGTCGATCACGCCGATGATGTTGCCGATCTGGCGGGAGGAGGTGTCAATCCCGTTCATGGCTTCCACCGCCTGGGCCACCACCGTGCCGGAGAGCGTTGTCTCGTTTCGCGCGGCTCCGGCGGCATCGCGCGCCTGCGCCGCGCCGGAAGCGGTGGCGCGCACCGCGCTGGTCACCTCATCGAGCGAGGCGGCGGTTTCCTCCAGCGCGGCCGCCTGTTGCTCGGTCCGGCGGGCCAGATCGTCAGAGGCGGAAATGATTTCGGCGGTGCCGGTGTTGATGGTGCCGGTAGAGCGCAGGATAGCGGTCACGATCTCGCGTAACTGCGCCAGGGCGGCGTTGTAGTCGGCGCGCAGTTTTTCGTAATTGGACGGAAACGGCTGCTCCAGCTGGTGGCGCAACTCGCCGCGCGCCAGCCGGGCCAGCCCTTGCGCCAGCGTGCTGACCACCTGGCTCAGCTCACGCGCTGTTTCGGCGCGCAAGGCCTCGGCGCGCTGGCGTTCATCTTCGACCACCAAGCGCTGCGCCGCGGCTTCGGCCTCCGCCGCCTGGATTTCGGCCGTGGCGGCCTGGGCATCGGCGAGGTGGCGGGCGGAGCTGTTGAACAGGGCGACGATGCGCTGAGTCACCCAGACCAGGGCCCCGGCCTCTACCACCACGATCACCGCATGCAGCAACACGCGCGGCAGGCTCGCCCCATCGGGAAAGAGCAGCGCGGGCGCCAGGTAATTCAGGCTTAGATGGTGCAGCGCGGTCACCCCCGCGCCGGTCAGGATCACATCCCGGTCGCAATAGACGGCCAGGATGGCCAGCGCCGCGAAGTAATACATATGGACGTCGATCTGCAGGGGCGCGCCGCGGCAGGCGGCCAGGATGATGGAGACCATGGCGATATAGGCGGCCGCGACGGTCAGCCGTGTTGCCTTCGCCTCCGGCGCTAGGGACCAGGCGGCGCTCGCCACCCCCGCCACCAGCGCCGCCGCGACGCATGGCCCCCACACGCCATTGCCCGCCGCCCAGGCGCTCAAGCCGGCCACGGGTACGTGCAGCCATAGCCACAGCACCATCCAGCGGCTGGCTGTGTCGCGCAGTTTGTCCATATCGGTTTTCATGTCAGTTCCCTGTTGCCTGCGATGCTTGGTTTCCGGTTCGCCCGCCGCACGCGCCCGCCGCCTGGGGGTTAAGCAGCAGCCACGCCCCCTGGCGGCGCAATTGCCTGCGGCCGCCGCCTTTGGCTGGGAGCGCCACCACGATGAACGGCAGGCCGCCCAGGCGGACCACCGGCCCGGCGGAGGCCGCAGCCAGCATGGCGCGCGAGGCGCTCCACCAGGGCGGGAACACCACGGCCACCGGCCCCCCGGCGGCGGGTTGGAGGTTGATGGCGGCCGCGGCCGCCAGCGAGAAAAGCGCCAGCGCGGCGGGCAGCAGCCAGGAGGAGGGCCGGGAACCGTTCATGCCAGCAGGCTTAGGCATGGAATGCTTAAGAAATAGCTCTCCGGCCGGCATTGCGTTTTGTTAATGTTGATTCAGGTCAATCATCCAGGGGGGATTCCGTGCGAGAAGGGGGAACGGCCTCCGTTGTGAGGTATAGCCCGAGGAGAGCGAGCATGCCCGAGAAACCCACGAACCCTTTCGAAGCCTTCCTGCTGCCGCAGAACCTGTTTGACGGGTCGCAGAAATTCGTGCCCAACGCCAAGGTCTTTGAGCAAATGAGCGAGGTGGCGCGTAATCTGGCGGAGGCGCAGATGGTCTATGGCCAGGCCGTGATGCGCGCCAATGCGGCGCTGCTCAGCGTCATGTTCAACCAGGCCGCTCCGGCTGAGAACGAACGCCCCAGCGAGGCGGCGTTGAAATCGGGCAATACCGGTGTATGAGGCCGTCTTTCAACGGATAGCTGGCGTGCCGCGTTGAATTTGTTAAAGCCCTGAAGATCTGAGAGGCGCCATGGATATCACGACCGAATTGCTGGAAAACCGCATTTTCGACGACATTGCGCTTGGCGACAGCGCCAGCATGACGCGGCAGATCACGCTGGATGACATCGCGTTGTTCTCGGTGATCTCGGGGGACATTAACCCGGCGCATCTCGATGCCGAATACGCCGCGACGGATCTGTTCCACCATATCATCGCGCAGGGGGTGCTGACCGCCGGGCTGATCTCGGCCGTGCTCGGCACGAAACTGCCGGGGCCGGGGACCATCTACCTCAGCCAGGAGCTGCGTTTCCTCGCGCCGGTGAGCCCTGGCGACACGATCACCGCGGCGGTTAGCGTGTCGGAGAAGATTCCGCAGAATCACCGTGTGATTTTGGACTGCGCCTGCCGCAACCAGCATGGCGCCCTGGTGCTGCAGGGCACCGCCACGGTGAAGGCGCCGGAGCAGAAGGTGAGCCGCCACGCCATGGCGTTGCCCGAGGTGCGGTTGCTGCGCCATGAGCATCTGCGCACTCTGCTGAGCCGCGCCGGCGCGGGCGAGCCGCTGCCGACCGCGATTGCGCATCCGTGCGACGAGACCTCGCTGCTGGCCGCGCTGGAGGCCGCGCGGGCCGGGCTGATTACGCCTATTCTCGTGGGGCCCGTGGACAAGATACGCGCCGTTGCCGCGGCCCATGGGCTGGATATAACCGCCCTGCGCATAGAGCCCGCGCCGCATAGCCACGCCGCTGCCGCCCGCGCGGTGGAACTGGTGCGCACCGGGCGCGCGCGGCTGCTGATGAAGGGCTCGCTGCATACCGATGAGCTGCTGCATGAGGTGACCGCGGCACAGACCGGCCTGCGGACCGGCAAGCGGCTGAGCCATGTTTATGTCATGGATGTGCCCTCCTACCCCAAGCCGCTGCTGGTGACCGATGCGGCCATCAACATCGCGCCTGATCTGGAGGATAAGGCTCATATCATCCAGAACGCCGTCGACCTGGCGCATGTGCTGGGCATTGCCGCGCCGCGGGTGGCGATTCTGGCGGCGGTGGAAACCGTGAACCCGGCGATGCAGGCGACGCTGGACGCCGCCGCGCTGTGCAAGATGGCCGAGCGCGGGCAGATTACCGGCGCGGTGCTGGATGGTCCGCTGGCGTTCGACAACGCGATCAGCGCCACGGCGGCGGCGCAAAAGAGCATTGCCTCGCCCGTGGCGGGGCTTGCGGATATTCTGGTGGTCCCCAACATCGAATCGGGCAATATCCTGGCCAAGCAGCTCACCTTCCTGGCCAATGCGGATGCCGCCGGCATTGTGCTCGGGGCCAGCGTGCCGATTATTCTCACCAGCCGCGCCGATGATGCGCGCACGCGCATGGCCTCCTGCGCGCTGGCGGTGATTCTGGCGGGAGCGGCCAAAGGTGCCTGATGCAGTTCTGACGCTCAACGCCGGGTCGTCGAGCCTTAAATTCGCGTTGTATGAAACCGGCCCGGTGCTTGCCTGCATCGCCACGGGCGCGGTGGAGAACATCGGCGCCGCGCCGCATCTGCGTATTCATGCCGGGGGGGCGATTGCGCTGGAGCATCGCTGGCCGGATCATGCGCCGCTCACGCATGAGGATCTGCTTGGCACCGTGCTGGAATGGGTGGAGGCCCATCTGGGCGCGGACAGGCTGATTGCCTGCGGGCACCGCATCGTCCATGGCGGCAGCCGGTTCAGCGCCCCCACGCGTCTCACCGCCGCCGTGCTGGCCGGGCTGGAGGCTTTGATTCCGCTGGCCCCGCTGCACCAGCCGCACAACCTCGCCGCCGTGCGCGCGGTGATGGCGCTGCGCCCGGCGCTGCCGCAGATCGCCAGTTTTGACACCGCCTTCCACCATACCATGCCCGTGGCGGCCCAGCGCCTGCCGCTGCCCCGGCATTTTTATGATGAAGGCGTGCGCCGCTATGGTTTTCATGGGCTTTCCTATGAGTATATCGCCTCGCGCCTGCCGGGGGTGGCGCCGCATCTGGCGCGCGGGCGGGTCATCGTCGCGCATTTGGGCAACGGCGCCAGCCTGTGCGCCATGGCGGCGGGGAGATCGGTCGATACCTCGATGGGGTTCACCGCGCTCGAAGGGTTGATGATGGGCACGCGCACCGGCGCCATGGACCCCGGGGTGTTGCTGTATCTGCTGCAATCATGCGGGTTCACGCCGGAGACGCTGAGCAGCCTGCTGTATACGCAATCGGGCCTGCTGGGCGTCTCGGGCATCTCCGCCGACGTGCGCGCGCTCCTCGCCGACCCGCGCCCGCAAGCGGCCGAGGCGCTGGCGCTGTTCAGCAACACGGCCGCCCGCCACATCGCCGGGCTGACGGCTTCGCTCGGCGGGCTGGACGGGCTGGTGTTCACCGCGGGCATCGGCGAGAACGCGCCGGCGATTCGCGCCGCCATCTGCGCCCGGCTGGGCTGGCTCGGCATCGGGCTCTCCCCCGAGGCGAATGCCGCGAACGCACCGTGCATCAGCACGCCGCGGAGCGGGGTGGAGGTTCGGGTCATCCCCACCAGCGAGGAGGCGATGATCGCGGCGCACTGCCTCTCGGTTCTCGGGGAGGGCGGCAATGCGAACGGGATTGAAACGGGGCGCCCCATGGCGCATAATTGAAGGGTGGGTGCTTCAACTGGCTCTAAGCGGTGAGGGAGGGCGGTATGTGTCCACATTGCGCTGACGGTTCCGGGCATATCCATGCGCATCGCGCGCGGATTTTGCAGCTTCTGGCCCTGATCGAACACCCTGACGCGCTCCCGGCGGGTGATGCGCTGCGGATTGCCGGGGAGCTTTTGGCCTGGGCCGGGCAACAGGAGACGGGGTTGCGTTGCGAGCCGGTGGCGGCCAGCGGCTTTGGCGCGGCCGCCTGAGGGGGCGCGGTGATGGAACCACAAACAGGCTTGCTGCCGGGGCCCGCCGCTGAGCTGCTGGCGCGGCTTGAGCTTGTCTACCAGGATCTGCATGCCAATCCTGAGCTTTCCATGCAGGAGCGGCGCACCGCCGGGATCGCCGCGGCGTGGCTGCGCGAGAATGGCTTTGAGGTGAGCGAGGGCGTTGGCGGCACAGGGGTTGTCGGGCTGCTGCGCAATGGCGAGGGGCCGGTTGTTATGCTGCGCGCGGATATGGACGCGCTGCCGATCCAGGAAAGTACCGGCCTGGCTTATGCGAGCGATAAAACCGGAACGGACCGTTTTGGCCAGGCCACGCGGATTGCGCATTCCTGCGGGCATGACATGCATGTGGCCTGGCTGATGGGGGCGGTTTGTATCCTGGCTGAAAACCAGGCGGCTTGGCGCGGCACGGTGATGGCCGTTTTCCAGCCTGGGGAAGAAACCGGGCAGGGGGCGCGCGCCATGATCGAGGATGGCATGGTCAAGCGCTTCCCCCGGCCGGATGTGACCCTGGGGCAGCATGTGATGCCGCTTTCAGCCGGGCAGATCGGCTGGCGCACGGG
>NZ_JABEVC010000012.1 GCF_013044125.1 Acidocella sp. | reverse complement strand
GCGGAATTCTGATTTCATCGTTGACCCGGGGTCCTTCACGCGAGGGAGGGGCGGGTGGCGCTGGCGGTCTGGCTATGGAAGTCTCCTGTAAGGGTTACGGGACACCGGCTTAGTGCAAAATGGTGAACAAATGCAATCTCCTCCGCCCCATGACCGGGTGATTAACAAAATTTTCGCGACTTTGCCGGGGTTTTGCGCTAATTTGCTGCGACTTGCCGATAATGCCCGGAATACAAGGGCGCCGTCAGGAGGATTTAGAGCATGCATATCCGTAATCCAATGGAGTGGGTCGCCGGGCAGATCGAGTCAACCAACGTCGTCGGCAGTGCGACTCCGCAGGAGTACTGGCCTGTCGCAAGCAGCACCGAAATGCCGGTGGTGCGTAAAATCACCCTCGCTGACGTGCGGGACGCGCTGCGCCGCGGGCTGGATGATTTCGCCGCGGCGCGCACGGATGTCATCTTTCTGTGCATGATTTACCCGCTCATCGGGGTGCTGATCTCAATGGCCGAGGCGCATGGGCGGCTGCTGCCGCTGCTGTTCCCCACGGCGGCGGGGTTCGCGCTGGTCGGGCCGCTGGCGGCGGTCGGGCTGTATGAGATGAGCCGCCAGCGTGAACTCACCGGCAAAATAAGCTGGCTTGATACCTTCAAGGTCGTCCGCTCGCCCTCCATCGGCGCCATCACCGGGCTGGGGCTGCTGCTCATCGGGCTGTATCTCGCCTGGCTGGCGGTGGCGCAGGTGATTTATGATTTCACCATGGGGCCGATGCCGCCCGCCTCGGCGCGCCTGTTCATCGAGGGCGCCTTCACCACCTCAGCCGGATGGACCATGATGCTCGCCGGCCTTGCCGCCGGGATCATGTTCGGGGTCGGCGTGGTGGCCATCAGCGTCGTCTCCTTTCCCCTGATGCTGGACCGCCCAGCCGGCTTCTCCACAGCCATCGCCACCTCCGTGCAGGTTTTGCTGCGCAACCCCGGCCCGCTCACCGTCTGGAGCCTCATCGTCGCCGTGAGCCTTTTCATCGGCGCCCTGCCACTTTTTATCGGGTTGATCGTGGTGCTGCCGGTCCTGGGCCACGCGACCTGGCATTTGTACCGCAAGGTGGTGGTGCCGCCCGCTGATATGAGCAAGCTGACCATGCGGCATGGCGAGGATCTGCAAAAATCCGGCTGATCATTCAATAATCAGCAGGTTTTTGATCTAGGTCAACGACAGAAATTAAAAGCCGGTGTCTATTCTGTATATCCGAAAGCGGATACACTCCCCACACTGGCCCTGCCGCAGAAATGCGTGCGGGGCTTTTTTTTGATTTCGTTTGATGCTGGCCCGCCATGCCGCTTTGCGAATATCCCGCCAGCCGGAACATCAACGCAACCACCGCAAACAGAACGTTAGAGTGCTATCGTTTGAGGTTCGCTCAACCGAGCGAACCGAAATCGTGAATCGCCCTCAGAAAAATGGCCTCTCTAACTCAACGGCCCGGCTACACCGCCACGGCATGGCGGGGTGTTGCTGTTTGCTGCGCCAGATACCGGTCGAATACCGCAGCGATGTTGCGCACGAACGGCCGCCCCGCCTCAGTCACCTCAATGCGCGTGCCATCCCAGCTTACAAGACCATCCGCCTGAAACCCCGCCAGCACTTGCGCGTCGGCCAGCAGCGGCGCCGGATCGGCGCCAAAGGCTCCGGCCTGCGCCTGCAAATCAACCTCAAGCTCACACATGATGCTCTCAATCACCGCGCCCCGCAGCCTGTCGTCCGGGGTGAGGGCGGCACCACGGCTGACGGCCAGCCTGCCCTCGTTGATGGCGGCGCTATAGGCGGGCACACCGGGAGCATTCTGCACATAGCCCTGCGGCAGGCTGCCAATCGCACTTGCCCCCAGGCCGATGAGCGCGGGCGCCGCATCCGTTGTGTAGCCCTGGAAACTGCGGTGCAGTTTCCGGCCCAGCGCGGCTTCGGCCATGGCATCGCCGGGGCGGGCGAAGTGGTCCAGCCCGACCGGAATATACCCCCCTTCTCGCTCCAGCACCCGGCGCACCATTTTCGCCTGCGCGAAGCGCGCCTGCGCACCCGGCAGCGAGGCCTCCGGGATCAGCGACTGGTGCTTCTTCATCCATGGCACATGCGCGTAGCCGAACACGGCCACCCGGTCGGCGCGCAGCGCCAGCGCCTGCCGCGCGGTCCGCTCCAGCGATTCCTCGCTCTGGTGCGGCAAGCCGTATATCAGGTCCAGATTGAGCGATCTGATGCCAATCCCGCGCAACGCCTGCGCGCAGGCCGCGGTTTCCTCAAAGCTCTGCTGGCGGCCGATGGCGTCCTGCACCGCCTGGTCAAAATCCTGCACGCCCAGGCTGGCGCGGGTGATGCCCATTTGCGCCAGCGCCGCCAGCCGGTCCGGCGACAGCGATGTGGGGTCGATCTCGATGGCGATCTCGGCATCGGGGAGCATCTCGAAATGGCCGCGCACGCTCTCCATGATATCGGTGAGGCAATCGGGCGGCAACACAGTGGGCGTACCCCCGCCCCAATGCACATGCGAGACCTGCAAGCGCCGCCCCACGGTCTCCGCCACCAGCGCGATCTCGCGCATCAGCGTCCTGGCATAAATGCGCTTGGGGCGCTCCATATGCACGACCGAGGTATTGCACCCGCAATACAAACACAGCCGGTCGCAGAACGGCACATGCAGATACAATGAAACCGGCGCCCCCGCTGGCAGGTTCGCCAGCCACCCGGCATAAGCCTGCGCGCCGGTCGCGGGGGTAAAGTGCGGGGCGGTCGGGTAGCTCGTATAGCGCGGCACGCGGCCATCGTAGCGGGCAATCAGGTCTGCATCTGTCATCATGGCCCTCTTTTGAACGCGCATAGCCCCGTTCTCATTGATTCAGGTCAAACCGGCGGGCGCTCAGCCCGGCAGAAACTCCGGCACCGAGAGGTAGCGCTCGCCGGTATCGTAGTTAAATCCGAGGATCTTCGTCCCCGCCGGCAGTTCCGGCAGCTTCTTGGCGATGGCCGCCAGCGTCGCGCCGGAGGAGACACCAACCAGCAGCCCCTCCTGCCGGGCGGAGCGGCGGCCGTATTCGCGCGCCTCCTCGGCATCCACCTGTATCACCCCATCCAACGCCGCGAGGTGCAGGTTCGCCGGAATAAACCCGGCGCCGATCCCCTGGATCGGGTGCGGCCCTGGCGCGCCGCCCGATATTACAGGCGAGAGCGCCGGCTCCACGGCAAAAACCTTCATATGTGGCCAGTGTTTTTTCAGCTCTTCCGCGCAGCCGGTGATATGCCCGCCGGTGCCGACACCGGTGATCAGCACATCCAGCCCCTCGGGGAAATCCGCCAGAATTTCCCGCGCGGTGGTGCGGGCATGCACCTCAATATTCGCCGGGTTCTCGAATTGCTGCGGAATCCACGCGCCCGGATTCTCCGCCGCCAGCACGCTCGCCCGCGCGATGGCGCCCTTCATGCCAAGCTCCTTGGGCGTCAGGTCAAAGCTCGCGCCGTAAGCCTGCATCAGGCGGCGCCGCTCAACCGACATGGACTCAGGCATTACCAGAATCAGCCGGTATCCCTTCACCGCCGCCACCAGCGCCAGACCGATGCCGGTATTGCCCGAGGTCGGCTCAATAATCAGCCCGCCAGGCTTCAGCGCGCCCGCCGCCTCCGCTGCCTCCACCATAGCCAGCGCGATACGGTCCTTGATCGAGCCGCCAGGATTGGTGCGCTCTGATTTGATCCAGACCTGCGCCGAGGGAAACATCCGCGCCAGACGAATATGCGGGGTTTTGCCGATGGTTTCGAGAACGCTGCTGGCTTTCATACTCTGCCTCCTTGGTGTGTTTCACGCCGTTGCAACCAAGATGCCCCGATTTGAGCGAAGTGCAAGTCCTTGCCTGGATGATGGCGCGCAACAAAAAGCCGCCCCGGCTGTCGCAAATACCGCCGTGCCCGAATTCAGGCGGCCGCGGCCTCCTGGAATGCCAGCGCGCGTGCCGCCAGCAGCGCACGCACGGCAACCGGCACCTGGCGCTGCGACTTGGCGCGCGGAATGTCCATCTCCTCAATCGGCGCGGTCTCGCCCAGGGCCTCGTGCTCCGCCCAGTTGGCAAAACCCATGCGGTCCACATTGTCCACAAAGCTTTCCGTTGCCGCGCCCTCGGCCAGCAGCAGCTCATGGGTGGCAAGCTCCACATGGTAATAGGTGAAGCACTCCGGCACATCAGCCTCGCGGATGATGCTGCTGCCATTCACCAGCGCCCCCGCCTGCACCAGCACGCCGCCAATGAACATGGCGTGGTCCGGCGAGACCAGAAGGTCGCGCAGCGGCAGGCTCTCGCCCAGGGCACCGGCCTTGATACGGACCGGCAAGACGCGCAGCGGGTCAGCGAAGCGGGTGGAAACCTGCGAACGGCCAAGCCAGCGCACCGGCTTGCTCTCGCCCGCGGCAGTCATCAGCAGCGTCGCGGCGGTAATATCCTCCACCGCGATATCTCCATCCGCCGTGGCAAGGCGTGTACCGGCGTAGAAACAGGGCGGGGCGCCGTTGTATAAGAGGGTACCGCCCGAACTTATGAAATTACTTGGCGCGGTGCCGGGAGCCAAGGTTACATTGCTGGAAACAACTGTTGAACCGCCGCCGCTATGCTCATCGGTGAGCGTATAAACCGACGTGCTGCCGGGGTTCAACGTCAGCGACATCGTGTCTCCACCACCTAGTAGCCTGATTTGGTCGCCAAAGCCGAGGTTTTGCAGGACCAGCCCCGTGCTCTGGTCAGTGACTGCCAGAATGTTGGCGCTCCCGCTGCTGCTCACGGTGTCAAAAATGAACGTTCCCGCCGCGGCCGAACCGCTGCCGGTCACCGTGGCGCCGTTAAGGGTTATGGTGCCGCCGTTTGCCACGCCGAGCGCCGAGGTGGTCGAGAATGTGGTGGCGCTCAGCGTCACGTTATAGCCGGCGGGCGGCGTAAGACCGTTGCTAAAGTAGAATGAGCCGCCAGCGAGCGTCACGGTTCCGGCGGGGCCCGTCATCACTAGGCCGTCCAGAGAAACCTGGTTGCCAAATGGCATAACAATGGTTGTCCCAGTGGGAACACCAATGAACCCATATGTTGGAACGGCGGGAGGGCTCCAGTTCGCTGCCAGAAAAAAATTCCCCGAAGCGCCGCCAACCCATGTAAAATCAACCATTTTTAATACACCCCCAAAAGCACCGCCGCGTCCGGCCCGGCATCCGTAAATCAGCTGCCGGGCCAAAAATTCCGCGAAACGATATGTATCGTTGCCTTTGTCACCTTATCGGAGGGAAATCGTCTCAAAAAATCGTGATTGACGCGTTTGTGATACCGGTCAACATTTAGTGATACACTGTTTACAGATGTTAGAGAGCGCGATCGTTTGAGGTTCGCTCGCCTGAGCGAGCCGGAAGCGTGAATTGCCCTCAAAAAAATGGCCAGAGCCTGATCGCACTTAAACCAATCAGGCTAGATCGGCTTCAACGCCGCCAGCATGGCCCGCGCCAAGGCAGGCCAGCCCGCCGCCGCATCCTCCAGCGGCCGGGCCGCCGCCGCGCCGCCCGCCGACAAATCCACAGTGAGTTGCATCAGCCCCTGGGCAACGGCTTCAGCCGTGGGGGCGCACAGCCGCGCGCCCGGCACCCCAGCCAGCTGCTCAGGCAACCCCCCCACGTTGGTTGCCAGCACATATCTCCCGGCCGCTATCGCCAAGGCGGCCACGCCGGACTGGCTCGCCTCCTGATACGGCAGCACCACGGCATCGGCCCAGGCCAGCAGCGCGGGCAGCTCCCCTTCGCTCACCCAGCGCTGCTCCACGCTCACCTCCGGCATCGCGCGCAACCGGGCGAGGCTTGGCGAGGCCGGCCCCTCACCGCAGACGCGAAGCTGAAACGGCCGCTCCGGGCCAAGCCGCTCCAACGCCCCGGCCAGCAGGCCAAGCCCCTTATAGGGCAGCAACCGGCCGAAACAGAGCAGTCTCGGCACCCCGCCATGCGCCATCACCGGCGCCATTTCCCCCAACCCCACCGGTGGATGCCATAGTTTCACAACACGCTGCCCCGCTGCGCCGCATCCTTGCCGGCGCAGGCCGTCGGCCACATGCCCGGTCAACGGAAACAACACCCGCGCATCGCGCAGCTGGCGCCATTGGCCCATGATACGGAAGTTGAAAGCCTCCCCCGGATGCGCAGCCGCATCATGCACAACCATGGCATAGGGAATACCCAGGCGGCGCAGAGCAATGGTCATGCGCGCATCCAGCAGCGCCGGCATCGCGCATATGGCAATATCGGGCCGGTCCTCGATGAGCCGCTTCCTCACCCGCCCGCGTACCAGCGGCCCGCTGAGCCGCTGTAGCGCATAGCCCAGCGCATTTTCATACGTCGGCTCGCGCCAGCTGCACGCCGCCGCCGCCGCAGCCCCGGCCAGAATCTCCGCTCCTCCCGCCAGCGAGAGGCGCACACTATGCCCGGGAACATCCCCCAGGGCCGCCGCCAGCCGCAGCGCGAACAACGGGCCGCCGCCGCGCCGCCCCCAGTGCCACACCAGCAGCTTCATCCCCGCTCACACCCCACCCGCGCGGCAGTACTGGCGCACATACGGGACAAACCGTTGTTGCAAAGCGCTCTGGCTTAGCTTGAAGTTTTCCAGCGAATAAGGCGCATGCCGGGCATACCCGCCCCGTGGCTTGGCCGCAATCCGGCGAGACATCGCCGCCAGCGCTTCCGCACGCAGCGGCATGCCAAACCGCGCATAGATCCGCGCGATGACCGCCAGCGGCGCGCCGGCCAGTTCATCATAATGAACATGAATCTTCCGCTCCGGCGCCACATCCGCGCGCTGGTCGAAATCCAGCAGCAGGTTCGCCCCTTGTATCCAGCGCTCCGAAACCTGCGCCCCGATCTCCGCGAGATCAATCTTGCGCAGGAACGGCTTGCGTAAAACCCAGGTGAGCCGCGCCACCGAGGCCAGCACCGCGATAGGATCGCGATGCACGATCACAAAGCGCGCATCCGGATAGACCTGCAAGATCGCATCCAGCGTGAAAGTATGGTCCGGGCATTTGAGCACCCAGCGCCCCGGCGCGCCGTTTTGCAAAAATTGCAGAAACTGCTTATGAAAACGAAAAGCCTGCAAATGCCCATGTGCCTCCAGCCAGGCGAAATAGGAAGGCACGCGGTGCGTCGCGTCAAAGCGCAGGCTCTGGAACACATGCGCCGTTATTTCGGTGCATTCCTGCGGACTGTCCGCTGTAATCGGGTGCAGATCCGAAAATCCAGGTGCCAGACCAGCGAAAATCCGCAGCTGCCGATCCACGGCTTGCACCCGCTTGTCGTTGAGCGGGTTGAAATTGGCGGGGCGCGGCGCCGGGTAGATGGTCTGCCAGTTGCGCGGCACCAGGCTCTCGCTGTCCTGCGCCATCAGCTCATGCAAAAATGTCGTCCCGCTGCGCGGCAGGCCGAGTATGAACAACGGCTGACTGACCGGCGCCTGCGCCAGGGCCGGGCTGGCGCGGTGCGCGGCTTCCACCGTCTGCGCGTTGCGCAGCAGGCGCAACGCGTCCCAGTGCAGCGAAATCCGGCCGAAAACGCTTAAATCGGACTCCGTCATGATGGAGGCCATCAGCCGCCGCAACGCCTCGCGCGCATCCGGCCCCGGATTGCTCCCTGACGCTGCGATGAGCGCGTCAGGTTCCAACCCGGGCAACCAGGATTTAGGCACAACCGCATCAGCCGCGACAAAGCCCAGCCGCAACGCCTGATACAGCGCGTTCATCAGTTTACTGCGGCTTGCACTCAATCAACTCGATCTTGTAGCCATCCGGGTCCTCGACAAACGCGATGATCGTGGTGCCGAATTTCACCGGCCCCGGCTCGCGCGTGATCTTCGCGCCCGCGGCGCGCAGCTTCTCGCAGGTCACATGAATATCAGGCACGCCGATGGCCAGATGCCCAAAGGCCGTTCCCGCTTCATAGGAGCTTACGCCCCAGTTATACGTCAGCTCCAGCACGGTATGGGTCGCCTCATCGCCATAGCCGAGAAATGCCAGCGTATACTTCCCGGCCGGCACTTCCGTGCGGCGCAGTTCGCGCATGCCCAGCAGGCCGGTATAGAACTTAACGCTGGTGTCCAGATTCCCGACCCGCAGCATCGTATGAAGATAAGAGAAATTTTCGCTCATGGTCCCGCTTTCAGGTTGAATGTCCGCCCCCCTTGGCCAGCCACGCTTCGCGCACCAGCCTCGGGCGTGAATCGGCATCGCGATTCACACTACGGCAGGATAGGTTCAGCTTGGGCTGCGCGCGTCAACTGGCGCTGGCGCAATTTAGGGCTGCACACCCAACAGGAACATCCCCGCCTCGTCCGCCGCCTCGATCATGGCCTTGCGGTCCGCCAGAATCGTGCCGCCAGCCTCAAAAGCCACCCCCAGCAACCCGGCTTCGCGCGCATGGCGGATGGTAGCCACCCCAATGGTCGGCATATCCGCCCGGCGCTCCTGCCCCGGCTTGGCCAGCTTCACCAGCACCCCGGCCGGGCCAGGCCGCGCCACGGATGGAATGCGCGCCAGCATGGCGTCCGTGCCCTCCACGGCTTCCACCGCCAGCACAATGCCCTGTTGCACCACACAGGCCTGGCCAATATCCGCCGCGCCGATGATCTTGAGCACCGCAATCCCGCGCTCAATATCGGCCATCGCCGCCGCATCGGGCGCGCGGGTGGTGAGCAGACCCGGCGGCGCCAGCACGTCGCTTAAAATATCGTGCGCGCCCAGCACATGAAACCCTTCCTCGCTCAGCACGCGCACCACTGCGGCCAGCAGCCCGTCATCCCCGGCAAAAGCCGCGCGGCCGATTTTGGCCAGCAGCCGCGCCCCCTCGGCATCCGGGCGCAGCGCCAGCAGCGAGGGCCGCTTTACCGGGCCGATCATCACCAGATCAACACAACCGGCCTCCTCGACCGCGCGGCGGATCGCGCCAATGGCGCCCAAACGGAAAAACCTGTGCGAGTAGGGCGCCACCACCGCCGGATCGGCAAACCCCTCAAGCGCCGCGATGAACACCGCCCGCCCGCCCGCCTGCGCGGCGGCGGCAACCTGGCCCGGCAGCGCGCCGCCGCCCGCAATAATGCCCAGGGGCGTCGCGTTCATGGCGGCAGCTGCCTACTCGTCGCTCTGCCCGGTGGCACGCGCCACGTTGGTGAGAATACCGTGCCGTCCCGGATTTGCGATGAAGTCGAGCATTTCCGCCACATACACATTGCCGCCATATTCACCGCGCGCAGCGGCCACGCGCTCGGCAAACACGCCCGGCCCCGCGAAGATGAACTTATGCGCGGCCCGGATCTCATGCAGCTGCGCCTTGCTCAGCCCGCGCCGGCGCAAGCCCACGATGTTCAACCCCACCATCTGCGCGCGCGGCCCGAACACGAAGCAGTACGGCGTCACATCGTTCGGCACGCCGCTCAGCCCGCCGACCATGGCGCCCGCGCCGATCCGCACAAACTGCAAAATCGCAGCCGCCCCGCCGATCACCGCCCGGCTGCCTACCTCGACATGCCCGCCCATGACGACATTATTGGAAATCACCACGCCGTCGCCGATGTTGCAGTCATGCGCGACATGCACCACCGCCATCAGCAGGCAGTCCGCGCCGATTTTGGTGATGCCCGTGCCGGTGACAGTGCCGCGATGAATCGAGCAATGCTCGCGGATCTGCGTGCGCGGCCCGATGCTGGTCTCGGTGTCCTCGCCTTTGTACTTCAGGTCCTGCGGCGCCAGACCGACCGTGCAGAACGGAAACAACTTTGCCCCGGCGCCGATCCGGGTCCGGCCTTCCACCGCAACATGGGAGACCAGCTCAACCCCATCCTCCAGCACCACCTGCGCCCCAACCGTACAAAACGGGCCGATTTTCACATCGGCGCCGATCACGGCACCCGCTGCGATGATGGCGGTCGGGTGGATCATCTCAGGCACCGGCTTCAACATTTTCTGGTCCAACTCTCATTGCGCCGTTTGCTGTAAAGCGGTGCCCGGGGCACCGCCAGTCAATCATTATTTCCGTCCGTTTCCGTACCGGCGGGCCGGAACAGCTATACGGGTTTAACCTCGTCCATGATCATGGCCGTGATCGAGGCTTCCGCGACCACCACGCCATCCACGCGGGCCGTGCCGTTAAAGCGCCAGACATTGCCGCGCTTGCGGTCCTTCACCAGTTCCAGCCGTAGCTGGTCCCCCGGGGTGACCGGCTTGCGGAATTTCGCATTCTCGATCGACATGAAATACACGATCGGCGAACCGGCGTCCTCCCCCATGCCGCTGATAACCAGCGCCGCCGCCGTCTGCGCCATGCTCTCGACGATCAGCACGCCCGGCATCACCGGATGCCCGGGAAAATGCCCCTGGAAAAACGGCTCATTCATGGTGACGTTCTTGATCCCCGTCGCCGAATGGCCATAGCGGACATCCACCATGCGATCGAGCAGCATGAAGGGGTAGCGATGCGGGATCAACCGCAAGAGCTGCTTCACATCGAAAGCACTCACATCCACCGGGGGGAGATCAGCCTGGGGCACGTCGTTCATCGGGGTCAACCACCTGCTTTTTTAGGTTTGCGGCCATATTGGGCCAGTTTACGAAGGGTTATAACCTCTCTGAAAAAGGTTTTCGACGGCTGCGACGGTGATCCCATAACCTCTTCGCCAGGGCCTATATCCGTCATCACCCCGGCCTGCGCGCCGATGCGCGCCCCGCGCCCGATGGTCAGATGCCCGGTCAGCCCGGCCTGCGCCGCGATCATAACCTGCGGACCAATCGCCGTCGAGCCGGAGACCCCCGCCTGCGCGACGATCACGGCATGCGAGCCAATGTTCACGTTATGGCCAATCTGCACGAGATTATCGATATGCACGCCCGGCCCGATCACGGTATCCTGCGCCGAGCCGCGGTCGATACAGGTATTCGCGCCGATCTCCGCGCCATCGCCGATCAGCACCCGGCCAAGCTGCGGCACCGGGGTGAACCCGGTGGGGCTGATCGCGAAGCCGAACCCATCCTGGCCGATGCGCGCGCCCGGATAGAGCACGACGCGGTTGCCGATGACGGCATGCGAAACCGAAACCTGCGCGTGAATCCGGCATTCGGCGCCGATGATTACGCCATCCGCGATCGAGCTCAGCGGCCCGATGATGGTTCCGGCGCCAATTTCCACCCGCGCGCCGATGACGGCATGCGCGCCGATCTCAGCCGTGGGGTCTATCGTTGCGGAAGGATCGATCACCGCACTGGCATGGATCCCGGCCTTGGCGCGCGGAAACGGGTGGAACAAGGCGGAAATTTTCGCCCAGGCCACATAAGGTTCGCGGGTCACCAGCGCAGCGGTCCCCTCCGGCACACGGGAGGCGAAGTCGGGATGCACGATCACCGCCCCGGCTTTGATACCCGGCAGCAGATCCGCATAGCGCCGGTTGTCCAGAAACGTCACATCCAGCGGCCCCGCGGTCTGCAACGGCGCCACCCCATGGATCAACCGTTCCCCGGCCTGGGTTTGTGCCCCGGCCAAAGCGGCCAGGGTTTGCAGCGTATGCGGCCCGGTGCGCTCGAAAAAACGCGCGTCACCGGGTTTTGCAACATCGGCCATGAGACTACTGGCCAGCGCCTTGGTCGCCGCTCTGGTCCGGCGGGTTAACCGCCATGCCGGGCGTCACCACGCTGGGGGGCACGGGAACGGACGGCAGCAGCTTGTTGATCTGCGCCACCACCGCGTTGGTGATGTCGAACGCGTCAACATTCAGCGCCACCTGCTCACGATGCAGCACCAGATTCATGCCGCGCGCCTCCGCCTCCTGGCGGATAATGGCGATCAGCTCGGATTCAATAATCCCCAGCGCCGCCTGGCCGGAGTTCTGGATTGCCTGGTTGCGCTCCTGAAACGAGGTCTGCGTCGCGGCCACTTCATCGCGCAGGGCCTGTTCCTTCGTCTCCAACTGGGCGTCGGTCAGCGTCGAACGGTCAGCCTCGATCTGCGCCTGCTCAGCCTGGATTTTCGCCCGCGCGGCCTGCGCCTCCTTGGCCAATGCCTCCTGGCGCTGGCGGATCACCGCCTGCACGCCCTGCGCGGCCGTGGATTTCTGCATCACCTCGGGCACGCTCAACACACCGATAACGGCGACCGGCGGCGGTGCGCCCTTGGGCAGGGCCGGGAGTTGCGGAATCGATGGAACCTGCGCCTGCGCCTGAGCCTGCGGCGCGGGGGCCGGCGCATGAGCCGGCGCGTGGGCGGGTGCCTGGCTGGGCGGCATGAAATAGCCCGGCGAAGATTGCGCAAACGCGGCCGGCGCCGCGCTCAAAGCCGCGACGGCAACCAGAACCGGAGAGAAACGGGTAAAAAATGCCACTTAGAACCTCGTACCAAAAGAAACGCGGAATTGTTGTGTCTGATCGCCCTTCTGCTTCACGACAGGATCGGCGAGTGAGAGATTAATCAGCCCGAACGGCGTGTTCCAGGAGAGCCCAACACCCGCGCCAACGCGCGGCGCCGTGGTATTGTTGAGCGGCTGTGGACCATAGCTCCCGCCCGAGATCTGGCGGGCCCCGTAGAGCGAGCCGACATCGACAAACGCGAAGCCGCTGAGGCCAAGATCGGGCGAAACCGGCAGCGGGAACTTCACCTCGGTTGACTGCGTCCACATCACGCGGCCGCCCACGGACTGGCCACCGAAATTGACGCCCGCCGCATTATCGGCCGCCGTTTGCACGGTCGTCGGCCCGACGCCGCCATCGGCAAAGCCGCGCAGCGAATCGCCACCCAGGAAGAAGCGGTCCGTAATCCGGTCATGATAGCCAAACAGCGGGATAAGATCGCCGCCGGTGGCCGAGAACTTAAGCACCCAGTCCTTGGAGCCGAAAATCCGCTCCAGCGGAATGTAATACGATATATCCGGGCTGATGCGCACAAACTTGGCCGTACCGCCGGCACCGGCGAAATCGGTGGTCAGGTCCGCGAGCAGGCCGCTGGTCGGGTTCAGATCGTCATCAACATAGTCAAACGTCAGTGTCTGGCTGATCTGGCTGAGGCTGGAGAGCCCCTGCTCGCTTGTGATGTAGATGCTGGAACCGGCCGGCACATTATAAACATTGCGCTCGCTGATCGTATAGCTGAACGACTGGCGCACATGGTCGTTAAAGCGGTAGCCCAGCCGCACGTCCGCGCCGATGTCGCTCTCGGAGTAGCTGTAGCTGGTTGATTGCGCGGTGTAGGAATATGTCGATGAGCGGAACAGATCGAACCCGGCGATCAGGTTGCGGTCCAGAAAATACGGGTTGGTCACGCCCAGATTAACCTGCGTGCCACGCTGCGCCAGCATGGCGTTGACGGAGGTATTCACCCCGGTGCCCAGGAAGTTGTTCTGGCTCAACCCGGTGTTGAGCAACGCCCCGAGACTGCTGGAATAACCGCCGCCGAGCGAGAACTGGCCGGTTGCCTGCTCGGTCACCGCGGTGTCGAGGATCACCTGCTGCGGCGTGGAGCCGGGCGAGGAGGTGATCTTCTCATCCTTGAAGAACCCGAGATCCTTCAAATGCTTAGTGGATTGATCAATCTTCGACTGGTTATAGCCATCGCCCTCGGCCACGGTCAGCTCACGGCGGATCACCTTGTCCTCGGTGCGGGTATTGCCGGTGATGTCGATGCGCTGAATATACACGCGCGGCCCGTCGATCACGTTCAGCGTGATGGCAACAGTCTTCTTCGCCGGATCGCTCTGCACCTGCGGGTTCACCTGGGCAAAGGCATAGCCAAGGTTGAGCGCGCGCGTGTTCAGCGCAGTCACGCCTTCCACCAGCGCATCGCCGTCAAACCAGTCTCCGGCCGAAAGCGGCACCAACCCGCGCAACTCCTTGTCGCTCAGCGTGCGGATGCTCGAGACGATCTTCAGGCTGCTCACGCGGTAGCGCGGGCCTTCATGAATATCATAGGTCAGATAGAAGGATTTATGATCCGGGCTCAGTTCCGCATTGGCGCTGATCACGCGGAAATCCACATACCCCTTATGCAAATAGAACTTGCGCAGCAGGTACTCGTCATACTCGATCCGGTCCGGATTGTACTGATCCGAACTTGAGAGAAAGCGGAACCATGCTGACTGACGGGTGGAAATCACCTCGCGCAGCTTCGCCTGACTAAAATGCTTATCGCCGATGAAGGCAATGCGGCTGATTTTCGTCTGCACACCGTCATTGCACTGAAACACCACGTTGACGCGGTTATCAGGCAAGCGGATATATTTGGGCGTTACCGTCGCGTTGTAATAGCCTTTTTTCGCATAGGCTTCGAGCAAAGCCTGACGATCGGCCTCAACCGACCCGATGGTGAACACCGAGCGCGACTTCAGCGATACAATCGCCTTCGCATCCTTGTCGGCCAACGCCTTGTTGCCGCTGAACAGCACCTGATCAACGGTCGGGTTTTCCACAACCGCGACATCGAGGTTGTTGCCCGCGCGCGTGATCGAAACCGTCTTGAACAGGCCTGTGGCATAAAGCGTCTTCAGGGATTCGTTGATCCGTTGCGGATCGAACGTGTCACCCGGCTGCACCACCATGTAGGAGGTAATCGTATCGGTCTGAATCCGGCGGTTGCCGCTGACATTGATCGCCGCGATCGTGCCGCCAGCCTCCACCGGCCGCGAAACCGCAGAGGCCGTTTGGGCAAAAGCGGCACCATGCGGGCCACAGACCAGCAAAGCCGGCAAAAGACAGACAGAGGCCAACAGGACCGAGCGCGGCTTAAGCAACAGATAATCTCCCAAACCATACAGGCCTCCGGCGCGCCGGAGTGTTTTCGCTGTGGCGCGTTTGGCACGGGCCGGACTTATCGGCAAGGCCAAACGCTCAACCCCGCAGCCGCGAAGACGCTTATCCAAACAGATGCACGACCCAGTTCACGGCGCCAATCCGGCTCAGATCGTTGAAAGTCGTTAAGAAAAATAACGAAATGATGAGCGCGGCGCCAAAACGCAGCCCGATATCCATGGCGCGCGCGGGCAGCGGCCGGCCATAGATCGCCTCCGCCAGGTAGAACAACAGATGCCCGCCATCGAGAATGGGAATGGGCACCAGATTGATCAGACCAAGATTGATCGAGAGAAACGCAATGAAGCTGATGACGCTGATGATCCCCAGCGCGGCAACCTGGCCCGTCACCTCGGCAATCCCCAGCGGCCCGGCCAGCTGCCCCAGCCCCTGGCGATGCACCGCCAGATTATAAAGCCCGGCAAGCATGCCCGCGCCGTCGTGCCAGGTCTCCGCCGCCGCCGCCGCCGCCGCCTCGGGGGGCGAGAAATGCTGAATGCTGGAAACACTGCCCGCCACACCCAGATGCCCGATTTTCTCGCCATCCACCGTCACAGCGCCCAGCGCCACCCGCACGTTGATGACCTTCCCCTGCCGCAGCAGGCTGAAATCCATCGAAGCATCGGGATGCTGGCTAACAATGTTCTGCAACTGATTGAAATTTTTTATTTTTTCGCCACCAGCGGTCAACACCCGGTCACCCGCGCGCATCCCCGCCGCCGCCGCCGGAGACGCCGTCTCCACCGTGCTGAACACCGGCTGCACCACGACTCGCCCAACCGTCATGAACAATCCGGAAAACAGCACGAAGGCCAGCAGCAGATTGGCCAGCGGCCCAGCCGCGACGATAAACGCCTTGGAGCCCAGCGATGCCCCGGCGAATGAACCAGGCACCGCCGGCGCCGGATCATTCGGCTCGCCCCAGCCCTGCATCTTCACATAGCCGCCCAAAGGCAGCACCGAAATCTTCCACACAGTGCCGGATTTCGCCCGCCAGGAAACCAGCGCCGGGCCAAACCCGATGGAGAACACCTCCACCACCACGCCGCGCGCCCGCGCCGCCAGATAATGCCCAAGCTCATGAAAGAACACGAGCACGCCAAGCACAAACGCATAGGTCAGAATCGTGCGTGCGGTATCGAACATCAGGCGGCCTTTGCCGCCGCCAGCCCGTTGGCGGCGGCGCGCGCGGCCGCGTCCAACGCCAGCACGGCCTCAAGGTCAGGCACCGGCGGCGCGCCCAGTTGTTGCAACACCTCCTCCACGATCCCGGCAATGTCGAGAAAGCCGATCTTGCGCTCCAGGAAGGCCGCAACCGCGATCTCATTGGCCGCGTTCAACACAGTTGGCGCCCCCGCTCCCGCCTCCAGCGCCGCGCGGGCGAGGCGCAGCGCCGGAAAGCGGACTTCATCAGGTGCTGAGAACTCAAGCTTCATCACCGCCGCCAAATCCAGCCGCGGCGCCGCGGTGGCAATCCGCTGCGGCCACGCCAGGGTATGGGCAATGGGAATACGCATATCGGGCGAGCCAAGCTGCGCCAGCACCGAGCCATCCGCATAGCAGACCATGCCGTGGATCACCGATTGCGGGTGCACCAGAACCTCGATCTTCTCCGAAGTCAGTCCAAACAATCTTGCAGCTTCAATAACTTCCAGACCCTTGTTCATCATCGTGGCGCTGTCGATGGAAATCTTCGCCCCCATTGACCACACCGGATGGCGCAACGCCGCCTCCGGGGTGATGCCGCGCATCTCCTCAAACCCGTGATTCCTGAACGGTCCGCCCGAGGCGGTGAGGATGATCTTGTCAATAGACCTGGCATTGCCGTCGGCCATCGCCTGCATAACGGCGTTATGCTCCGAATCCACAGGCAACAGAGTCGCCTTTGCCTCGGCCACGGCGCGCAAAAACACATCGCCCGCCGAAACCAGCGCCTCCTTGTTGGCAAAGGCCACCGTCCCGCCATGCTTCACCGCCGCCAGCGTCGGCTCCAGGCCTATCACCCCCGTAATCGCTGACATCGTCCAGTCCACCGGCAGCGCCGCGGCGTCCAGCACGGCCGCGCGCCCGGCCGCGCAGGCCAGCCCGGTCCCGGCCAGGGCGGCGCGCAACTCACCTAGCAGCGATTCTTGCGCGATCACGGTGAGTTCCGGCCGGAATTGCTTCGCCTGCGCCGCCAGCAACGCCACATTGCGCCCGCCCACCAGCGCGCGCAGCTGATAAGAACTCTGATTTTCAGCTATAATATCAAGGGTTTGCGTGCCGACGCTCCCGGTAGAGCCGAGCACCGATAAAATCTTTACCCCCATAACGGCAAGCCTCCATGGACGCTGAGCGCCAATATCGCCGCCACCGGAGCGGCCGCCAAAAAACCATCCAACCTGTCGAACAACCCGCCATGACCAGGGATCGTCCGTCCAGAATCCTTAACTCCCAGTTTGCGCTTGATCCAGCTTTCCAGCAAATCTCCCGCCTGGGCGAAAACACTCAGGGCAAATCCCGCCGGCAGGGCGGCCAGGTCAACCCCATGCCCCCGCGCCGCCAGCATCGCGGCAGCCAGCCCGCCAATCAACAACCCGCCGATCGAGCCGCTCCAGGTCTTCCCCGGCGAGATTTTCGGCGCAAGCTTTTTGCCGCCAACGAGCCGCCCGACCAGATATGCGCCAATATCCGTGCTCCAGATCACGACAACCAGAAACATCGTGTCATACAACCCATGCTCAGGCTGCAGCCGCAGCCACAGCAGCGAGAGCGCGCCAACCCCGGCATAGGGGATTCCCGCGGCGGCAAACCAGCCACGGCTCAGCCCCACGCCTCCCGCCGCCAGCGCCAGCGCCGCAAACCCGAGAATCAGCCCGAAATGCCCCAGCGCCAGCGCGGCCAGCAACCCGCCGGCAATCAGCCACGTCCCCGCATCCATCAAGCCCAGCGCGGCCAGCTTCGCCCACTCAAGGCCCATCCCGGCCAACGCCGCGGCAATAAATATCGTCCACGCCAGTCCGCCATGCCACAGGCAGAGCAGCGCAATCGGCCCCAGCACCATGGCCGAGGCCAGGCGCACGCCAAAATCAGCCCAGCGGCCGCCTTTCTGCACGGGCGCCATGCTCAGGCCGGGCGGGCGCCAAAGCGCCGTTCCCTGGTGGCGTATTCGTCCAGGGCGGCGGCAAACGCAGCGGCGCCAAAGTCGGGCCACAGCACATCGGTGAACAGCAACTCGGAATAAGCCGTCTGCCACAGCAGGAAGTTGGAAATCCGTACCTCCCCGCTGGTGCGGATCAGCAGGTCCGGGTCAGGGATGCCCCTCGTGTCCAGCAGCGCCGCGAAATTCTCCTCGGTCAACGCCTCCGGCGCCATGCCAGAGGCAATCGCCTTGCGCGCCGCCGCCACAATATCCGCCCGCCCGCCGTATGAGAGCGCCATCACCAGCGTAAGCTTGCTGTTATTCGCGGTTCTGGCCTCGGCGGCGGTCAACTCCGCGGTCAGGTTCGGGCCAAACCGCTCCCGCTCGCCGATGATCTTCAGGCAAACACCCTGCGCGTGCATCTCATTCAGCTCGCTGCGCAGATAATGCTTCAGCAGAAACGTCAGATCCGCCACCTCGCCCGGCGGACGCCGCCAGTTCTCGGAGGAAAACGCGAACAGCGTGAGATAGCGCACCCCCTGGGCGATCGCCGCCTCCACGGTGCGCCGCACGGCCTTCGCCCCCTCGCGGTGGCCGGCCACGCGCGGCAACCCGCGCGTAGTGGCCCAGCGCCCATTGCCATCCATGATGATCGCCACATGCAGCGGGACCGGGCGTGCAGAAACCTCGGACATCAGACTTGGCGAATGTCCTTTTCCTTCTCCGCGAGGCTGGCGTCGAGGCGCTTGATGTACTCATCCGTCAGCTTCTGCACCTGCTCGGACCAGTCGCGCTCGTCATCCTCGCTGATCTCGTGCTTCTTCTGCAGCGCCTTAATCTGCTCCATGCCATCGCGGCGCACGCCGCGCACCGCGATGCGCGCATTCTCGGCATATTTGGCGGCGGTCTTGGCCAGCTCGTTGCGGCGCTCCTCGGTCAAAATCGGCAGCGGCACGCGCACCATCTGGCCGTCGGGCTGCGGGTTCAGCCCCAACCCGCAATCACGGATGGCCGCCACCACGGAATTGACCATGGAGCGGTCCCAGACCTGCACGGTCAGCATCCGCGCTTCCGGCACCGCAACAGTCGCCACCTGGTTGATCGGCATCATCTGTCCATACGCCTCAACCTTGATCGGGTCGAACAGCGCCGGGCTGGCCCGCCCGGTGCGTAGCCCGCCAAATTCGCGCTTCAGCGCGTCCAGCGCGCCATCCATGCGGCGGGTGAGATCGGTTTTAAGCGAGGAAATATCGGCAGGCATTTGTCCGTCCTTACTGGTTCGGTTCCACGATCCGGGTGAACAGCCCCTCGCCGCGCATCACGGCGGCGAAGGCTCCCGGCGCATGGATGTTGAAGACAATGATCGGCAGCTTGTTCTCGCGCGAGAGGCTGATGGCGGAGGCGTCCATCACGTTCAAATCGCGTGAAAGCACGTCCAGATACGTCAGCGTCTCAAAGCGTTCGGCATTCTTCACCTTGCGCGGATCGGCGGAATACACGCCATCCACCTGCGTGCCCTTCAGCAGCGCGTCGCATTTCACCTCGGCCGCGCGCAGCGCCGCCGCGGTGTCGGTGGTGAAGAACGGATTGCCGGTCCCGGCCGCGAAAATCACCACCCTGCCCTTCTCCATATGCCGCTCGGCGCGGCGGCGGATATAAGGTTCGCAGACCGAGGCCATGGGAATCGCCGACTGCACCCGAGTCGGCACATCGCGCTTCTCCAGCGCTGACTGCATGGCCAGCGCGTTCATCACGGTGGCGAGCATGCCCATGTAATCCGCCTGGGCGCGGTCCATACCGCTGGCAGCGCCCGCCACGCCGCGGAAGATATTCCCCCCGCCGATCACCAGCGAAACCTCCACGCCCATCGCCACCACATCGCCGATATCGGCGGCAATGGCGTTCACCGTGTCGGTATCCAGCCCGTACTCCCGCTTGCCCATCAGGGCCTCGCCGGAGACTTTGAGCAGCACACGCTTATATTGAGGAATCGAGGTCATGGGACATCCATAGAGGAGAGCGGCTTCTAAAGAAAAGGGCGGTCCAGGCTAATTGCCCGAACCGCCCCTGGTTAGTCCAGCCCGGGGTAAACTTAAACCCCGGCGGCCGCCGCAACTTCCGCCGCGAAATCCGTGGCTTCCTTCTCAATTCCCTCACCGAGATGGAAACGCACAAAGCGGGTGATCTTCGCGCCGGCCTTCTCGACCACCGCCTTCACCTTGCTCTCGCCGTCATGCACCCAGATCTGCTCAAGCAGCACCACATCCTCGTAGAACTTCTTCACCCGGCCTTCGACCATCTTCTCAATGATGGCTTCGGGCTTGCCCGAGGCGCGCGCCTGGTCGGAGAGCACGTTCTTCTCACGCTCCAGCGTCGCCGGGTCCACTTCGGCAATGCTCAGCGCATCCGGGCGGGTGGCGGCCACATGCATGCCGATCTGGCGCCCCAGCGTCTCAATTGCCTCGCCCGCGGCCCCTTCAAGCCCTACGATCACGCCGATCTTGCCCAGCCCCGGCTTCAGCGCGCCATGGATATAAGCAGCAGCAACGCCGCCCGGCACCTCGATAACGGCAACGCGGCGCACGGTCATGTTCTCGCCGATGGTAGCGACCAGATGCACGATCTCTTCCGCGACCGTGCGGCCCGTACCAGGATAGGCGGCGGCTTTCAGGGCCTCCACATCCTCGCCGGTCTCCAGCGCCAGCTTCGCCACGGTCTCAACGAATACCTGGAACGCCTCGTTACGGGCCACGAAGTCGGTCTCGGCGTTGATCTCGACCATCGCCACCTTGCCGGGAGCCAAAGCGACGCCAACCAGACCTTCGGACGCCACGCGGCCGGATTTTTTGGCGGCGGCAGAGAGCCCCTTCTTGCGCAGCCAGTCGATCGCGCCCTGAATGTCGCCATCGCTTTCCACCAGCGCCTTCTTGCAATCCATCATGCCGGCGCCGGTCGTCTCGCGCAGGTCTTTCACCAGCGCCGCGGTAATTTCAGCCATATTTCTGCTCCTCAAATTTTTACCCGCGGCGCCAAACCGCCCCGCGGACCAAACCTAACTCAGGCGTGCGTTTCGGCTTCCGGCTCGGGCAGCGCTTCCAGGATCGGCTCGGCGGCGGCGCCAAGGTCAATTCCCGAAGAGCCCAGCTCAGCGCTGATGCCATCCAGCACCGCGCCCGAGATCAGGTCGCAATACAGGGTGATGGCGCGGATCGCGTCGTCATTGCCCGGAACCGGGTAGGTCACACCCGTCGGGTCGGAATTGGAGTCGAGAATCGCGATGACCGGAATGCCGAGCTTGTTGGCTTCCTCAACCGCGAGCTTCTCCTTGTTGGTGTCGATGATGAACAGGATGTCCGGCAGGCCGCCCATGTCCTTGATGCCGCCCAGCGCGCGTTCCAGCTTCTCGCGGTCGCGCGTCAGGTTCAGGATTTCCTTCTTGGTCAGGCCCTGGACTTCACCCGCCAGCATCTCGTCCATCTGGCGCAGGCGCTTGATGGAACCGGTGATGGTTTTCCAGTTGGTCAGCATGCCGCCGAGCCAGCGGTGGTTCACATAATACTGGCCGCAACGCTGCGCGGATTCCGCCACATAATCAGCCGCGGCGCGCTTGGTGCCCACGAACAGCACACGCCCGCCGGCGGCGGTCACGTCGCGCACCTGCTTCAGGGCGCGTTCAAGCAGCGGCACAGTCTGCTGCAGGTCGATAATATGCACCTGGTTGCGCACGCCAAACAGGTAGGGCGCCATGCGCGGGTTCCAGCGGCGGGTATGATGCCCGAAATGGACGCCCGATTCGAGCAGGTGACGCAGGGAAACTTCAGGTAATGCCATGGCAAAACTTCTCCAAAAATCCGGTTAAAACCTCCGCAGGGCTGAGCCTCTCAGCACCGGACCTAAGGGAAAACCCCAGGATAAGCGCCCTGCGTGTGAATTATCGGCACCATGCCGACGCGCGCCCTATCGCAAATCACCCGCCAAAATGCAAGCCGCGCGCGTAAAAAAGGGCCGAACCTCACGGTCCAGCCCCTTCTTTTAGCTTAATCCCGCGCGCGCAGGCTTAGAACAGATACCCCACGCCCGCACCCACCACGGTGGGGTCCAGCTCGGTATGCGCGCCGATCAGCCCGTTATCCACATGCGTCCCAGTGACGATGAAGATCTGCTTCACATCGACATTGGCAAACCAGTTCCCGGCGACCGGCACGTCAAACCCGGCATCCAGCGCCGGGCCAACCCCCGTGGAGAGACCGCCGAACTTGGTGATGCCCGCGGCTGCGTGCTGGTCATAAAAGAAAGCCACGGTGAGGCCAACGCCCGCATATGGACGAATGCCGCCGATTTCCGGCAGGTGATACTGCAGCGTCACCGTCGGCGGCAGCACCCAGGCGCTGCCAACCTTGGCGTCCAGCGGGCCGGTCACCTTCACATTATGCCGGCTGGTCGCGGCAATCACCTGCACGGACCAATGCGGCGTGAAGAAATACGACGCATCGATTTCCGGCGAAATGCCGGCGCTCACGCTCACATGCTCGTTGGGCACAACGGCGCCCCCAACCCGGACGGCGCTGTTCAAATCCTCAGGTATCACCCCGATCAGACTCACATGCACCATCATGTTTCCAGCCTGGTAGCCGGTCGGCTGGCTGAAATAGCTCTGCGCCGCCGCGGGCGTGACCGTGGCCGCAGCCAAAAGACCCGCCAGACCGAAGCCAAATGGAATTCTCATAATCTAGTCTCCCAGTTTTGTTAACAACAACCCTGGGTAGGCCACCAAAAATTTCGAGAATTTGATATTAATCAAATTAACCATGCGCTCAAAGCATGCCAAACGCGCGCACCCAACAAAAAAGAGGGGCAGTGACCCTGCCCCCCTTTGGGAATGCTTCAAAATAAAATGCTTCGCAATAAACGGTGGCGCGTTACGCCAGCAACGGCCCCCATGAAGGGTCCGACGCATAAGATGGCGTCGGCACCAGCCGCTCGTTGAAACCGTCGATCCCGATGGTGACCAGCCGGGACGAATGCCCGTCCGCCGTCGGGGTCGAGCGGCAGAACATGATAACCCGGCCGTTCGGGCAGAAGGTTGACGATTCCACAAGAAAACCCTGGGAGAGAATGCGCTCGCCCGAGCCGTCGGGCGCCATCACGCCGATGGTGAACCCGCCCACATCGCTGCCCCAGAACGTATAGCTGATCAAATCCCCGCGCGGCGACCACGAGGGCTCAGCATACCGCCCGGCGCCGAAGCTGATCCGCTTCACACCCGAACCATCGGCGTTCATCACGAAAAGTTGCTGATTCCCGTCACGGTCGGAGTTGAAGACGATCTGCGACCCATCCGGCGAGTAGCATGGGGTGACGTTGATGGACGAGGAATCAGTCAACTCGACCATGCCGCCCCCGCTCAGGTTCACCTTCACGATCGCCGCCCCGCCATTGCGCGAAACCGACATCAGCAGCGAATTGCCATCCGGCGAGAAACGCGGGCCGATGGTCTGGTCGCCATACGAGCCGAGCATCCGCTGCGCGCCCGTTTGCAGGTCGAACAGATACACGCGCGGCGTATTGCTCTGGAAGCTCACGAAGGCGAGTTGCTGGCGCGTCGGGTTGTACTGCGGCGAGAGCGCCATCGAGGACCCATCGGTCAAAAACTGGTTGTTGGCGCCATCGTAATCCATCACCGCCAGGCGGCGTATCCGGCTCGTCACCGGCCCGGCCTCCGAGATATAGGCCACGCGCGAGTCAAAATAGCCCTTCTCGCCAATCATCTGCTGATACACCACATCGCCGATGATATGCGCGATCCGCCGCCAGTTATCGACGGTGGTGGTATAAGCGGTGCCCTGCACCTGCCTCTGCTGCGATACATTCCACAGCCGGAACTCCACCCGCAGCTGCCCGCCGCCCTGGTCCGCCACATCGCCCGTCACCAGCGCCTGCGCGCCGAGAATGTTCCAGTTCTGCCAAACCGGCGTGCCGTTAACGACAGAATTAGGCACAAAGCTCGCCGGGTCGATCGGCCGGAACAACCCGGAATGGCCCAGATCATCGCTCAGCACCCCCGTAATCTGCCCGCCATATTGCGATGCGTTGCCCGATGGATCGGTAAACGGCGCGATCGCGATGGGGATCGGGGCGGTCTGCGCGCCGGAGACGTTAATCGCCGGGCCGTTATTGGCGGTGCCGCCGGCCGGCGCGGCCACGGTTGCATCAGCCCCGCCGCCAAGCGCGCTCTGCGCGAAAGCCACCGGCGCCGCCGCGGCGGCCGCCCCGGCGCCCAGAACGCCACGGCGGGAAATGAGCGGAATATTAAAACGCATCATGAGTACCTCTTACGGCGTGAAATTGAACAGGAAGGTCTGGTTTTTACCCAGCATATACGAGGGCAGCGGCAACGTTGCGCATTGCACGTTCATCACGGCGTTAATGGCATCGTTGGCAAAAGCGGCGAAAATAGGGTCGCCCAGCTTGCTCTGGTCCTGCGGCGCCACCACGGCCATGCGCACCGTGCCGGTGGGGTCGGTCGTCACCATCAGGTTCACACTGAAGCTGGAGAGCCCCGGCGCCCCGGCATCCACGTTCCAGCAAGGCCGCACATGGTTGCCAATCGCCGAGCGGTCCGCCCCGGTCAGCCCGGAATTGGCGGTGCTCTGCTTGCTGCCGCCGCCATTGGGCGCGCCGCCCTGGTCAGGGTTGTAAACATGCGTCGGCGGCTGCTTCTGCTGCTGCAACGCCTGCAACTTCAGCAACGTATTCAACACGCTCTTGCTCAACGGCGCCGGGGTCTTCACCACGTTCTGCTGGTGCGTCGGGCTTTGCGCCGGGGCTGGCGGCTGCGGCAACGGCGGCAACGGCAGCTTGGGCTGCACCACGGTGCTCGTG
>NZ_JABEVC010000086.1 GCF_013044125.1 Acidocella sp. | reverse complement strand
GGTAACGGGCGCGGCGCCAGCGGGCCGGCGGTGGGGATTGCGGCGTCTGGTTACGGCGGTGGTGGCGGTGGCGGCGGAACTTCCACGGGGGGCAGCCCGGTTGGCTATGTGGGTGGCGCGGGGGCACCGGGCCTTGTGATGGTTGAATATTAGGGGGAATGCTGATGAGTACACCGGCCAACCATATATGGCGCCCATCGAACGCGCGGTATGTACAAATTGACGGCTTTGTTCCTGTGCCGCGCGGGCCGCAGATTCCACCGCCCGTGGCGCTGGCCTGGCCGGTGAAAGACCCCGGCGACACGTTGGATTATGTGTTTGACGTGGCCCCTGCGCTGACTGCCAATCCGGGAGATGTGATCAGCATGCTTGATGTGCAGATAAGCCCGGCTAATCCGGGGGATTTGACGCTTGTTTCGGCCGCGGCAGACGGGCCGCGCGCGGTATTGTGGCTAACGTCCGGTCAGGCGTTGACGACCTACACGGTGACCGTGACGATTACGACCAGCGGTGGGCGCGCGCTTGCACGCAGTATTGCGCTGCCGGTTGTCTCATTGGCCAGCGTGCCGGCGCCGGTGAACGCGCTGACCACACCTTCGGGCCAGGCCTTGACGGACCCGGCCGGCACCCCTCTGACAACTCTTTAAGGTTTTCCGATATGCCGACAATTGGACAATTGCCTCCCGCGACGTCTGTCTCCGATACTGATGAGCTTGCGATTTTCCAGAACGGGCAGACGCTGTCAGCCACGCGGGCGCAGTTGCTTGCGGGTGTGCAGACCGCGCTGACATTGCCGCAGAACAGCTTGCTGGGCGGCGTTGGGCCTGGAACGGCGGTGCCTGTGCCGATTACGATCGGCGCCAATCTGGCGCTGGCGGGAACGACTTTGTCCGCCGCAGCGTCGCCTTTTGAGATTCCCGCGTTGGCCTCTGGTTTGCCGCCGGGGGCAGGGGATGTGGTGCCGCTTGGCCAGGCGGGGACGAATGTGGGGGTTTCCTACGCAAATTTTATGGGTGCCATGGGCGGCGTGCCGGGTTTGCCCGGCGGCGCACTGGTGGCCATGGCGAGTGGTGCCACCACGGTTCGTACGATTGCCGCATTGGCTGCCAATGCGGTTGCAATTGAGGATTTTGGCGCCAAGGGGGATGGCGTGACCGATGACAGCGCGGCTCTGCTCGCGGCCGTTGCCAGCGGCGCGCCGGTGCGCCTGGGGGCGAAGACATATGCGATTGCGGGCGAGTGCGATATTACGGGCGCGGCCTGCACGTTGCTTGGCGTGCCGGGACTAACAATCGTGACGCGCCCGGCGCAGTCAAAGCTTGGTTCGTCAGCGGCGGCGGCCTGGATGAATATCGCGACGGCGGCGTTGTACATTGATGGGATCATTTTTGATGCCAACGCGGCGTTGACCACCAATACATTCTCGGTTCTTGTGCAGCCGGGTTGTGTAAAATCAATCGTCACGCGTTGCGTTTTCAAAAATGCGAAGGGTCAGGGCAATGGTTCGGGGTTATGCTATCTGGCGAGCGATCCGGCGATTACCCAGCATCATATCAGCGATTGCGAGTTCGCCGCGAACGCGGTGCATGGGCTCTACATTCAGGCAGTGGATGCGCTGAGTGTCACCAATTGCCGTGGCCATGATAATGGCGGCAATGGCATTCATGTTGATAGTCAGGATCCATCATTTACCTTAAAAATTCGCGGTGTGCAGATCCTGGGGAATACGTGCTGGAACAATACATGCGGGATCACGGTTGGAAATTTCAATGCCACCAACATACCCGTTGTGCCGTTCACCTACGGAAATTCGAATCCGGATGTTCTGGGCGCGGTGGTATCGGGTAATAATTGTTATGCGAACAGGGGGTACGGCATTTTCATGTCGGGCCGCAATATTCTGATTGCAGGAAATTTATGCGCCAATAACAGCTCGATTACAGGCGGTGGTGCCGGAATTTTGTGTGATACCGGCTACTGTAAGATCACGGGTAATATGGTGACCGGTGCTTCCAGTTTTGGGATTGATTGTGGCGGGGCGATCTATACCGAAGTTGACAGCAACTATATCAATGGCGCGTTGAACGGTTTGAATATCGGCGGCGGGCAGAATTGCACGGCGCGCAGCAACTTCATTCAGGACTGCACGGGGAGTTCGATTTCTGTTCAGAATGTTGAGAGCAACGGCAATGGAGATAATTTCGGGCTGGCGTGTACGGGGCTTTCGATCATTGGAAACTGGATCAATTACAGTGGCGGTGCCATTGGCATATTAATCCGCGATGGCGCGCAGAACACGTTGGTGGCGGATAATATAATCGTGGGTGACGCCGGCGCTAATTTGACGAATGCGCTCTCTGCCTACACAGATTCGTTGACCCTGCGCGGAAACCTGCTGAACTTCACCCCGCGTTGGCCGGTTAACCCCGCGCTGGTGGGCGGCGTGTATACGCTTACTGTGCCGGACATTGTGGATGCGGTGAGTATTTCGCAATCCTCTCAGCCGGTTGGCGGAATCCTCACCGCGCAGGCCGGTTTGGCGGCGGGGCAGGTGACGTTTATCAAAATGCTGGATACGGGGGTCGGTTACACCACGGCGACGGTGACGATCAACGGAACGGGCACGGGTGCTGCGGCGTTTCCGTGGATTTCCAACGGCCGGATCATTGGTGTTCAGATGACCAGCTTTGGATCGGGGTATGGTCCGGGAACGACGGTAAGCATTACGGGAAATGGCGGTGGCGCGACGGCCGCCGCGCAGGTTGGCCTGCCGGTTTTGCAGAACAGGGAACTCGCGATCGACTGTCTGGCGCCGGTGACTTTTGCCGCCGCCGGGGCGGTGCCGGCGCAAAGCAACTGGACGGGGGCGCCGATCAGCATTCCCGCCGGTGCGAGCATTGACTGGGTTGGCAATAATGGCGGCTGGCGGGCGGCCAGGTTTTCGCAAAGCGACTATGTTTCACCCAGTGGCGATGGCAGTCTGACGCTCAAGACGCAGGCCGGGGATATTTCGTTGCATCCGGCTGGTGCGGGCGGGGTGCGGATTATCTCGGACACTGAAGTCACCGGCGCCCTTGAACTCATCGGCCGTGGTTCACCACAGAATTCCGTTTCCGCGCCGGCGGGCTCCACATTCCGCAACCTCAACGGCGGTGTTGGCAGCACGTTCTGGGTAAGCCAGGCGGCGGGGGCGGCCAACTGGGTTGCTGTTGCTTGAGGTTTGTTTCCGTTTCGCCAGCGCATTCTGTGCTTAAAATGAAAGTTTGTGTGCAATGACAACGATTGCCCAATTGCCGCCGGTTACCTCTGCCGGGGCTGGCGACCTGCTGCCGCTTTCGCAAGCGGGGCTGCTTTATTCAGTGAGCGTGGCGCAGTTGACGGCCAATGCGCAGCCCGTGATCAACGTGCCGGCGGGTGTTCTGCTGGGCCGTTACAGCATTGGCGCCGGAGGGCCGGAGAGCATCACGGTGGGTGCCGGCCTTGCGATGAGCGCCGGGACGCTGGCGGCCACCGGGGCGGATCATGCCGGGTTTCCCGTGCAGGGTGTGATGTCGCTGTCAGATGAAATTGTGATTAGCGCGGGCGGCGCGCCGGGTTTGCTGCCGGTGACGGCGTTGCGCGGGCTTTTTTCGGCGGGCGCGGGGGTTGCCATTGATGGTAACGGCGTTATCACCGTCACCGCAGCCTATCTCACCGGCCCGGCTGGTCCACAGGGGCCAAGCGGCCCGGCTGGCCCGGCGGGGCCTGCTGGCGCTGTGGGACCGGCTGGGCCTGGGCTTGGCGGGCCTGTGGCGGGCAATTCCGTGAGTTCTGTCGGCACCTCGGATTATGTGGCGCTATGGCAAAATGGCACGCTGGCATGGATGCCTTATGGCCAGTTCCTCGGCGGGCAGACCATTGACCAGCTCCCCGCGGCGGGTCCTGCTGCCGATAGCGATGAGCTGCTGGTGGCGCAGGGTAGCAACATGCTCAGTACGCAGAGCTTTGGCGCGATCTGGACCTATGTGCAGACCAAGCTGCCCGTTGTGCAACGGGGTATTGTGGAGCTTACGAGCAACACGGTGCTGGATGCGGCGCGGCATAACAATCGCATTCTGATCGCCAGCGCTCCGATTACGCTGTCGGCGAATTTTGCCGGACTGGGGCCAGGTTTTTCCTGTACTCTTATCAATCTGGCGCCAGGGGCCGTTACCATGGGCGCCGGCATTGCCGCTGGTTCGGGGGTGACAATTTTGCCGCCCGGTGCGGCAACGGAGTTGCTTGGCCTCAGCTATTCGGGGGGATCGCTGGTCTGGTGGAGCGGTGTGGTGCCCAATGGGCCAACCCTGACCGTCGGCTCGATTTCAGCGCCCGCGCCGGACACGGCCTTTGTCATTGCCGGGGGGGTGTTCAACGATGCGCCGCTGGCGCTTGATTATTCCATCGATGGTGGTTCCACCTGGATCGTGGCGCCGAGTCCAGTGATTACCGCGAATGCCTATAGCTTCACCGCCGTGGGGCTTAGCCCAGGGGCCTATGCGATCCGGGTGCGCGACCATGGGAATGCCGCAGTTGTTGGTGTGTCCAACAGTTTTGTGGTGGTTGCGCCGGGCATTGCGATGATGGCACCGCCGGGCACGGCGGTGGCGGGCGCGATCATCGCGCTTTCCGGCACGGTTTCCCCGGCAAACGCCGCGGTGCAGGTTGGGTTTTCCGCGAGTGCCACGGCAGCGCCGGGTGCGTGGGTGAATGCCGTGGTCAGCAATGGCGGCTGGACGGCGAATCTGCTGCTCAACGTTGCAGGGACATATTACATCTGGGCGCGGAACGCCGCGGCCGGGCTCAACGCGGTTTCGGCCGCTGTCACGGTTAGCTGAAGCATGACAATGCTGTTCAATTATCCCGGTTCGCTGCTGGCGGCCGGGCTGGGGCGGCGCGCGCTGGCGCGTTCGCTTCCCGCCGGCAGCAAACCGCCTGCGGGCGTGTTCACCGGCCTATATCCGGCCGCGATCAGCGGTATTTCCGGCTGGTGGGATGCGGGGCTGCTGGGCGGCCTGCGGGATGTTACCGGCGCACCGGTGACCCTCAGCAATGCGCCGGTTGGCGTTGTTGTTGATCAATCAGGTAACGGGAACGGCCTCACGCCGTTTCAGGCCGGTGTTGGCGAGCCGCCCGCCGCCACCATCGCGGTGCCGCGCATTAACGGGTATCTGGGCGCAGTTGGCGCGCCGGATATCGGGATTTTTAACAATGGCCCGGTGCTTGATGCTGATTGGGGCTTGCTGCATCCGGGGTTGGAGCTGGGCGCCGGGGCGGCGTGGACATGCTATCTGGTCTGGACCCGGCCAAACTGGCGCCAGGGGGCGCTAGACCTTAACAGCGCGCCGATCGCGTTGATTCATACGCTTTTTAGCACTGGCGTGACCATTCTGCAGGCGGACAGCAGCGGCGGCGCAAACCTTACACTGTTTCCCGGCACCGCGAGCCAGACCGTGCTTTCCGCCATGCTGGCGCGCCGGCACAGCCATGCGATCATTCTGCGCAATACGCCGGGTGTTGGAGTGGATGCGTGGCTCGACGGCGCGCAGGTTGCCTCCGGCATTGCGAACCCGCTGCCCGCAAGCGCCAGCGCGCCGGTGCTGCTATTGCATGACGCCAGTGTGCAAGGCTCGGCGCAGTGCTGGTTCCATGAAGCCGCAACCTGGGAGCGTGCGCTCAGTGCGACGGAGATCAGCACGTTGATCAGCGCGCAGGGACGATGGGTTCTGGGCGCGCGCCGGGGCGTTAATCTCTTGCTCATGGGTCAATCCAACGCGGCTTGGTTCATGAATGCCGGAGGCTCGCTTGCCCTGGCGCGGGGCGTTGCCTGGTATCTCGGCGCGGCGGCTTATGCCTTTACCGCGGAAATATCGGGGACGTATGTTGCCCCCAACCGTTATTCGGTGATCCCGGGTCACCCGGTCTCCAACTCTTCGCCGCCGTTGTTTCCACCGGGAAGCGGTGCGGGCACGTTCCTTACCAATCCGGACGACGGGTCTGACCCCTCGACCTGGAGCGGCGGGCCGGATTTCGCCGCGCTGAGCGCCTATTTGACGGGCGGCACCGCCATTGTTGCCGGCGTTGATGAGGCCGATATCGCGTTCCTAGTCTGGCCATGGTCGGAGCAGGACAGCACCATGCCTTACGCCAACAAGGCGCTCTACAAGGCCTCGGTGCTGCGGCTGCTGGCGCTCACCCGCGGCCTGCTTGGGCGCACCGCCGCCAATCTGCCGCTGCTGGCGTGGAACGCCGTTCCTTGCGAGACCAACGACGGCGTGCAGATGGTGCGTGAGTCCATTGCCGATTTGGCGGCGGTGAGCGCCAACAACATCGTTGTCTTTGCCGCGCAGACCGCCGATTCCAACCCGCTGGATGCCGCCTATGACCCCACCACGGGGTTGTTTACGGGGGGAAATCCGCAATACCGCGACGAGCCGGATCTGCTGCGTTACGGGCGCATCGGCGCGCACGCGGCCGGACATGCGGCCATGGCGCAAGGGCTTGGCGACACGATCCAGCCCGCCGCGCTCCCTTTAAGCGGGTTGCCGGTAAAAGGCGGGCCGCAGATCACGCATGTTTACAGGGCTTCGAACACGGAGCTGGTTCTCACCATCGCTCATGATTCAGGGAACGACTTGATCGTGCCGCTGCAGGCGGCGAACGGCGCCGGTTTTGCGGTGATGGATGGCGGCAGCGTTGCCACGCCGGGCGTTATCATCACCGCGGTTGCGGCGGCGCGGATCGATGCCACGCATGTGTCCGTGACACTGGCGGCCGCTCTCACCAATATTTCGTCCAGCGTGCTGTTTTTCTACCCGTATGGAAGCATGCAGATCGGCCGTGGCGATGCCGTGACCGATAATGCGGCGAGCCTGCCGCCGCCGCAGAACTGGAATATCGGCAACGACCTCGGCGCCGCATGGAACCTTAATCTTCCCCTGCAGGCTACGGCCTATCCCATCACCCTGTCTGACACACCTGCCTGAGGAACACTCATGGATACAGATTCTGTCGCTGTTTTACGTCTGGATATCGCGGGCTTGCGTAATGATGTGAACGGTATCCGCCAGGATATCGGCGTTCTGGAGGCGAAGGCGGATTCATTGGAAGCCTGGCGTATCCGTTACCTGGCGCAGGAGGATCAGGTCATCGGCAAGCTGTTCAATAAGGTTGATGAGCTGGTCATGGGCTTGAGTGACATGCGGGCTGATATTGCGCGTATCCGTGGCGAGCGTGACGCCGAGCGCCGCATGAGCGTTGCCATCATCAGCCTGTTGTCGGCCGCTTGCGGCGGGCTGATTGCGAGTCTGCTGCATGGATAATTTCGCGCGCTGCCTGGCTTTTACGCTGGGGTCCGAAGGTGGCTTCACCAATAATCCGGCCGACCCCGGCAACTGGACCGGCGGCCATGTTGGTGCTGGCGAGCTGCGGGGGACGAATTTTGGCATCAGCGCGGCCGCTTATCCGCAGCTCGACATCGCCAATCTGACCGCGGCGGTGGCGGGGGATATCTACCGCCGGGATTACTGGGCGCCGTTGCAGGGCGATGCGCTGCCCCTGCCCGTGGCGCTCACGGCCTTTGATGCCGCGGTGAACGCGGGGCTTCGCCGCTCGGTCCTCTGGCTGCAACAGGCCGCCGGCGTGCCGGCTGATGGCGTGCTGGGAGCGCAAACGCTGGCGGCCATAAAAGCAGCGAACGCCCTGGCCCTGGCGCGTGAGGCGCTCACCCGCCGGATGGATTTTTACGCCAGCCTGCCCGGCTGGACGAGTTTCGGGCTTGGCTGGTCGCGGCGCGTGATCGCGCTGGCGGGCGAAATCTCAGTCTGAAGAACGGCGCTTGCTCAACCCGTACGGCGCGGATCGCCGTTTTTTTGTGGAGATGATGATGAACGAAACAATCCTGGCGAAGGTCGAGGGTGACCTGAATATTGCCGCCCATATCGGCGCGGCCCTGGGCGGCCCGGTTGGCGTAATCGCCGATGCCGGTTTGCAGGCCGGCGAGGCTGTTGTGAATTCGGTGGTGGCCAGCGAGGCCGCGCATGCCACAGCACTCCAGGCCGCCACGGCGGCGGCGGCTTCGCTGGCGTCCGCCGCTGCTCCCGTGGTCGCGGCCCTGCCCGCGGCCGATGCCGCAAAAGCCCAGGCTGGGCTTAGCCTGCTGCAGACCGTGCTGGCTGACCTCAAGTCGATTTTCTCGCTGTAATCAGGTGGCGGCCCGGAGCAATCCGGGCCTTCTCCCTTAAGGCTCCCCGGCTGGCGTGCAAGCGCGCGCTATTCGTGCAGCTCTTTTATCAGCTCTTCGGCTTCCTCGCGGTCCAGCCGCAGGGCGCGGCGGCTCACTTCCTGGCTGAAGCCGCCGCGCGCCATCGCCGCCATGATCTTTTCCTCCGGCGCCTCGCCGAAAGGCCCCGCCCGCCGCCGCCGCAAATAAGCACAGGCCGCCGCCAGCTCGCGCCGCGGGTCTTCAGCCAATACCGGCCGGGCTACCCCTTTTGCCGCCAGATGCGCCAACGCCGCGCGGCGGGATTTGCCCTGCCGGGTCAGCCGTTTGGCGCGCGAGGCGGCGAAGGCGGCGTCATTGAGCACGCCCGCCTCCCGCAGCCTGACAATCACCCCTGGAATCGCCGCTCTGGCCCGCCGCACCTCGGCCGCCACCTCTTCGGCATCAGCATCCTCCCCCGCATACAGCCTGCCCCAGCGCTCCAGTTTGCGGGCCAGCACCTGCGCCAGCCCGGCTTCGGTGGCGGCAAAGCGCGCCAGATGGTTCAGCGCCGCCTCGTATAATTTTGCCGCATCCGGGGGTTTGCTCGCCATGCCGCTGAGTTTTGCGCCAATACCGTGGCCTGACAAGCGGGGCGGCGCTGCCTTTTCCACCCTTGTCACGCTCCTTCGCACCCTCTATAGGCCGCGCTTCACCGTAAAACGTGATGCGAGCGCGCTTGGGCCATAGGCATGCCCGGCCGCCGCCCCGATGTTCGGGAGCCCTGCTCACCCAGGGATATGCGATAGGAGACCAAAATGCCGAAGTTAAAGACCAAGTCATCGGTCAAAAAGCGCTTCAAGATCACCGCCACCGGCAAGGTTCTCGCCGGCCCCGGCAAGAAGCGCCATAACCTGATGGCCCGCAGCCAGAAATCCAAACGTTCCAACCGTGGCAGCCAGACCCTCACCCACGCTGACGGCATCACCGTTAAGCAGTGGGCGCCGTACGGCATCGCATAAGGGAGAGGCAAAAACATGGCACGTGTAAAACGGGGCGTTACCACCCACGCCCGTCACAAAAAAGTTCTTGAGCAGTCGAAGGGCTTTGTCGGCCGCTCGTCCACCAACTACCGCATCGCGCTGGAACGCCTGGAGAAGGCGCTGCGCTATGCCTATCGCGACCGCCGGGTCAAAAAGCGCGAGTTCCGCTCGCTCTGGATCCAGCGCATCAACGCCGCCGTGCGCGAGCATGGCCTGACCTACAGCCAGTTCATCTTCGGCCTCAAGCAGGCTGGTTTGGAGCTGGACCGTAAGGTTCTGGCCGCCATCGCGTTTGACGATGCCGCCGCATTCGCGGAAATCGTCCAGGCCGTTAAGGCCGTCGGCGCCGCGGAATAATCTTCCGCTCTTGCCTCATACCCGGCTGGAGCACATGTTCCAGCCGGACATGAAAAATCTACCCCCCCTTCCGGACTCCCTGGCGGACACCGCCGCCTTCCTCACGCCGCACGAACGTGAAGAGCTTTGGCGCGCCGCCATCATCATGGCGGACTCGCGCGGCCTCCTCATGCGGGTCACCTCCCTGTTCGGCCGCCGTATCGAAGCTCTGCGCGCCCGCCTCGCCCAAGCCGGCGGCCATTTTGGCGGCGAAGCCTGGGTGGACATCACACAGCACGCGCAGGACAGCGTCGAGGAAACGCTCTGGCGCAGCTATAACCTCGCCACATTCGGCCTGACCAGCACAGCCCGGCCGCGCCGCCCCCATGGCAACCGCGTTCACCGCCTAGCCACAGCCGCCTCCGGCGCAGCCTCCGGTTTCATCGGCCTGCCCGGCGTGTTGTTTGATATTCCCTTCACCACCACCGCCATCCTGCGTTCCATCGCCCAGGTTGCCCGGGATTCGGGCGAAGACCTCGCCACGGAAGACACCCGCCGCGCCTGCCTGGAGGTTTTGGCCTTTGGCGGCCCTGGCGCCGCCGATGACGAGTCGGAAACCGGCTACTGGGCCGCCCGCCTAGGCCTCAGCCATTTATCCCTCAACCTGTTGATAAAATCCGCCGCCGGCCGCTTTGGCGTTGTGCTGTCCGAAAAGCTTCTCGCCCAGGCGGTGCCTGTCGCCGGCGCCATCACGGGCAGCGCCCTCAACTATGGCTTCACCCGCTATTACCAGAACATGGCGCAGGTGCAGTTTTGCCTGCGCGCGCTGGACCGCCGCACCGGCGAGCCCGCCGCCGTTCACCAAGCCTTCACCGCTATGCTGCGCGAAGCGCGGGCGCGCCACCGCATCAACCGCCGGGCCACCCCGGCGCAGGATGCGGTTTTTTTGCCGCGCTAAACCTTCGCCGCCAGGAGAGATTTCAGCTCAACCGCCGGGTCAGCCAGCGCCGCCGGGTCCACAATGGTCTTTTCCGTAACCAGCCGCTTCGCTGCGTTGAACTCGGGGATTGAATTCACGCAATCCGCCGCGATCATCCGCCCGTCCTTCAGGTAGAAGCAGACAAACCCTTCCGGCGTGCGCGCCGGACGGATCACCACCCGGTCATGCCCATGGCTCAATCCCACTGACTGTAGCTTCAGATTATATTGGTCCGACCAGAACCACGGCACCGCCGCATAGGCCTTCGGCTGCCCGTTCAGCGCCGAGGCCGCGACCCGCGCCTGCTCCACCGCGTTGGGAACCGATTCAAGGCGCACGCGCTGGCCGCCCAGAAAAGGCAGCGGATGCTCCGTGCAGTCGCCGATGGCCAGAATATCTGGGTCCGAGGTCTGGGTGAACTCATCCACCACAATGCCGTTGCCCATCGCCAGCCCGGCATCCCGCGCTAGTTCGATATTCGGCACCAGCCCGACGGCCACCAGCACCAGGTCGGCGGGCAGCACCGTGCCATCCGCGCAGCGCACCGCGCCGGCATGGCCGGGCTTGCCGGGCGCGGGGTCGAACCCCTCAACCCCGGTGGAGAGGCGCAGCTTCACCCCGGCGGCGCGGTGCGCGGCCTCGTAGAAGGCCGAAAGCTCCGGCCCGGCCACGCGCGCCAGCACGCGCGGCGCAAATTCCACGATTTCCACATCCAGCCCGTGCTTCACGGCAACCGCCGCCACTTCCAGCCCGATATAACCGCCGCCGACGATCACGAGCTTCGCACCGGCGGTAAACCCCGGCCGCAGCGCGTCCACATCGGCGATTGTGCGCATGTAATGCAGCCCCTGCAACTCGGAGCCGGGGATGCTAAGCCGCCGTGGCCGCCCGCCGGTGGCGAGCACCAGCTTGCCGTAGCCAAACGCCTCGCCATTGCCCAGACGCAGGCTATGCGTGGTGCGGTCGATTGATTCCACGACGGTGGAGGGATGCCAGTCGATCCCGGCCTTTGCGTAGCTCTCCGGCGAGCGGATCAGCAATTGTTCAACCGTCATGTCTCCCGCGAGAAAGGCCTTGGAGAGCGGCGGGCGCTGGTAGGGCAGGTAGGGTTCCGCGCCGAGCAGCGCGATGGTGCCGGTAAACCCGCCTTGGCGCAGGCGGGAAGAAATTTCGCCGCCGGCATGGCTGGCGCCGACGATAACGACATCCGCGTGTCTATCACTCATGGTAGAATGTCACCTCCGGTTTTTCCGTTCCGTAACCGCTGCCGGGCCGTAAAACAAGGCAGCGCCCGGGCCTTCACGATTCATGCCCCGGGGCCATATCATATCCGTGCAACGCGGCTCTCACCGCCGCAGCCCGGTCATGGAGTGAAAGCATTGAAATTTTTACAATCCGCCAAAGCGTTTGTGCAAGCGGCGGGCCTTGTGTTCGGCCTGCGCGGCGGCACGGAAGAACCGGCCTATCGACCCATCGCGGCGCTGGGCGAGGTGCAGATCCGCCGCTACGCGCCGCGCCTCGCCGCCAGCGTGAGCGTTGAAGGCGATGAAATCGCGGCCCGTTCGGCAGGCTTCCGCCGCCTTGCCGGGTATATTTTCGGCGCCAACACCACAAGCGCATCGCTAAGCATGACCGCACCTGTCGCCCAGGCGCCTGTCACCATCGCGATGACCGCACCTATCGCCCAGGCCCAGGCCGCCGATGGCGTCTGGTTCATCAGCTTCTACATGCCTTCCGGCTACACGCTGGTAACATTGCCCCGCCCGCTCGACCCGCAAGTCCATCTGCATGAGGTGGCTGAGACCACCGAGGCGGTTTACCGCTTCTCCGGCCGGCCCAGAGCGGCGGCGGTGGCTCGCGCGCGCGCCATTTTGGCCAGGCAACTCGCCGGTTCTGCCTGGGTGGCGGCAGGTGAGCCGGTGGCCCAGTTTTACAACCCGCCGTGGACACTCCCCTGGCTGCGCCGCAACGAGGTCAGCGTCGTGGTCACGCCGAAACCCTGACCTACCGCCCGCGCGGCACCTCTATCTCCCCCTCCCGAGCCTTTGGCGGCACCGGCCGCTGCCCGCCCTGCGCCCGCCAGCGCTGCATCTTCCACACATAGGCCAGCACCTCGGCGGTGGCCCGGTACAGCGCCACCGGCACCGGCTCACCCGGCTCCACATGGCGATACACCGCGCGCGCCAGCGGCGGCGCCTCCACCACCGGAATCCCAAACCCCCGCCCCCGGCTGATAATTTCCGCCGCCAACAGCCCCACGCCCTTGGCCAGCAACAGCGGCGCACGGTCCACCCCCCGGCGGTAGCGTATGGCCACGGCATAATGCGTCGGGTTCACCACGATCACCGAGGCTTCCGGGATTTTCTGCATCTGCCTTGCCCGCGCCAGCTTGCGCGCCAGCATCCGCTGCCGCCCGCGCACCTCCGGGTTGCCCGCCGAGTCCTTCATCTCCTCGCGGATTTCATTGTCCGACATCCGCAGCTTCTGCCGGTGCAGCCAATATTGCAGCCCCATATCCCCCGCCGCCAACACGGTGATCACGGCGCAGATCGCCATGATCACCTGCAGGCAGAGCGCCACCACCGGCCCGGCGCTGGGGTGGGGGCTGGCCGCCAGCGCCGCCAGCGCCGGTTCGCGCGCCAGGATCATCTGCGTGCCCACCCCGCCGATGACGATGAACTTCAACAAGGCCTTGAAGGTCTCGCTTGTGCCGGATTTGGAGAACAACTGTCCCAACCCGTGCGCCGGCATCAGCTTGGAGAGATCGGGCTTGAGCAATCCCAGGCTGAACACCCAGCCGCCGGAAAACAGGCTGGCCACCACGGCCACCCCCGCGATTAGCACCAGCAGTGGCCCGATCTGCGCCCCCATCGTCAGGCTCCAGCCCGCCGCCGCTTCCGGCCGCGCCGTTCCCGCCGCCGTCAGCCAGGCCGCCACATCGTCCTGCAACCGCGCGCCGATCCCCGCGGCCGCCCCCAGCGCCAGCATGGTCACAATCACCACAACCGCCGCCTTCGGCAAATCCGTCGAGCGCGCGACATCCCCCCGCTCCGCCGCCTGTTGCAGCCGCCGTTCGGTTGGGCCGTGCTGCTTTTCGCCGCTGCCCTCAGCCATGGCGGCCGAGCATACCGTTCAGCACGCCGGTGCCCACCCGCAGCAGCTGTTCCATGTCATGGCCGAGATACAACACCGCCCCCGAGAACACCCACAACCCGGCCAGAATCAGCAGGGGGAAGCCAATGGTCAGCAGGTTCATCTGCGGCGCGAACACCGAGGTCAGTCCCACGGTCAGGTTCACGCATAACGATACGGCCAGCACCGGCATCGCCAGGACCACGGCGGAGCTCAAGAGTGTGCCCCCCAACGCCGCCAGCGCGCTCCAGCTGCCGCTGCCGCCAACCCCCACGCCATGCTGAAACGAATGCGCCAGCGCCGCGAACAGCCATAGCGGCCCGCCCGCCGCCATATAACCCAGCATCCCGGCCCAGAGCATGATATCGTAGAGTACCGGCGTCATCCCCGGGGACTCCCGGAACTGCAACTCCGCAAAGCTCAGCCCCATTGCCAGGCCGGCAATCTCGCCCGCGCCCGCCACGGCGGAAACCACGATCTGCATGACCATGCCGAGCATCGCGCCGAAGGCGATCTGGATCAGCCCGGTATAAATCGCGCTCAGCGGATCGCCAGGGAAGGGGGGCAATCCCGGCAACCAGAGCGCCATCGCCGCTGCCATCGCCGCCGCCAGTGCCGCCTTCACCATGCCGGGGATCAGCGGCGAGCCATAAACCGGCGCGGTGAGCAGCAGCCCTGTGATCCGCAGAAACGGCCACAAAAAATGGCCCAGCCAGAGCATCACCTGCGCTTCGCTCAGGACCATGTCTGATGCACCAGCCCCGGCGCATGGGTGATGAGCGTCATGGCGAAATGCTCGAACACGCCCAACGCGCCAAATCCACCAAACAGCCCGATCGCGATCATCGCGAATATCTTCGGCAACAGGCTGAAGGTCGTATCCTCGATCTGGAACGCTGATTGAAAAATCGCCGTCACCAGGCCGATCGCCAGCAACACCATGACAATCGGCGTCACCGCATCCAGTTCCACCGTCAGCGCCAGATGCAGCAGTTGCAGATAAAGCGGCATTACGGCGGCAGCACGAAACTGTTCGCCAGCGTGCCCAGCACCAGCACCCAGCCATGAATCGAGACGAACATCAGCAGCTTCAACGGCAGTGAGATCAGCGTCGGCGAAACCATGATCATGCCAAGCGACATCAACACCGAGGCCACCGCCAGATCAATCAGCACAAAGGGCACATAAATCAGAAAACTGATCTGGAACGCCGTCTCCAGCTCCGATGTCGCGAACGCCGGCACCAAGACCGTCATCGGCACATCCTTCGGTGCTGCATAATGCCCGCCGCTCAAATCCACGAACAAATGCAGCGGCGCCTTGCGTGTCTGCGCCAGCATGAAATCCTGCTCAGGCCCCTTCGCCGCCGCCAGCGCCTGATTGAAGCTGATCTGCCCGGCCAGATACGGGTCAATCGCCAGCGTCTGCTCCTGTTGTATCACCCCGCGCATCACAAACACGGTCAGCGCCAATGCGAGCGCCGACAACACCATGTTCGGCGGCGTTGTCTGCAACCCCATCGCCTGGCGCATCACCGATAATACAATGATGATCCGAGTAAAACCGGTCATCAGCAGCAATATGCCCGGCAAGAAAGCCAAGCCGGTGATCACCAGCAGCGTCTGCACATCCAGCGAGTAGGAGGCGCCACCCCCGCTGCCCGTCACTTCTTTCATCAGCGTTAGCCCCGCGGGCATCGCCGCATGCGCCGGCGCGGCGGCCAGAATCAGGGCCAGGGCCAGGGCGAACAACCCTCTATTCATGCCCGTCAATCCGGCCAATGGTCGAGATCCCCCCGCGGCTGACGCCGAGCAGAAACCTGTGCCCCTCCACCTCGGCGATCACCAGCGTATTCTGCCCGCCAAGACCGCGCACGGCGGCAATATGAATGGGCGACTGCCCCACCGCCCGCCGCCCCCATGCCGTGCCGCGCAACCGGCGCAACAGAAACGTGGCGCCCAGCAGCACGCCAAAAAGCACGCTGATCGAAAGCAGCGACGATGCCACGAGCTGAATGCCAGGACTTTCCAACGCCCTAGTCCTGCACGACAAGATTAGTGATATACGCGGCAGTGAACGGCTTCGCGGGCTTGAAATCCGTATTTTTTTCGAGCACCTGATTTGAGATCGCCAGGCAGTTCGCCGCAAGTTTCGTCCGTGTTGCCGGGTCCTGCAGCGTTTTCTGCGTTTCATTCATCACCAGGTTGATGACATCCGCCTTGACGATCGGCAGCAGCGAGGTGAAAGCCGTCACCGCGTCAGGGTCAGTGGTCGCGAACTGAATTCCAAACTGCACATAAGCAGTCGCGGGCTGCCCCACATCGGCGGGGATGCTCACCACCACATTATCAAGCTCCGCGAACAGAAGCGGCTTGGGCGGCACAACCCGTTTCACGTCAGCCGTCTTGTTCTTCCCGTGGTGCAGAAAAACCACTGCCCCGCCAACCCCCCCGCTGAGCACCACGAGCGCGATGCCGCCGAAGATCAGAATTTTCTTGAGGTTCATGGAATCTCCCGCAAATATGCAAAATTAAACCGCTGTCAGCAGCGATTCGAACATCGTATGCGCGGCGCTGATCGCCTGCGCCGCTGCCTGATACGCCTGCTGGTAATTGGTCAGCGTCACCGCCTGCTGGTCCGTGCTCACGCCCGCCACCGTCTGCAAATTCGTCGTTGCGGTGGTCACCTGCCCGGCCGTCGCGGTGCTCAGTTGCTGCGCCGCCTGTGCATTGGCGCCGAGCGAGGTGCCAAACCCCACAACGGCCTGCTGCATTGTGCCTGATGCCGTGGTCCCGGCGGCGGTCCATTGCGCGGCCATGCGCGTGGCATTGCTGCCGCTGTTGCTGCCCCCTGGCGTCAGCGTGAGCGTATCGCCCGCTGCCGGCGTTCCGTTTATCGGCAATTGCCAATACTGCCCCGAAGCCGCCCC
>NZ_JABEVC010000001.1 GCF_013044125.1 Acidocella sp. | reverse complement strand
GCGGGGTGCGACGGCATAGGCCTCGTCCTGCAAGGGGGCGGCGCGCTCGGCGCCTATCAGGCGGGCGTCTATCAGGCCCTGCATGAGGCAAATTTCGAGCCTGACTGGATCGCAGGCGTCTCCATCGGCTCCATCAACGCCGCCATCATCGCCGGCAACAAGCCCGAAAACCGGCTGGAAAAGCTGGAAAAATTCTGGCTGGACATCACCGGCCGCGACCCCTTCACCTTCTGGCCCGAAGGCGATGATCCGCGCAAACTGCGCAACATCCTCTCCGCGCTGCACGGCATGGCCTTTGGCCAGCCCGGCTTTTTCAAGCCTGCCGCCGTCAACGCCTGGCTCGCCCCGCGCGGCGCACGCGCCGCCACCGCCCTTTATGACACCTCGCCCTTGCACAAAACCCTTGAAAATCTGGTCGATTTCGATCTCATCAACAGCCGCTCGCCCCGCTTCGCCGTCGGCGCAGTCAACGTCGCCACCGCCAATTTCCTTTATTTTGACAATACCCAGACCGAAATCGGCCCCGAGCACATCATGGCCAGCGGCGCCCTGCCCCCGGCCCTGCCCATGGTGCGCATCGGCAAACATCACTACTGGGATGGCGGGCTGGTCTCCAACACCCCGCTGCAACACCTGCTCGACAATTGCGGCAGCATGAACCTGCTGGTCTTCCAGGTGGATCTCTTCTCCGCCAGCGGCGACATCCCGCGCGACATGCCAGACGTCCTCTCCCGCCAGAAGGACATCCAGTATTCCTCGCGCACCCGCACCACCACGGACCATTTTCTCCAAACCCACCAGCTCAAGCAGGCCCTGCGCGACGCCCTCGCCCTGCTCCCCTTCGAGCGCCTGTCCGACGCCCAGACCGCCCTGAAGGTCGAACTCGAGCGCCTGCCCGAAATCAACATCATGCAACTCATCTACCAGCAAAAGGCCTATGAGGGCGGCGCCAAGGACTATGAGTTCAGCCGCCTCTCCATGAAGGACCACTGGCGCTCGGGCTATTACGACACCCGCAACACCCTGGCCCATTCCGAATGGCTGGAAATGAAGGGCACCGGCGGCGGCATCCACACGCACGACATCCACACCGCCGGCGAATAGCCTTTGCACCCCCGCCCCTTGGCCTCGCCCCCGGTCCATGGCAACTGAAGCGTTGACCATCACCGGAGTCGGAACACCTTGAGCGACTTATTCGAAAGCAGCCCCAGTAAAGACAGCTACGGCGCCAAGGACATTGAGGTTCTTGAGGGCCTGGAGCCGGTGCGCCGGCGCCCGGGCATGTATATCGGCGGCACGGACGATGCGGCATTGCACCACCTCGCCGCCGAAATCCTCGACAACGCCATGGACGAAGCCGTCGCCGGCCACGCCAGCATCATCGAAATGTCCCTGGAGCCCGCCAACACCCTCACCGTGCGCGACAACGGCCGCGGCATCCCGGTTGACCCGCACCCGAAGTTCAAAAACAAATCGGCACTCGAGGTCATTCTCACCACCCTGCACTCGGGCGGCAAATTCTCAGGCAAGGCCTACGCCACCTCCGGCGGCCTGCATGGCGTCGGCTCCTCGGTCGTCAACGCCCTCTCCAGCGCCTTCACCGCCGAGGTCGCGCGCGATAAAAAACTCTACCGCCAGGAGTTCGCCAAAGGCATCCCGGTCACCAAACTCATCGAGGCCGGTCCCATCCAGAACCGCCGCGGCACCACCATCCGCTTCACCCCCGACACCGAAATTTTCGACGGCAAGCAATTCTCCCCCGCCCGCCTCTACAAGCTCTGCCGCTCCAAGGCCTATCTCTTCCGCGGCGTGCGCATCAAATGGTCCTGCGACCCCAGCCTGCTGAAGGCCGATTCCGAAACCCCGGCCAGCGCCGAGCTGCACTTCCCCGGCGGCCTGCGTGATTCCCTCGCCGCCGACCTCGGGGCCACCCCCCAGATCCTGCCCGAAATCTGGTCCGGCGAAGCCAAATTCCCCGCGGGCGCTGACGGTTCGGATCAGGGCAAGCTGGAATGGGCCTGCGCCTGGATCGAGCGCGGCGACTCCTCGCTCGACACCTATTGCAACACCGTGCCCACCCCGCTCGGCGGCACGCACGAATCCGGCTTCCGCGCCGCCTTGCTCAAGGGCCTGCGCGCCTGGGCCGAGCAACGCAACAACAAGCGCGGCGCCGCCATCATCGCGGATGACATCACCGGCGCCCTGCGCGCCAAGCTCTCGCTGTTCATCCGCGAACCCCAATTCCAGGGCCAGACCAAGGAAAAACTCACCAACCCCGAGGCCGCCCGCCTCACCGAAATCTCGCTACGAGACCGTTTCGACCATTTTCTCGCGGGCGACCCCACCAATGCCGACAACCTGCTCTCCTTCATCATTGACCGCGCCGAAGAACGCCTCCGCCGCAAGGAGCTAAAGGACACCCCGCGCAAAACCGCCACGCGCCGGCTGCGCCTGCCCGGAAAACTGGCTGACTGCAGCACGGAAAATGCCGAGGGCACGGAAATCTTCCTGGTCGAGGGCGATTCCGCCGGCGGCTCAGCCAAACAGGCCCGCAACCGCAACACCCAGGCGATCCTGCCGCTCAAAGGCAAAATCCTGAACGTCGCCTCCGCCTCCACTGAAAAATTGCGGCAGAACCAGGAACTCAAAGACCTGATCGAAGCCCTGGGCTGCGGCGTCGGCCAGAACTTCAACCGCGCCAACCTGCGCTACGAGCGCATCATCATCATGACCGACGCCGACGTCGACGGCGCGCACATCGCCTCCCTGCTGATGACCTTCTTCTACCGTGAGCTGCCCGAGCTTATCCGCCACGGCCATGTCTACCTGGCCCAGCCGCCGCTCTATCGCATCGTGCAGGGTGCAAAGAGCATCTACGCGATGGACGACGCCGCCCGCGAGAAACTCATAAAAACCTTCAAGCCCGGCGCCAAATTAGAGGTCAGCCGCTTCAAGGGCCTGGGCGAAATGCCCCCGCAGGTACTGAAGGAAACCACAATGGACCCGAAAAAGCGCACCCTGCTGCGCATCACCACACCGGCGGAATCGCGCGCTGAAACCGCGAACATGGTGGAGAGCCTGATGGGCAAGCGCCCCGAGTTGCGCTTCGCCTTCATTCAGGAAAATGCAGGCACAGTCACGGATATCGACATTTAATCCGCCCTCGTCATGCCAGCGCAAGCTGGCATCTCGCCCGCGCCGTAACAAAACGTAACCTACCCCTCGCATTCATTGCAGGTTTCACCTGGCCAAAATGAAAATGATTCGCATTCACCTCCCGCAGCGCACAAAAAAAGCGGCCCGATTCGCACGTGCCGCTTTTTCTAATTACTAATTTTTTATTAACTTCAGACCATCTTCTTCAGGCTCGGCGAAGCCTTGAAGCGCACGGTTTTGCCTGCTTTAACCTTGATCTCTTCGCCGGTGCGCGGATTCACGCCCTTGCGCGCCTTGGTCTTGCGCACGGTGAACGTCCCGAAGCTCGGCAGCGTGAACTTTCCGTTCTTCTTCATTTCCTTAACAATCGCATCGATCAGTTCCGCAGCGGTACGGTTCGCCGCAACCCCGGTAATTTCAGCAGAATTCTGAATAACTTCAGCAATAAATGCTTTCGACATGTTTCTAGCTTCTTTCCTGTTACACAGTGCTGTCCAGGCGTTTCCACCCAAACCGGTGCTTTAAAAAATTTCAAAACGCTCGGGGCCCACACGATAAAGACCAGGCGCGTCGCCAAACAACTAGCCTTCGCCTATCATAAAGGCCAGAGCATTCCCTGACGGAACAAAAAAATTTTCTTCACTTTAAAGGGAAAATTCCACATGAACGGGAAAATGGTGCCCAAGACCGGAATCGAACCAGTGACACTGCGATTTTCAGTCGCATGCTCTACCAACTGAGCTACTTGGGCACACAGCCGAGGGACTAAACCAACCTTCCCCCGATTTCAACCCCGCTGGTGCTGTCACTGGGAATTGAACCCAGGACCTCTTCATTACCAATGAAGTGCTCTACCCCTGAGCTATGACAGCATACGCGGTGCCGCCCTATATCGCCGCATTGGCCATGACGCAACAGGGGCCTTGACGGTTTCTCCCCTCACGGCTTCAAGAAGTCCATGTCAGAGCCAAAAAACCCAACCAAGGCCGAGCTTGCCGCCGCCGCGCGGGCCCGCGCCAAGGCCGCGCGCGAGGCCGAGGCCCTGCGCGCCAACCTGCACCGGCGCAAGGCGCAAGCCCGCGCCGAGGCCGCCAAACCTGCCCAGATGGCAGAGGAGCCCACCAAATGCCCGTAATGCCCGACCACTGGATTCGCACCCAAGCCCTTGAAAATAATATGATCTCCCCCTTCGTGGAGGAGCAAAAGCGCGATGGCGTGGTCTCCTATGGCCTCTCCTCCTATGGCTATGACGCCCGCTGTTCAGACCATTTTAAAATTTTCACCAATGTCGATTCGGCCGTGGTCGACCCTAAAAATTTCAACCCCAACAGCTTCGTCGACCGCACCGGCCCGGTCTGCATCATCCCGCCCAACAGCTTCGCGCTCACCCATACTGTCGAATATTTCCGCATCCCGCGCGATATTCTGGTCGTCTGCCTGGGTAAATCCACCTATGCGCGCTGCGGCATCATCGTGAACGTCACCCCCTTGGAGCCCGAATGGGAAGGCCAGGTGACCATCGAGATTTCCAACACCACGCCGCTGCCGGCCAAAATCTACGCCGGCGAGGGCATCTGCCAGTTCCTCTTCCTCCAAGGCGCCAGCCCCTGCGAGACCTCATATGCCGACAAAGCCGGCAAATACATGGGCCAGCGCGGCGTTTCGCTGCCGCGCATGTAACCCCCCCGCCTCGTATAGGATATCATACCATGGACTCCATTCGCATCATCGGCGGCGTGCCCCTGCGCGGCACCATCACCATCTCCGGCGCCAAAAACGCCGCCCTGCCGCTCATGACCTGCGGCCTGCTGACCGACGAACGCCTCATCCTCTCCAACGTCGCCAAACTGGCCGATCTCGCCACCATGGCCGAGCTCTTGGCCCAGCACGGCATCGCGGTGGAACCCTCCGGGCGCACCCTCTCGCTGGGCGGGCGCATCACCAACACCCTCGCCCCTTATGATATCGTGCGCAAAATGCGCGCCTCCATCCTGGTCCTCGGCCCGTTGCTGGCGCGCCGGCGCGAGGCCCGCGTCTCCCTGCCCGGCGGTTGCGCCATCGGCACCCGCCCCGTTGACCTGCATTTGAAGGGGCTGGAGGCCATGGGCGCGGTCATCAAGCTGGACGCCGGCTACATCGAGGCCACCGCCCCCACCGGGCTGCACGGCGCACAGATCGTCTTCCCCTTCGTCTCCGTTGGCGCCACCGAGAACCTCCTCATGGCCGCCGCCCTGGCCGATGGCACCACCACCCTGCAGAACGCCGCCCGCGAACCCGAGATCATTGACCTCTGCGCCTGCCTCACCGCCATGGGCGCCAATATCGAGGGCGTAGGCACCGGCACCCTGACCATCCACGGTGTCAAATCCCTCCACGGCGCGCAGCACGCCATCCTGCCAGACCGTATCGAGACCGGCACCTACGCCTGCGCCGCCGCCATCACCGGCGGCAAGGTCTTCCTTGAAGGCGCGCGCGCCGGCGATCTCGGCGCCGTGCTCTCCAGCCTGCGCGAAGCCGGCGTGGTCATCACCGAGGAGCCAAACGGCTTCTGGGTGGAGCGCGCCAACGGGCTGCACGGCGTCGATGCCGTCACCGAGCCCTTTCCCGGCTTCCCGACCGACATGCAGGCCCAGTTCATGGCCCTCATGGCCGTGGCCGACGGCGCCTCGATGATCACCGAGACCATCTTCGAGAACCGCTTCATGCACGTCCCCGAACTCAACCGCATGGGCGCCAGGATCAACGCGCATGGCTCATCGGCCATCATCCGCGGCGTCAAAAAACTCTCCGGCGCCCAGGTGATGGCAACAGATCTGCGCGCCTCCTTCTCCCTGGTCCTCGCCGCCCTGGCCGCCGAGGGCGAAACCACCATCTCGCGCGTCTACCACCTGGACCGCGGCTATGAGTCGGTGGAACAAAAACTCGCCGCCTGCGGCGCGCGCATTCAGCGAATCGGCTGAAAATCCGGCATCACAACGGCTCGGCCGTCATGGCCGGGTCGTGCGCGGCCTCCTCCATCGCTTCCATCCAGGCGCCCTCAAGCCCAAAATACGCCAGCTTCTCATAAAACGACGGCCGGCTGCGATCGACATGATACCGTGCGATCAACTGCCCATCATGCGCTTCGCCCAGGATCTTCAATTTAAAAATATCCTTGAGCAACACAATATCTTCTTCAAGGCCGGCGACATCCGTCACCTCGGTGACCCGCCGCACCCCATCGCGCTGGCGGTCCAATTGGACGATGATGTTGATCGCCGCCACCATCTCGGTGCGGATGGACTTCGACGACAACCCCATGTTCGACATCTGCACCATGTTCTCGATCCGCGAGAGCGCGTCACGGGTGGTGTTGGCATGAATCGTCGAAAGTGAACCGGCATGCCCCGTGTTCATGGCCTGCAGCATATCGAAGGCTTCGGTGCCGCGCACCTCGCCGACGATAATCCGGTCCGGGCGCATCCGCAGCGCGTTGCGCACCAGGTCGCGGGTATCCACCTCCCCCTTGCCCTCCAGGCTCGGCGGCCTGGTTTCCATCCGCACAATGTCCGGCTGCTGCAATTGCAGCTCCGCGACATCCTCGACCGTGACAATGCGCTCGCTCGGGTCGATATACTGGCTCAGCGCATTCATCAGCGTGGTTTTGCCCGAGCCCGTCCCGCCCGAGACGATGACATTCAACCGGCAGCGGGCGCAAATCTCCAAAATCTTCGCAATCGAGGGCGTCAGCGAGCCAAACCCTATCAGCTTTTGGAAATCCATGGTTTTTTTGCTGAACTTACGGATCGAAATGGCCGGTCCGTCCAATGTCAGCGGCGGCAGCACCACATTCACGCGCGAGCCATCCTTGAGCCGGGCATCCACCATCGGGCTGCTCTCATCCACATGCCGGCCGACCGACGCCGCAATCCGCTGACAGATATTGGTCAGATGCTCCCAGTCCCGGAAATGCACAGGCGCCTGCACCAGCTTGCCGCCGCGCTCGACAAAGGTCTTCTCAGGTCCGTTCACCACGATATCCGTGATGCTCTCGTCCATCAGCAGCGGCTCCAGCGGCCCCAGGCCGATCATATCGTCCACCAACTCCGTCGCCAGCTGGCGCTGCTCGCTGATATTCATCTGCACATGGTATTCACTGGCCAGTTCGTAAACCAGCCGCTCCAGCTCGGCCCATAAACGATCCGGCGGCAAGGATGCAACCGCCACCGCATCGATCTTCGTCAGGCAAATTTCCCGCAGTTTCGCGATATCTTCGCGCAATACACGCCCTGGCGCCATCTCCGCGTGCATCTGCGCATGACTCATCTCATAAGCGTAATTGCGAACCGGCGCCGCAACCTCGGCTGGCGCCGCGTCATCAATATGCTTGTGGCCAAATACCGGCACTTCATCATCGTTCATTCCAAAATCCCGCTCAAGAAATGATTCTTGCCACAACCTGAAATTTCGCCCGGCAGCACGCCCATCTGGAAGCTGGCGTTTACCAAAATCAAGCTTATTTCACCTTGATCTGCATCAAGCTGGCGCCTGCGGTCCCGCCGCGCATCTTGCCGCGCACGAAAGGGACAAGCAGGCCACTGAAAAAAAGCGCTCATGTCCCGTGAGGGAAGATGTTTTGATGTTACGAACCTCAAAATCGGGACACTAGCCTCACCCCCGCCCCGGTGGTAATCCCCGGCCATGTCGATTGTCCTTGCCCTTCCCAAAGGCCGCATCCTCGATGAGGCCGGCCCCCTTCTCGCCCGCGCCGGCATTGCCCCGGCAGCCGATTATGCCGACGAATCCAGCCGGCGGCTGCGCTTTCCCACCAACCATCCGGGCCTGGACGTCATTCGCGTGCGCTCCTTCGATGTCGCCACTTTCGTCGCCTTCGGCGGCGCCCAGATCGGCATCTGCGGCGGCGATGTGCTGATGGAATTCGACTACCCGGAAATCTATGCGCCGCTGGACCTGGGCATCGGCCATTGCCGCATCTCGGTCGCCGAACCCAAGGATGATGTGCATACCGATTTCGCCTCGCTCTCACGCATCCGCGTCGCCAGCAAATACCCCAATTTGGCAAAAAAACACTTTGCCGCCAGGGGGATCCAGGCCGAGATCGTGGAGCTGAACGGCTCCATGGAACTTGCCCCCGGGCTTGGCCTCTCGCGGCTCATCGTTGATCTGGTGCAGACCGGCAGCACGCTGAAGGCCAACGGGCTGGTGGAAACCGATATGATCGCGCATGTCTCCTCGCGGCTGATCGTCAACCGGATTGCCTTGAAAACCCGGCCCGATGAGATCAACTCCTGGATCGAAAGCTTCCGCAAGGCCCTCGCCGCATGAAATTCTTCTCCACCGCCCAGCCGCATTTCGCCGCCCAGTTCGACGCCCTGCTTGCGCGTTCCTCGGGCGAGCCGCATGTGGCCGGGCAGGTGCGCGAGATCATCGCTGAGGTGCGCGCACACGGCGATGCGGCGGTGGTGGACTACACCAACAATTTCGACCGGACGGCGCTGAGCGCCGCAGACCTGCGCATCAGCGCTGACGAAATCGCCGTGGCCACGGCTGAAATCCCGCATGAGCTGCACGATGCCCTGGCCCTGGCCGCCGCGCGGATCGAGCGGTTCCACCGCGCGCAACTGCCGCAGGACATCGAATTCACCGATGAGACCGGCGCCACGCTGGGCATGCGCTGGGGGGCGCTGGATGCCGTGGGCATCTATGTGCCGGGGGGCAAGGCATCCTATCCGTCGTCGGTGCTGATGAACGCCATCCCGGCGAAAGTGGCCGGCGTGGGCCGCATCGCCTGTTGTGTTCCAGCACCTGACGGCGTGCTCAACCCGCTGGTGCTGGCGGCCGCGAAAATGGCGGGGGTGAGCGAGATCTACCGCATCGGCGGCGCGCAGGCGGTGGCGGCGATGGCCTACGGCACGCAAAGCATCGCCAAGGTTGACCGCATAACCGGTCCGGGCAACGCCTATGTCGCGGAGGCCAAGCGCCAGGTTTTCGGCCAGGTTGGCATCGACTCCATCGCAGGCCCCTCGGAAGTTTTGATTCTGGCCGATGACAGCGCCAACCCGGCGCATCTGGCGCTCGACCTGCTGGCCCAGGCTGAACATGACGAGGACGCGCAGGCAATCCTCATCACCACCAGCGGCGCGCTGGCCGCCAGCGTGCTGGGCGCGGTGGAGAGCGCCCTGGAGACCCTGCCGCGCGCGGCTATCGCCGGCGAGAGCATCCGCCGCCATGGCGCGGTGATTTTGGTGCATGACTGGGACGAGGCCGTGGCGCTGGCCAACCGCATTGCGCCGGAACATCTGCAACTGATGCTGGCCGGGCCGGAGCGGATATTCGCTAAAATCCGCCATGCCGGGGCGGTTTTCATGGGCCAGGACTGCCCGGAAGCCATTGGCGACTATGTGGCCGGGCCCAACCATGTGCTGCCGACCTCCGGCACAGCACGTTTTTCCTCCGGGCTCTCGGTCTATGATTTCATGAAGCGCACCACCTGGGTAAAGCTGACGGAAGGCGCGCTGGAGGCCATCGGCCCCGCCGCCGTGGCGCTGGCGGAGGCCGAGAACCTGGGCGCGCATGCCGCCTCCGTGGCCATCCGGCTTGGGAAAACTTGACCGGAGAGAAAGTTAAGCCCATTTCACCCGCAGCGTTCCAGCAATTTGCACGAGGTGTGTTTGTCTAAAGAAGATATGATCGAGTTCAGCGGCATGGTCACTGAACTGCTTCCCAACGCGATGTTTCGCGTCAAGCTCGACAACGACCATGTGATTCTGGCCCATACCAGCGGCAAGATGCGCAAGAACCGCATCAGGGTGCTGGCCGGGGACCGGGTGAATGTCGAGATGACCCCTTATGACCTGACCAAGGGCCGGATCACATTCCGCTTCAAGTGATTCTGGCTTCGGCCAGCCCCAGACGGCTCGAGCTGCTCCGCCAGATCGGGATAGAGCCGGACCAGATTATTGCTCCTGATATTGATGAGACGCCGCTGGCGGGGGAGCCGCCCCGCGCCTGCGCGCTGCGCCTTGCCCTGGCCAAGCTGGTGCCGGGCGGGGGGTTTGTGATCGCCGCCGATACGGTGGTGGCCGCCGGGACGCGGATTCTACCGAAAGCGGAAAGCCTGGAACAGGCGGAAAAATGCCTGACACTCCTCTCCGGCCGGCGCCACCGGGTTTATACCGGGGTGGCGGTGCGCGCGCCCGACGGCCGGGTGGCCAGCCGCGTCGCGGGCTCCGTGGTGGGCTTTGCCCGGCTGGATGCGGGGCAGCTGCGCGATTACCTGGAGAGCGGCGAGTGGCGCGGCAAGGCGGGGGGCTATGCCATCCAGGGCCGGGCCGCGGCGTTCGTGGATTTTGTCTCCGGCTCATATTCCGCCGTGGTCGGGCTGCCGCTGCATGAGACCGCCTCGCTCCTGCGGGGGCTGGGATACCGGCCATGATCCGGGCCTCGCGCCGGGGGGATGTGGTGCGGGTAGCCCGGCTGGAGGGCGATGTTTTAAGCGAATTCTGGATCTGGAATCTGGCCGCGCCAGATGGCGTGGGTGATGTCTACACCGGGAGGGTGGAGGCGGTGCTGCCGGCCATGGCGGGACGGTTCGTGGAAATCGGCGGGGCGGTTGGATTTTTGCCCGATAGCGCGGGGGGTAAGGGGCTTACGGTTGGCGCCTATGTGGCGGTGCGGGTGAGCCGCAGCGCGCAGAGTGGCAAAGGCCCGCGGCTGGCGGCGGCCGGTGAGGCGCCGGGAGAGAAACCAGGGTTACTGCGCCGGGGCGACGGGCCGTTGCTGGAGCTGGCGGCAAGAGCAGCCGGGGAGATTCTGGTGGATGATTACGCGTTGATGGCGCAGTTGCGGCCCCGGCTGGAGGCGCGGCTGCGCTATGACGCCAAGGCATTCGATGCCGTGCTGGAAGACGAGGTGGCCGGATTGGCCGAGCCTTGCGCGCCGCTGCCGCTGGGGGCGTTGATGCACATTACCACGGCGCCGGCGGCGGTGCTGATTGATATTGACGCCGGGGCCGGCTCGGGGGTTGCGCCACTGGCGCTGAATACCGCGATTATCCCTGAAATTTGCAGGCAAATTACGCTGCGCAATTTATCCGGCGGGATTTTGGTTGATTTTGCCGGAATGAAACCCGCCGCGCGGGCCAGGCTGGCTGCACCGCTGAGCGCGGCGCTGGGGCGGGATTTTCTGATGCCGGAATTTTTAGGGTTTTCCCATCTGGGCTTTGCCGAGATTATGCGCCGCCGGGTGCGGCCGGGGTTGCATGAGGTGTTGCGATGAAGACGGTCTGCCCGATTTGTGAAAAGCCGAGCGCCCCGGCGCATAAGCCGTTCTGCTCGGAACGCTGCGCGCAAGTGGACCTGGGCCGCTGGCTGACCGGGAGCTATGCCCTGCCCGCCAAGCCTGAGGATGAGGACGAAGACGCGGCGACTGACTGAGCGGGGGCTCCACGTGGAGCGTTTTCGAGGTTTGCGTTATAATATATTGTTAATACAGATTAATTTTTTGCTTGCACCCCAATTTGTGCAGTTTTGTAGCTTAAGCGGAATGAATTTTGCGTTTTGAAACAAACAGCCAGTAGGCAGGTTTTGGCCTATACAGGAGTCTTCAATCACGATCAGCAAGGGGCATTGGAGGAGGTGACATTCCTCTGCTGAAGTCCTATAATCTGGGGAAATGGGATATCGTCGTCCTTTATGTCGTTTTACGCCGCCATTGGCCTGAGCCTTGGCTGAATCAAGGTTTATTTTGTGATGGGTTTTTACACTGCTCTGACCTTCGCGAAATTCAGGTAGGGAAGCAATAATGATGGGGCGGGGCGGCTTTCTCTCAGAGGACGGCATGGCATGACTGAAGCCGATCTGTGCGATACTTATTTCGCCCTGTTGGAAACGCATACGCTGCGCGAAATAGATCTGTTGAAATATTCGCTGCGCCACCGTACATCAGCCTTCTCGCCAGGGGTCTACGCCGCAGCCGCGGGCATCAATTTCTCCAATGAAACGGATGCCTATCGGCACTGGCTGGAAACCGGGCGGCGGCAAGGCTTGGAATGGGCGCCCGGCAAGGACACGCTGCTGAAGATCATCCTTAAAGCCAAGGACGAAGCCTATCTTATCGACGCATGGGTCGCGCACCACGCTTCCATCGTAGGTTTTGAGAATATCGTCATCCTGGATTGCGGGTCTGTAGACCCGGTCTATCGCCAAAAGCTCGCGATACATGCGCGGCGGGTGCTCGTTTTGCCCTACCGGCAGTATTATGATGACGCTCATTGGTTTCATGCGAACCGTGATTTCTACGATCTGATCGCCCGCAACTGCCGCTACGCAACGGTTCTGGACGCGGATGAATTTCTCGTCGGACGCGATGGAGCGTTTTTCTCCAACCAACTAGTCAAACCAATCTTGCAGCGTTACGATCTGCCACTGCATTGCAGCACCTGGGTCTACGCCACTGGCGGCCTGGCGCTGGAGAACAGCGAGTCTTCGACGGCATGGGCCTTCGATGTCTCGGTGACATCGCTGGCTCACGGCACTCACGCGGGAAAAGCCATCGTGCGGAGCGACGTACTCCCAGATATTGGCTATCTGGGCCATAATTTTGGCGTGGCTGATGCGGCGCGGTTCGCAACCGAAGACTCGCTTGGCCGACTGATGCTGCTGCACGTGAAGAACCTGCCACCCGCCGTGATGCAGAGGCGGTTTCTGCAGCACCTCATTGCCAAGCGCCTGGTGACGCCGCACCAAGGGCAAAAACCGCTGGCGGAAATCGCGGCGCTGGTGGACAAGCCGGATGTGGAGCCGCTGGCGAAACTTTATGCGCGCACATATCTGGAATTGGAAACCGCCCCCTGGCCACGGGTGGATGATAGCTTAGTGCACGCGGCTCTCATTGGCGACCAGCCACCACAAGCCATACCCGCTTTGAGCACCGCGCTGGATGCCGTGGATTTTCCCGCGCGCCTGAAACTTTGGTGCCGGGAGTTGAACCTTGAGGACGACATGTGATCTTTAGTGATGGCCTTTTTCTTCAGTGCAACCCAGACCGCGTTGATCGTCACGCCAAAATGCGCCGCTCGCTCGCGCAACAACGCCTCCGAAAAGTCTCGTACACGCTCTTTGCCAGGCTCCGGCCACCAATCCACGCATCAAGCCAGCGATAAAGGGTCGTCCGGCTGATCTGGAACAATCGCGCCGCTTACGCCAGCCCGCCCCCGCTAGGCACATAACCAGCAGCACGTTCACATAAATGTATCCCTCCGGTCTGAACCGCCTGCCGTGACTGCGTAGTGAGCGCTCATAACGGCGCTTCTATGAGCGTCATTATGAGCAGGGGACGGTTTGGGATG